>NZ_JPGM01000074.1:0-50559 GCF_000731655.1 Burkholderia sp. MSh2 | reverse complement strand
CGGGCGAGTTCGCGGGAAACCGTCGAGGCACTTCGCTCGAGCCGTCGTGCGATGGCTCTCGTGCTGCTACCGTTTCGATGTTCAATCATGATGACCGCGCGTTCTTCCGCGCTCAGATGCTTGTACTTCCTCATCGCAACACCTTACTCGATTCAAGGCGTTGCACTTGAAGCTAGAGACTATAGACTGCAGCCAACTCTTCCAATTCCGGAGAGTCTGATGTGATTGAAAAGATGGCGGGATCGGTTTTGGTTGCTGAAATCTCGACACAAGGGGCGTTGCTTTCCCTGTCACGTATGTACAAGCGCGTCCAGAGTCTGCTGTTGACCGGATACGAGTTCCCATCCGTGTCTACATTTCGATCGCGACCGTACAGGAGATCGATGAAACATCGAAAATCCGGGCGATTTCGGACAATATTGACGGTATGCATCAGGCCTTGGTTTTCCCGCTTCACGGTAGATGGTTGGACGCGGTGATTCTGAAATCACGATATCACGAATGCATCGTCGGATGCGCCTACGGCAACGATGCAAATCGTCGACGATCCAGGCGATCGAGTCGATTGGCCGACTGCCGCCCGATGTGGTGGACCGCAGTCGACCCGAAGCGGTCTGTCAGTGTTCCGAGCCGACGCCGACTCATGCTGGGTCCGATGAGACATTCGTGAGAGTACTGAAGTGCCGGAAAATTCAACGCAGGTGGCTGTAATCACTTAGCCAATTCGCCAGCCTCCATTGACGGAAATCACAGCACCGGTCACGAAACTCGCAGCTTCCGATGCTAGCCAGAGCACCGCAGCGGCAACATCGTCCGGCGTGCCGGGCCGGCCAACAGGCGTCTCAGCGACGATGGCAGCGACGCGCTCTTCGGGCCACGACCCGGTGAATCCGGTCCCCGCGATGAAGCCAGGAGCGATCGCGTTGGCCGTGCAGCCGTGCGGTGCCAATTCTCGCGCGAGCGCAAACGTCAGGCCGTGCAAACCGGCCTTCGCTGCAGCGTAGGCTAGCCCCCCCGGGCGGCTACCGCCTGTTTGCGCGCCGATCGAACTGATGTTGACGATCCGCCCACCCGGACGAGGCAGCCGTCGCGCGACACTGTGCGCCATTAAAAAACTACCCTTGAGGTTAGTCTCGATCACGGCGTCCCACTCCACTTCTGCTTGGTCGAGCGCGCTGTCTAGGCTTACGGGACGTATAAACCCTGCTGCATTAACCAGCAGATCTACGCAGCCAACGCCAGCAAGCGCGGTCTCGACATCCGAGCGCTTTGCAATGTCGGCACGTTGGTAGGTCGCAGTGGGCCCCAGCGTCGCGATGGCTTCTTGAAGCCGTTGGACGTTTCGCCCGATGATCGTCACACGATAGCCAGCGCTGACGCATGCGCGCGCGATGCCCAAGCCTATGCCACTCGCACCGCCTGTCACGATTGCATGTTTTTGCTCCGCCATTTTTTGCCTCCGTTCGATTCCGTACAAATTAAAGCTGGAAGCGCGATACGTCCAATACGATTGAATGTGTCCTCTGATACTCTTGTCGTATGGCTATCCTCACCCTTCGACAACTCGAACAGTTCCTGGCAGTCGCGGAGACTATGAATTATCGGCTCGCCGCCGAGCGACTCAACATGGCCCAGCCACCACTGACGGCGGCAATCAGGCAAATGGAATCACTATTGGGCGCACGTTTGCTGGAACGCGGCAATCGTGTAACGTCGTTGACTGCGGCAGGCGAGGTTTTCCGTGACGAGGCGCGCAGAACGCTGGAGCAGGCACAGCGAACCGTCGAGCTCACGCGGCGGGCGGCGCATGGGCTTATCGGTTCCATCAGGATCGGTTTCGTGGCGAGCGCTACGCGGCACGTGCTGCCGCCCTTGATTTCGCGCTTTCGACAGACGCATCCCAGTGTGGCACTTGATCTGACTGAGGCGACTACCAGACAGCAGTTGACTGCGCTCGACGAAGATCGCCTCGACGCCGGGATCGTGGTGCTACCTCTTGGCTCGGAGTTTGGACTGCGGATTGCACAGCGCAAGCTGTTGAAGAGTCGCATGGTTGCCGTCATATCTACGGAACACTCTCTGGCCAAGCCGTCTGGACGCCCCATATCACTCGCGTCGCTTGCACGCGAGCCATGGATACTTTTTCCTCCCACGGAGGGGCCTGGCTTGTACGCAACGATCCTCAACGCGTGCGCTATAGCCGGATTCACTCCGCGCGTTGTACAACGTGCGATGCAAATGGACACGATTATCGGGCTCGCGGCGGCGAAGCTCGGTGTTGGGCTTGTGCCGGAGCCGCTCGCGACAGCGGAGGCGGGTGGCGTGAGTTTCAGGCGACTCGTCGGCAGCGGGACGCCGGTGCCATACGACGTCTCATTGGTGTGGCGGAAGGCAGACCACAATCCTACTGTGGCTGCGCTAGTCAATTCATGCTTAGGTTAAGACCCCTGGTCGATCATTGCGACTGCAATGGAACGAGATGATGTTCCTGTCATATAGCGGGTACGCGTTGCTTATCTATTGTCCGCTATGGGTCCCGGAGGTGACATGCAACTGCCGATTCAACAGAAGGTGCGAGTGACGCTTCCTGGCCGATCTCTGCCGGTCGCGGCATTGCTTGCGACCCACAAAGGATGGTCGTGTTTTCGCAAAACGGACGTTCAAAGCATTCGCCACGAACGTTGCACTGTATAGCGGGCCTATCCCAGTGTTAGCGCGTTAAAGCTTCCATGGTTTGAACAATACGGCCGAATTTGTCATTGCCCTCAAAGGCCGCACAGGTTTGGGCGTATACCTGTTCCTTCCCGTTACTCTTGGAAAAAAATGCCTCCGCGCAATCACAGCGTAAGGTTGCCACCTTTGTGTGAGTCCGAGTATCGCGTAACGTCGCGACCCAGCAACTATCGGCACATCCACAGCTACCGTAGGAAAGTACTTGATGGCTTCGGTGCCAAGGCAACGTCTCGGTCCTCACGCCTTGCGCTCCAACCTTTGGCAAGAATAAGAGCGCGAGCAAACACACGGCCGTGCGCGTTCTATTGCAGTTTATGTTTATAACCGTCGAAATTTGGTTTTACCAGTAGCTTGGAGTGCCGGAGCCAGCTTTTAACGACACCGAACTCCAGTGTATTTTCGACTTCGGCGTCAACCTAACAATACCCGAACAGCCTTCAAATCGCTTACGCAGAACACCAATCAATGTGAGTACCCCGGTGGAAACTTGCCGTTCCAATTGAAGGGGTCAAAGCTGTTTTTCGTCCCGCAGGTGTTGCTCATGCGCGTGGCAAAACTCTCGCTGCCAAACTGACTATATGTGCGGTCGGCGTACGCAAGATGAATCAGCCGCTTAAGCCGGCCCCAATCAACTTCATCCTCGTCTTCGCCGCCCTGCCACGTTGGAGAAAGTTGCTCGAATGCCTGGTCGGGCGTCATTCCGTTCCCATGGTCGATATTCGCAAGAAACAGAACGGTCACGTCCCCTTTGCAATCCCGGCCCGCATCCGCAGCGTAGCTGGACGTCACAAACCGAAACATCGCAAAGCCCGTAATCAGTACGCGAACAAGCAGCTTCAATTTTCCATCAATAATCATGGTCAATTCTTTTGTCAGTTGGGCGGTGCAAGGCAACAGCGATTGCGGCGGTTTCGGAGCGCTCCTAGATCTTACGCGACTACCTCAAAGCGATTGTCAAATCTGGTGTGCGCGGACTGGTTCGCATGATCAGGCGGCCAGCGGTTGAGGAGCTGGCGTGCTCTCGATCACAGGGATTCCGTCTTTGAAGGGCGCGCCCTTCAGGAGCAGCTCGATCCTGTCGGCACTGAGAATTTTCCGCCACGACTGTTCAGTTGCTTCGATCAGCATGATCGGCACGCCAAGGAACGTCGCGCGCGACAGGCAGTTGCGCGTGCGCGACGTGCTGTGACGTACCGTCGCGAACGTCGACTCGATCGGGTTCGTGGTCCGCACGTGCTGCCAATGCTCGGCCCGGAAGTCGTAGAACGCGAGCAGTGAGGCACGACCCTTTGCCAGCTTCTCGATGGCCCTCGGATATTTGGCCGCATAGGTGTCGACGACCTGGTTAAATGCGATGATCGCGTCCGCGCGCGTCGCCGCGTTCCAGATCTCTGCGAGCGCTGCCTTGGCATGCTGCGATTTCGGCATGACGTTGAGCACGTTGCCGATCTTGTGGAACCAGCAACGCTGATGACGGACCTGCGGGAACACCTTGTCGAGCGCCACCCACAAATCCATCGCGCCGTCGCCAACAGGGGCGGTGCCAGTGTCTGTGTCGAACGGCCGCATCTGGCCGAACCCGGAAGTTCGGCCGACGCCCATTAGCCGCCTGCCCGATCTCGACGCGAACTTCCCTTGTCGACCCGATTGCGTCATTGACGGTCCCGCAAAACAGCCGTTCAAATACGCAACTCTGCCGTGAATGCAGTCACAAATAATGTGAGTCAGTCTGCACGACTTGCGCCACACGCGGCACAAAAGCTCGCGATAGGCGTGCGAAGCGGTTTACCGCAAGCAGTGCATGCAGGACCGTATAGCTTAAGGCGGTGATGCATCAATGCGTTTGCATTGCTCTCACGGAATCCTGTAATGTGTTCGTAGGCCACCAGAGCCGGAAGACCCGTGTTGTTCCGATAGGCCTCCGCTAAAGATGCCCCCGTCTCTCTTCGATATTGCTTTATCTGCTCAAGCAACGCTTCCGGATTAGCCAACTGCCACTCGTCTTCGGTGAGCATCGGTACATCCATTTTGCAGCGCCAACAGTAGATCGTTTGTGGCATCTTTTTATCGTCGCTCCTCGAACCAAGGTTGGTTGCCGATACGATCAAAACGTGCCAGATATTGTCGACGATTTTGCTCAACGTGTCGAAGGGCCGATATTGGCCGATCGCAGCCGGCCGCCACTCTGAGACGCGCGTCGCGTCTGAGGCGGACAAGCTGTGAACCCGCACGATCGCCACTGATATCGAGCCGAGCGACTGGGACTGCTCGATCGTCGAGACGCAGTTGAACCGGAAAGCAGGAGCAACCAATGAAGCTACCGGAACAGTCGCTCACTTCCACCGGCGGCTCACGCAGCAATGGCTCGTACCCGGATGCGGCCCGAATTTTGTGGCGCACTTTCAATGCCGCTAACTCCCATTAGCGGCATTGCACTTCTACCAGGTGCTGCGGCGCTGGGGCGACGACCAATACGGCTTTTGAGTGCGTCGTCACCGAATCTCTACATGCAAGCAGAGAGACCTATGACGAATCCGACCTACGAACAAATCACGAAACGTGCCGAGCGCGAAATCCACCACGTTTCTCCTCAGCGCGGAGCGGACCATACATTTTTGATGCAACGTCCTGCAAGATGGCCTTGTCCAAGCTCAGTTCGGCGACCAGCCTCTTCAGCCGCGCGTTCTCTTCCTGCAACTGCTTAAGTTCGCGCACTTGATCAGACTGCATCCCGGCGTATTGCTTCTTCCACCGATAGAACGTCTGTTCCGAAATACCGACCTGCCGAATCACATCCGCCACCGGCATGCCCAGTTCGGCTTGCTTCAGTACCGCCACAATCTGTTTGATCGAAAAGCGTTTCCGTTTCATGACAAACCACCTCCTGGTTCAGGGTCAAGTTTGCCGCAAAACTCGCGCTCGGATCGGTCCAGAATTCCTAAAGCGGATCACGTCGACTCCGCCGTGCCGGAATGTGCCAAGTGCAAAAAAGCCCGATGTTCAATCATGACGGAGTTCGGCTCGAGTGAGCCGGGTGCGGATTGGCGAGCGTCAAAGACCGCGTCCACCGCACCCGGGCCACACTCAGATCTGCTGCTGGCCGCCATCGACAAACAATTCGATGCCGTTCACGAAGCTCGCGTCGTCCGAGGCCAGGAACAGCGCCGCGCTTGCGATCTCGCCGGGCTCGCCGAGGCGTCCCATCGGGATCTGAGCTGCCAGGTAATCGGCAAGCCCCTGGCGCTGGGCAGCATCGTCACCGGCAAGATCGAGCAGGCCGGGCGTGCGGGTCGCGCCCGGGCTGATCGTGTTCACGCGGATCTGGCGATCCTTGAGGTCGAGAATCCAGTTGCGTGCGAACGAGCGCACCGCAGCCTTGGACGCCGAGTACACGCTGAACGCCGCCGTGCCCGCGCTGCCTGCCGTCGAACCCGTGAGAATCACCGACGCGCCCTTGGCCAGCAGCGGCAGTGCCTTTTGCACCGTGAACAGCACGCCCTTCACGTTGCGGTTGAAGGTGTCGTCGAAGTGTTCTTCGGTGATGTTGCCGAACGGCAGCATCGAACCGCCGCCTGCGTTGGCGAACAGCACATCGAGGCGCCCCTGTTCTTCCTTGATCTGCGCATACAGCGCGTCGAGCTCGTTCAGCTTCGTCGAATCGACGCGTACGCCGGTCGCCTCGCCGCCCGCTTCGCGGATGCTCTTCACGGCGGCGTCGAGTTCGGCCTGACGACGGCCCGTGAGGTAGACGTGCGCGCCTTCGGCGGCGAAGCGCTGGGCGGTGGCGAGGCCGATGCCGCTGGTTGCGCCGGTAACGAGTGCGATCTTGTTGTCGAGTTTGCGTGTCATGGTAGTGCTCCTTTCGTTTCGTTCGGTAGAAGTGGGCGTTGGCTGGTTCGGTGTTGCGTGCTGCGATGTGAGAAGAATATCGACGGCCCAATCCTTTCGAAATAGAATTGATTGCAATCCAACGTTGCATAAATGAAAAGATGAGGGGACATGCCGAGACTGCCGGATTTCGAAGGACTCGCGATGTTCGCGAAGGTCGCCGAGGAGGGATCGTTCGCGGCGGCGGCGCGTGCGATGGGGGTGTCGGTGGCGACGGTCTCGCGCGGCGTGGCCCGTCTGGAGGACCGGCTGGGCGCGCGGCTGTTCAACCGCACGTCGCGGCAGCTTTCGCTGACCGAGTTCGGCCGCTCGATCTGCGAGAAGGCCGGCGAGATCTACCGCCAGGCGGAAGAAACGGAGAACTCGGCGCGCGAAATGTCGGTGCAGCCGCGCGGGCTGGTGCGCCTGGCGGTGCCGATGTCGTTCGGGCTGCGCTGGGTCGCGCCGCTGCTGCCGGGGTTCTTTCGCGCGTATCCGGAGGTGTCGATCGACCTGCATCTATCGGATGCATCGGTCGATCTGGTCGCCGATGGCTTCGACGCCGCGCTGCGCATTGCCGCATTGCCCGATTCGTCGCTGGTGGCGCGGCGGCTGTGCCCGGTGACGCAATATGTGGTGGCGTCGCCGGAATATCTGGAGCGCGAGGGGCGGCCCGCTCACCCGCGCGAACTGGCGGACCGGCCCTGCCTTTCGTACGCGTATCGGGCGCGTAGCGATGTCTGGCGCTTCACGAACGACGCGGGCGAGGAGGAACCGGTGATGCCGACCGGCCCACTGCGCGTGACGAATTCCGATGCGTTGGTGCCCACGTTGCTGGAGGGCCTGGCGATCGCCGAACTGCCCGAATTCATCGCGGGCGAGTATCTGGCCGATGGCCGCCTCGAAGCGATCCTCACGGACTGGTCGCTGACAAAGGGCGGTCTGTACTTCGTCACGCCGTCGGCGCGTGCACGGCCTGCGAAGGTGGCGGCGCTATCCGATTACTTCGCCGAGCATCTTTCCGATCCCGCGTGGCGATGGTCAAAGCCGCAATGAAGCGGCCACCCATCATTGCAATTGTGCAATGGTGGGTTTCGAACACTTCCAATTCGTAAATATCTCCCTGTTCGTATTCTCCTTTCCATCGGCTGCACGACATCACGTCGCAAGCCGCTCAACCACCCGGAAAGGAGAAGCACGGCGACCATGCAAGCCCACCTGAACACGCCCGCCCGCAGTCCGTCCGCATCGACATCGAGTGAGACATGAACAAAGGCACCACTGCGTCCTCGTGCCTGATTTATGCGACAGCGCCGTGCAAAAGACACGATGTAAACACGTTTCATCGAATGTAGGCAGGCCTTGGGAATAGGCGATTTGGCATGGTGACGGAGATTCGATAGCCGGGAGTAGAAGATTTTATGCAAAATAGAACGTGCGATAATTAACAAAACCAAATGCAACCATCGATCATCGATTTGGATAATTGTTCGATTATTGGAAATGACATCGAGCATTGCATCTCGTCTTTCTCGAATGTTGCCTTATGTCCCTACGTAAATCACTGATTCTGCCCCAATCTATCGGGCGGATTTGATGGTGAGCAAGTAGGTCCCACGGCCGCGCCGGAATGCTGCCAATGGTGGCAGCAAAATTGCTCGCCTTCGAAACTTCGCGTACGCAGTGGTTTTGTGCATACCCGCTCCGCAGCCTGGTGTTGTCAGGCTTGTGCGAGAGCGCACGCCAACTTCCAGTCCGTGACACTCAATTGCTGCCGGTAACTCTATAGAAGCTTTGAGAGCGCAAACCGCGTCGATCAGCCCCTAAAATAGTGGTTCACCGGTTTAATCAAAAATCACTGGATTTCATCAGTGTCACGCTTGACTATCTGGATTCAAAATCACACAGTGTGAGTGCTTTTAGTGTCATCGCGTCACAAAAACGTATCAGATTGTCCGGGCAACATTTCCTGTAAATAATGAAGTCGATACCATATCAATGGTAAACAATAAGGATGACGAATCATGAGGAAATATTTATCCAGTCTGTCGGGGCGTAAGGAGTCGAGCGTATGAGGCACGAAGCGCTAGCACGTCATTTGCAGTTGCCCGCGGGCCTTCATAAAGCGTCCGGAGCCATTCTGACTCTTGCCGAATGCCGGCGGGATCCGAGCGCCGTACTGCCCCCTGCGCAGTTGTCAGTCGCCCAGAAGATTTCCCTCGTAAAAGCCCGTTGGCTTGCGGGGGAATGGAGCGACATCGTTTACGGAACCGAGGGCACCGTCGATCGCGACAAAGCGATTCGAGAGCTGGAAGCCCAAAGCGATATTGGCCGGCATCTCATGGAAGTTGAGTTGCGCGCCATTGAGATGACTCACGAAGAAGCCGCACAGCAAGGGAACCCATAACATGTATCGTGCACACCTCGTGGCCGGCGCCTCTCTTCAGACTGCGCCGAGCGAAGCTTTCAATTTTGGAACCGGTGACTTCACCGTCATGACCATGATCAGCTCGGTCAAAGGCGGAACGGCTGTCGCGCGGAAGGGCGCCGCGGGTGGTTCGGGCAACGGCGGGTTCCTGCTTGTCGTCAATCCGGACGGCTCGGTGAAGTTTGCGACCGACAACGGCTTCGGCTATTACCAGGTCGTTTCCGCTCCGTCGTCGATTCTGGATGGAGACTGCCATACGATCGCAGGGATCCGAACCGGTGCGCAGCTTTCCATATTCATCGATGGAGTCGCCGTTTCGGTGACGGCCTCCGGCAATGCAGCGCCGCCGTTGAACGTCAACAACAACCTGCCGCTCACAATCGGTTGTACTCAGCAGTATCAGGAGCCGCACAATCAGTTCCTGGGGAATTTGATGAACGTGAGCGTTTGGAATACCGCGCTAAGGGGCGACCTGCTTGTTAGCGCCGCATTTGCCCGGATTACCGGCTCGGAGGCAAATCTTCAGGGTTACTGGACACTCGATGACACGACGGCCGACCTGTCACCCCATCGGAATCCGGCTCGCAGTGTGGGTGCTGTCACCTATGAGTATTGCCTGCACTGCATGTGGGTAGCGGGGGACAATGCCTATACGTTCTGCTCCATCGCAAATATGCCGGACCAGAACACGCCGGACATGACGGTGACGCTTGCTCGTGATGTATCAGTGCCAACGGGCTCGCGTTCCTTCGGCATGTCGATTCTGGCAAACCAGGACGTTCCCGCCTTTCCCGTTGGGGCGCAGGTGGTCCTCACCGATCCGCTCGGGAATGCCTACAACCAGGACGCGAACACGGACGGCCTGTTTGTCCTGACCCGCAACGGCCAACCTTGGGCCGTCATGGTTACGAACCCTATAGCCGGAAAATGGACTGTGCGGGTAACCGCTCCGTCCAAGACGGCATTTCATCTTTTCACGCAAACGGTCCCGACCTCCCGTGTGGTGCAAACGTGTGAGCAGACGCTTGCGCCGTTGTTCCAGGGCGTGAGTGGACATGGGTACGCGGTAACGGATGGGATGACTGCGCGGGCGCAACTTTCGTGGAGTTTGTGGGATACGATCGCTGCGGTCGCCGTGGGCGTTATCACTGGTGCCGTCGTGGCCGGTGTGATCGTAGCCTCCGGTGGTGCTGCCATACCTGCCGTATTAGCCGGCCTCGTGGCCTTTACGGGCGTTGAGGCCAGTCTTGCAAATCAGGCTCTCACCGTGTTCGATACAGGCAATCTTCCTGTTGCCACTGCACAGACCGCCGGGATGGCCGGCTTCGTGGTCGCCGCGGGCAAGTTGCTGCTGATGGACGCCAACGTTGAAGCCGATCGGGCAACGCAACTCATATACAAGCAACGCAAGAAGAAGCTTTACCCGGTGGTTACCGCGAGCACCTTCAACAAGGTTCAGCAGCAGTTGGTGGGCGAACAGATGAAACGCGCCAAAGTCGCCGACGCGATGTCGGGCTTTGCCCAGGGGTACGTAAGTGGCGCCGGGCACGGCAAGCCGACCTACCTGATGGGCTGGTATGTGAGCGGGAACGATGGTCCGCTTGAGGAGGTACTTGCGACGTTCGGTGCGGCGAAATTCTCCGCACAGGAAGTCAGCGGGAGAATCATCCACTTCTTCGCCTGCAATACCGGCGCTGCGGGAACAGATTCGTCTCCCGGCCTGGGAAGGGCAATGGTGACTGCAGGTGCCGTGGCATTTTTTGGGTACAACTTGCCGTTTATCATCAACGTAGAGGAATCACCGGCGTTCTGTAGCTGCGACATCGCGATTGACCTGGCCATGATCGCCGGAAAGACCTGCGAGTTAGCCTATAACGAGTCCATCGCGCTTTACGACTCCACGATCAAAAGGCTGAAGGCTGATGGGAACACGCAGGCTGCCGCACAATTGGAAAGCAATCGCAATGCGTTGGTGTCACCGGTGACGAGTTCCATGTACGGGAACAAAGACGCGTATCTCACGATCAGTGGATGACGCTGTACCGGTGATGCGACGGACGGGCCACGGCAAGTGGCCCGTCACCGAAGTCATCGCCAGGGATCAGCCGAGCCGGTGGCAACTTCCGACCATGTATGACTATTCGACGTTCTCGTCAGTGGACATACACGGCAGGCTTGGTCCGATCCGAGTCATTTGCAATGTGAGCGCCCTAGTCATATTTCTCCAGGCAATGGAACTCCTCCGTCCGGATCTCGAAGCACGCTCGACTCTGAATCTGCGAAGTCAGGCGAAATCCACATTTTTCGGCTACGCGAACAGAGGCTTGATTCTCGACCGAGCACCAGGCTGTCATCCTCGTGATTCCACCTGCACCAAACGCAAGCATGAGTAGCTCACGAACTGCCTGCACCGCATGGCCTTTTCCCCAATAGGCCGGTAACAAGAACCATCCACAATCAGCCGCATCCGAACCGCGAAGCGTATGCCCAACACTTCCAATCATCTCGTTCTCGTACGGACATTCAACGGCGTAGAAGAACCTTGCACGCTTCACGGATTGTTGCTGCGCTATTGCGTCGGCCAGAGCCTTCTTGCATTCCTATCTTGCTCGCGGAAGCCATGACACATAGCGTGCTACCAGAAAATTCATCTGAAATTCGCAAAACCGGTCAACATCAGTCTGTAAGTGCTCACGAAGTCGAAGGCAGCATGAATTCATGTCGATATGCTAGTCGCTCAAGAAACCACATTGTTCACGCTTCGAGTCCTGTCGCCTAATTACGGCTGCGGGTGTGCGGCGAGAATCCGCGACTTCTGAATAGACGCTCCGAAGCTACATTGCCGTTGGTAATCATTGCACTGCATTCCGAATGGCCGAGCGCGGATAGTTTTGCCAATGCGGCGTCAAGCAACGCTCCGGCTGCGCCCAACCTCTGGCTGCCGGGGGCGCTGGCTATGACAGCGATAACCGGACATCCATAAGCCTGATAGTCGCAGACAAGGCATGCCGACTGAAGGCCACCCGTCTGCTCAACGGTCCACGATGCCTCGGAGATCCATTGGCCGTACTGTCCCGCAAGGATCGCCGTGGCCTTTGACGCATACTGAGCTTCCGTCTGCCCGATATCGTCGATCGTGCCGTGAAACGCCGTAAAGAAAAGCAGCCCAAGCGCCGATGCGTCACCATGCTGTATGTGGCGCAAATCGGCCGACTGGGCGATAGCCCGGTGGGCGCAGTCGGACAGCGCGAGCTTCCAAAGCTGCGCACTACGTTCGCGGGTCGCGCTTGACATCCCTGGATCCTTTCGTCTGAGCGGTTGCGTTGACGACTCCCGGATTGTCGACGATGTGGCAGATGTCGTCGATTGTCTCTTCATGGCCGGGCTGCGTCCGTGCGCCGTTAGCAGCTCTGGTCGATGGACTTCATGCACGACCAACCGCCGACGGACGCCGTATCCGGCTGTTCAACATGATCGACGACTTCAACCGCGAGGTGCTCGGCATCGAGATGGACCTCATTGCCACCGGGACGCGTGATCGGTGCGCTGCGGCAGATCGTTGGATGGCGCGGCTGACCAAAAGCGATTCGGTGCGGTAACGGGCCTGAGTACCTGAGCGCGGCGATCATCGAATGGGTCCGGCAGTACTGCATCAGGTTCGAATACATCCAGTCGGGCAAGCCCCAGCAGAACGCGTATGTCGAGTGAGCTAACCGGACCGTGCGGTACAAATCGCTATCGCAGCCCCACCGGGAAGAGTTGAACCACGTCCTGCGCTTCGCGACGGATTGGATGCGGACTTACTCACGAGCGCCCGGACATGGTCTTGGGCGGATGTACGCCAACGCAGCGGTTGGCCATGGCCGTTTGGTTTCTACTTCCGAACCTCGCGGAAAACCGGCGGGACACCGTCAAGCATGGCCGACCGGTTACCCATCAGGCCTGGCGGATGGGGAATGTTGTTTCAAAACAAAACGACTCAAAGTGCTGGTCAATTATCAACAAATAAAACATAAAAATCTTATTTTCATAAAATTATTTTATTTTGATATTCGGGTATTACGATACTTTTTCGAAGTAATACAAATAACCTTCATTAATCTTTCGCTCCGAAAGACAAATTGTTAAATTGTGTTAGATGTGAATTAATTCATGTTTACATCAATGATCTGCGGTTACATTCTGAAACATATGCGCTTGGGTCGATTTGCTGGTTTGATAGTTTAAATAGAAAGAAATTACTCGGTGGTGTATTTGTAGTACGAAATGTAGAGATTGGGTTGTAATAAAAAATCTCACATACATCGAATTGGGGGCTTGGGTGAATCCGGATATCGCTTTACATATGCTCGGGGAAACTTTCTGGACCGGGTTGCTGGTTTGCGCGCCGGTGTTGGGGAGCGTATTGCTGGTTGGGCTGATCGTCAGTGTTTTTCAGGTCGTCACACAAATCCAAGACATGTCTTTGACATTCATTCCGAAACTCGTCACGGCGATGCTGGTCCTTACGACGATTGGGGCATGGATGTTGCGGGAGATGGCCCAGTTTTCGTCGCGCCTTTGGATAAGTATTCCCAGTCTCTTCTGAGCGCGGACGATAATCATGTCGAATACCCTGTCCGCCTGGGGGCTGAGTAGCGATTGGCTCGTCACAGTGACGTTACTGTCGATTCGCATCGGCGCCGCATTTCTGTTTACGCCTTTGTTGACCGTAGTCAACGTGCCGGGGCCGGCACGTCTGCTGATTGTGATCGGTCTGGCCACGGGATTGACTTCTGCCTCACCGGGTGTGGGTGCGCTCACGCCAAGCGGTTCCTCGGCAGCCGACGCTATTCGTGGCGATATTGTATTCGGCTGGATTCTTTCGGAAATGGCATTTGGGGCGACATTGGCCGTTGCCGTCCACCTGGCGTTCGCCGTATTTTCTCTTGCCGGCCGGATTCTGGACATTCAGATCGGCTTCGGTCTTGCACAAGTCTTTGATCCAAGCACCAATGCAGTCGTGCCGGTGCTGACGACGATATTCAATCAGGCTGCAGTCATCGTTTTTTTTCTCGTAGACGGTCATCACATGCTGTTGAGGGGTATTGCCTACAGCGTGCGTCGATTTCCACTCGGGGCGCCGTGGCCGCTGGATGCGGCTGTGACTCCCATTCTGGCCCAGGCGGCCGAAATACTGGGTCTTGCCTTTTCGCTGGTCTCTCCGATCGTTTTTTGCATGCTGATTATCGAGTTCGCGCTTGCGTTGTTGTCGCGCAGCGTTCCGCAGATGCACATGCTGTCGATGGGGTTGCCCGTGAAGATCCTGATCGGGCTGGCTGTCCTGTCGTTCTGGATCGTGGGAAACGGCGCAGCGATGTTGCGTATTTACGGGACGCTTTATCACACGTGGGACGAATGGTTTGGCGCCGTAAGCGTTGATGGGGGCTTACATGGCCGACGCTGAACAAAATCGCAGCGAAGCCGCGACGCCTCATAAGCTGAAGAAGGCGCGTGAGCAAGGACAGGTTGCGAAGAGTCGCGACCTGTCGCTGGCAATCGTGCTGATTGCGACAATGCTGTATGCATCGTCGCAGGCTTGGCCAGTTTGGCGCCAGGTGTTCGCATTTGCCCGGGGACTGATGGTCGAGGCCGGTTCCGGCGGGCTGGATCCGGCATTGCTCGTGACACTCCTGGAGCGGATGATTCGCATGTGTATGGTTGCCGCGACCCCGTTTCTGGCTGTCGTGGTGATTGCCGCGATCATCGGCAACCTGTTGCAGGTTGGGCCGCTGGTTGCGCCAGCGACCATCGAACCGAATTTCGAACGGTTGAATCCGGTCGAGGGCATCAAGCGCTTGTTCTCCCTCCAGTCGATCTACCAGGCACTCAGACTGCTGCTGAAGCTCGTGTTGTTGGCGATCGCGGTTTATTTCGCTATCAAGAAACTGTTGCCGCAGTTTTATCTGCTGATGGGCCAGGGCGCCATGCGCCAAACGAAGACACTGCTCGACGACATTTCTTCGCTTGGTCTGAAGGTCGGTGCGGTGTTTTTCCTGCTTGCGATGTTCGACTGGCTGTTGGCGCGCCGGCGTTTCGCGAAGCGGATGAGAATGAGCCGCCGTGAGGTCAAGGACGAAGTGAAGCAACGCGAAGGCGATCCGCGTATCCGCGGACGCTTGCGCGAACTTCGACGTGACGTGCTGAAGCGCAGTCTCGCCGTCAGTCATACACGCAGTGCCGACGTGGTCATCACTAATCCTGTCCACCTGGCCGTTGCGTTGCGTTATGTCGAGGGTGAAATGTCGGCCCCGCAATTGGTCGCGAAGGGACGCGGTTTGATGGCGGCGGTGATGCGAAGCATCGCGTCCCGTCATGGTATCCCGATTGTCCCGAATCCCCCGCTTGCTCGCGCGCTATATCGTGAAACGGAGATCGATCAACACATTCCTCCGGCGATGTACGCAACCGTAGCCCGGATCATCGTCTGGGTATTCGCGCGGCGGCGAGCCGCGCACGAAACCGGCGTCATGCAGGCGCCACTGCGGAGCAGCCGATGAACGCGTTGAAGCGCATCCTCGGCGGACATGCCGACGTCGTGATGGTCCTGCTTGTCCTCGGCGTGCTGGTGGTGTTGTTCGCCCCGATTCCAGCGGGCGTGCTGGATTTCCTGATCCTCACGAATGTCAGCTTTGCTCTACTGGTCTTGCTTCTGACCTTTTACATGGAGCGGCCGGTCGAGTTTTCGACGTTCCCGTCGTTGTTGCTGATAGCAACGCTGTTCCGCTTGTCGCTCAACGTGGCGGCGACGCGTCTGATTCTGTCGTCGGGAAACGCGGGCAAGGTGATATCGGCGATCGGCGCGTTTGTCGTTGGCGGCAACTATGTCATCGGGTTGATCGTCTTCCTGATCCTTATTGTTGTGCAGTACGTGGTCGTGACCAACGGTGCGCAGCGCGTTTCCGAAGTTGCCGCACGTTTCACGCTGGACAGCATGCCCGGGCAGCAGATGAGCATCGACGCGGACCTGAACATGGGGTTTATCGATCAGGCGGAAGCACAGCGCCGGCGCAAGAACCTCGAGAAGGAAGCGGCCTTCTACGGCGCGATGGACGGGGCGAGCAAGTTCGTGAAGGGCGACGCGATTGCCGGTATTCTCATCATGCTGATCAACATCGTCGGCGGGCTCGTGATCGGCGTGATGCAGCAGGGCATGCCGTGGGGCGAGGCCCTGCAGACATATACGCTGCTCACGATCGGGGACGGGATTGTCACGCAGGTTCCGGCGCTCGTGATCGCAGTGGGGACCGGCATTATCGTGACGCGCTCCGCAAGCGATGCGAACCTGAGCGCCGAAGTCGCGCGACAGATCACGTCGTTTCCGAAGACGCTGTTACTCGTGGCGGGCGCGTTGGGCGGGCTGATTCTGTTGCCCGGCATCCCGCCGCTTCCGGCTGCGGTGCTCTCCGGCCTTGCGTTGACCGTAGCGGTGCTGCTCTATCGAGCGGCGCGCCGGCGTGAAGCGTCATTGCCGCCCGAATCCGCGGACCAGCCGGGCGACATGCGCGATGCTCGCGGTACCGAGACCGATCCCTATGCCCAGCTCGCGGTCGAACCGATCGAAGTTCATCTCGGCGCGTATTGGGCCAGGCAGGCCGATCAGGCGGACAGCTTTCTGAACGAGCGAATTGCGGCATTCCGCAATCAACATGCATTCGAATTGGGTCAGGTGTTGCCGCCCGTTCGATTCAAGGCGAATGGCAAGCTCGCTCCCGATCGTTACGAGATTCTGGTGGACGGCGTCCCTCGCGCGAGGGGAGAGGCGCGTGTCGAGCGCTTGCTCGCCATTCATCCGTCGGGCGACGTGCGATCGGTACCCGGTGAGCCGACGCGGGACCCCACATATGGCCTGCCTGCGATCTGGATCGAGGAAAGGCAGCGCGAGGTCGCGCTTGCCGCGAAGTTCACACTCGTGGACGGCGGCACGGTTCTGATTACCCACCTGTGCGAAATACTGCGCCGCGAATCCGCGACCTTGCTTACCCGCGGCGAGACCGAGCGTTTGCTGTCACGTGTCCGAAGTGCGCAGCCCGGCCTTGTCGAAGAACTGGTGCCGACGGTCCTGGCGCTGAGCGACATTCAGAAAGTACTGCAGAGCTTGTTGCGCGAGAAGGTACCGATTCGAAATATCGAAGCGATCGTCGAGACGCTCGCCGATGCGGCGCGTTACAGCAAGGACGTGGGTCAACTGACAGAACTGGTGCGACGCAGGTTAAGTCACGCGATTTGTCATGGACTGGTCGGTGACACCAACGCACTTCATGTGCTGACACTCGATCCCGCGATCGAGGGCGAGATTCTGAGTGGCTTTCAGGCAGTGCGTGAGGCGCCGGATGGGACGCCGCAGCCGTTTGCGATCGATCCGCGCCTCTCGGAGCAACTCATGACGCGTCTTGTGCAGCAGGCCGAACGCATGATGAAAGGAAACCTGCAGCCGGTGCTGCTTTGCGCTCCCGATCTACGACGCCATCTCCGTGCTCTGTCCGAACGCGTCGTGCCGCATTTGCGTGTGCTGTCGATGGCCGAGATTCCGCAGTCCGTCGAGCTGAAATCGTGGGGAATCGTGAAGCTGTAGTGCTGTAGCGACAAAGACTTGACTGAAAAGCGTCGCAGTACCCCTTGTTTTGAAAAAAAGGCCAAACACGGACATGGACGACATATTTGCGATTGGATTGATTGGCATGCAGCAGGATCTGGCCAAGGTGGATCGAGTCGCGGCGAATATCGCGAACGTATCGACACCCGGCTATCGACGCGAAGTGCTTGGCGCAGCGCCGTTCGCTGACGTCGCGCGGCTGGCAGCCGGCGACCGCCCGGGCCCGGCGTCTTCCGCGGTGGGAGCGGGGTTCGAGCAGGCAAACATGCGTGTTCTGCTCGATACGCGTCCCGGCACACTCAAGGTGACGGGCGAGCCGCTGGACGTGGCCCTTACTTCCGATGGATTTTTCGAAGTAGAAACGGCCAATGGAACGGCTTATACGCGGCAAGGCAACTTCAGTGTGGATAGCCGCGGCAGGCTCGTCACCGCTCAGGGCGATCCGGTGATGGGGCGTGGCGGGGAGATCCATCTGAACACGACGACACCTGTGATCGATCGGCAGGGGAATGTCACAGAGCCGGCGTCGTCCAGCGCGTCCGCAGCGGCATCGCGTTCGCCGGTGGCACAGTTGAAGATCGTCACGTTTGACGATCCGCAGTCGTTGACGAAGATCGGCGACGGCCTGTACGCCGCCGGGAACGGTATGAAAGTGATAACGGACGGAACGGAGGTGCGGCAGGGCGCACTCGAGAATTCGAACGTAAACGCGATGCGGGAAATGATGCAGCTCATGCAGACGACGCGCCATTTCGAGTCGATGCAGAAAATCGTTCAGAACTACGACGGGTTACTGGACACGGCCATTCACAAGCTCGGCGATCTGTCGTAACGCCATGACCGGAACAGGGAACAGCAAATCATGCTAGACGCTCTTTATGTCGCGGCAACCGGCATGCAGGCCCAGCAGCTTGATGTCGACACCATTGCGAACAACCTCGCCAATCTCAACACGACGGCATTCAAGAAATCGAGGATCAGCTTTACCGACCTCGTCACGCTGGAGCGCGTCCGGCAAACGCACGTGGTGGGAAACGGACGAGGTGGCGGCATTGACGAAGCCGGGCCGCTCGCCGCCGTGCCGCGCATGGGAGCGGGTGTCGGTATCGCCAGCGTGGCCAAGCTGTTCGATGCAGGGGTGATTTCGCAGACCAACTCGCAGTGGGACGTCGCGATCAACGGTGATGGCTTCCTGTCCGTGTCGATGCCGGACGGGTCGACTGCATATACCCGGGGCGGCACGCTGATCGTCAATGGTGACGGACTGCTTGCGACTCAAAGCGGGCAACCGCTCAAGCCCGGTCTTGCCGTACCGGCGAATTCGACCGGGATGACGATCGGCAGCGACGGCAGCGTGTCGGTCACGGTTCCTGGCCAGAGCGGACCGGTGAAACTCGGTCAATTGCAACTCGTGAGGTTTTCCAACCCGGCTGCCTTGCTCGCACAAGGCGACGGACTCTACAGCGAAAGCGACGGTTCGGGCGAGCCGATCTCGGGCGATGCGGGACAGGACGGCATCGGAACCCTGCAGCAGGGCGCACTGGAGGGATCGAATGTGCAGATGGTCGACGAGATGGTCAACCTGATGGTCGCGCAGCGAGCCTACGAGGCGAGCGTGAAGGTCGCTCAGGCATCCGACGAACTGCTTGGCCTGGTCAATAACCTGCGCAAGTGAACCGACATGATGCTTGACAGCGTTCGAGTGGGTCCGCATACGTCGAAGTCCGTGCACCGGAGTGCGCTGACGCTCCTGGCTGTGCTGTCGTTCAATGCTCACGCAGGACAGGACGATGTGGTCCGGATCGACTTGCGCGGCGACGTTGAAGTGACTCACCGCAATGTCTCGCTGGGCGACATAGCCGTCGTTCGCGACAGCGATGACACGAGAAGTCGTCGCCTTGCCGCATTGCCTATCGGGTCGGTACCGCAGTCAGGCGTGTCCGTCGTCGTGCCTCGTGTCGTACTGGGCGCGTGGATCGAGAAGCGCCTGGGGCTTCGAGCCGGACAGATCGAATGGAGCGGAGAGGCGTCGAGCCGTGTGCATCTTGCCGTGTCGAGGGTGCGAGGCGACCTGATTGGTCAACGGGCCGAGGCCGCGCTGCGGGCCGAGCTCGAGACGCGCGGGATGCATTGCATGATTTCGCTCGCACGTACGCCGGTCGACGTCGACGTTCCGGCAGGCGCGCTGACGATGGACGTACGTCAGATCGCGCCCCCGGCGATCCAGGATACGGCGGGAGACCGCTTCGTTTCGAAACATCAGTCAGCATGGGTGGATCTTCGCGTCGACGGGATTTTCGTGCGAACGGTACCGGTGGATTTCGACGTGAGTGTTTTTGCGCCGACCTATGTTGCTGCACGGGATCTGCGCGTCGGTCAGATCCTCGATCCGATGCGGCCCGATCCGGCCCAGGTGAAGATCGAGGAACGAGAGTGGAGCGGTCGACCGACGCCGCCGCTCCGTGTGGCGACGGCGCTCGATCCGGCACGGAAAGTCGAGCCGGTTGATGCCGGGGACGATTCGATGATGCGCGTGCGTCGCCCGGTCCAGGCGGGGCGCGTCCTGTCGAAGGCCGATGTCGAGCCGCTGCCCAAGGTGGTGCGTGGTGACTATGCGACTTTGCGCGAAGTTGACGGTCCGATCGCGCTGGAAAGCCGCGTAGAGGTGATGGAGGACGGTCAGGTAGGCGATGCCGTGCGCGTCAGGCAGACCGGTGCGTCGGATACGGTCGTGGCGCGCGTGACCGGGCCGCATGCGGTGGAGGTACAGCGATGAACCTGCTCCGCCTGCCCGCTTCCGCCGTGCTCGGCATGCTGATCGCCGTCGCTTCGCAATGCGCTTCGGCCGAAAGCCTGTATCGCGAAGAGACCTATCGCGCCCTGACGAGCGATCAAAAGGCCTATCGAGCCGGTGACCTGCTCACCGTCAAGGTTTACGAGCAATCGTCGGCGACGACGAGCACCGACACGTCGACGCAGCGGACGAACGGCCTCAACGGTTCGATTTCCATCTTGCCGAGCGGCCGGCAACTCGGCGGATCGCTTGCTCAGGGTGGTACGTTCGACGGAGGTGGTACGACCCAGCGTGCGAACAAGCTGCTTGCGACGCTTAGCGTGAACGTCAAGGATGTGCTGCCCAACGGCGATCTCGTTGTGGCGGGAGAGCAGACCTTGACCGTCAACAACGAACAGCACAAGGTCAATCTGACCGGTCGGGTCAGACCGCAGGACATATCGAGCGACAACGTCGTCTTATCGACGCGCCTTGCCGATGCGCATATCGACTACGTCGGCGAAGGCGATCTGTCGGATCGCCAGAAGCGCGGCTGGTGGCGCAAGGTGCTGGATTGGCTGGGGCTATGATGAATCGAGCATCGTATCTGAGCGCCGGGACGGCATACGCCGTCGCATGCGGCACCCGTATCCTCGCCGCCGTTGCTTTGGGCGTTGCGCTGGCCGCGACTGCATGCGCGGCCGAAGGCACGACGCGTGTGAAGGATCTGGGCAAGCTGCGTGGTTGGCGCGACAACGCGCTGGTCGGCTACGGCATCGTCACGGGCCTGGCAGGAACGGGAGATTCGCCTACCAATGCGACGACGCGGCAGGCGCTGTCGAACGTATTTGCGCAATTCAATCTGACCATCCCCGCGTCGCAAGTCCAGAGTCGCAACGTCGCGGTCGTAATGGTGTCGGCCGAGATGCCGCCGTTCGCGCGCGCCGGCGATGCGCTGGACGTGACGGTGTCCTCGACCGGCGACGCACGGAGCCTGGTCGGCGGCACGCTGCTTGTCGCGCCGCTCAAGGCAGCCAACGGACGCACGTATGCCCTGGCAGAGGGCGCGGTCGACGTCGGAGGATACCGCTACGACGCCAACGGTAACGTGGTGCAGAAAAATCACCCGACAGTGGGATCGATTCCGAACGGCGCGAAAGTCGAAGTGGGCGTGACGGCGCAAATGGTTGCTCCCGATCAGACCATCACGTTCGACCTCACCGATCCCGACTACACGACGGCGAGCCGGATTGCCGCGGCCATCAACGCGAGACTCGGTGCGGGCGTGGCGCGTGCGCGCGACGCAGAGGGTGTCGAAATATCGGTTCCGAACGATCAACGCGACCAGCTCGTATCGTTCGTGTCGCGCATCGAGGCGGTTGGTGTCGAGCCGGATCGCCGCGCACGCGTCGTGATCAATGAACGCACGGGTACGGTCGTATCGGGCGGCGATGTCCGCATCTCGCCGGTGGCGATTTCGCAAGGCGATCTGAAGATCTCGATCTCCAGCTACAACAGCGTATCGCAACCGATCGGCATTTGGGGCGGCCATTCCGGCGCGCGTACGGCGCTTGTCACTAATTCGACGATCGACGTGGACGAGCAGCTCGGTCCCGGCTATGTCGGACCGCGGAGCAATACGGTTGCGGATCTCGTGCAGTCGCTGGCGCGACTCAAGACGAATACCCGCGACATGATCTCGATTTTGCAGGCAATCAAGGCGGCAGGCGCGCTGCATGCCGAGCTCGTGGTGCAGTGAACGATCAACAGGAGAACGCAGTGACGGAAGGAATGGAGGCGATCACAAGCGCAACACTGGGGCTGGCGCTGGATGCCGCGAGCCTGCGGCAGCAGGCGATTGCCGCGAACATCGCGAATGCGCAGACCGATGGGTATGTTCCGCTGGGTGTCGATTTCGAGCGGCAATTGACAGACGCACGACAGAAGTGGGCCAGTTCCGGCAGTGTCGATGCCGAGTCTTTGCGCGGCGTGGCGCCGCGTCTCGTGCGTGTCGTGTCGCAAGACGGCATGCAGTCGGGACTCGACATGCAGGTTGCGGCACTGGCGCAGAACGGCGTGCATTTTCAGACGTTGCTGAAAGCGTTGTCGAAACACTATGCGTTGCTTGAAGAAGCGGTCAGCGACGGCAAGAAGTGATTCCTTGAGGAGATGTCCGATGGACTATCAGCAGGTGTTTGCGATCAGTTCGGCCGGCATGACGGTCGAGCGCACGCGCGTGGACGTTGCGGCACTGAACCTGGCCAACGCCAACACGATGCAGGGCAGCGGCGGTGTGCGCTACCAGCCGTTGCGGGTCGTCGCGACGAGCGTGCCGGCATCGTATGCGACAGGGACCTTTGGCGCGCGATTCGATGCCGAGATGGCGCGAGCGCAAATCAACGGAACGTCAACCTTCAGCATGCCGACCGCGGTCGTCGTGCCGGGTGAATCGTCACCCCGTCGCGTCTATGAGCCTGACAATCCGTTCGCCGACGACAAGGGGTTCATCGAATATCCCGGCGTCAATCCGGCGCAGGAGATGGTCGGAATGATGGGGGCGATGCGCGCATATGAGGCCAACGTCGCGGCGATGAACATGGAAAAGACGCTGGTATTGCGCACGCTCGATATCGGTGGGGCGCAATCATGAGCGGCATCGATGCAATCACGGCCGCCGCGTCGGCTGCCACTGCCCAGGTACCGATTCCCGGCCCGGAGACAGGCGCCGTCCCGGACGCCGGTGCGCAACCGTCCGCGTCGTTCGGCCAGTTCGTCGGTGACGGGGTGGAACAGGTGAATCAGGCGCTTCTCGCGTCGCAAAGCGATTTGCAGTCCCTCGCGCTGGGGAATGCGCAGAATCTGCATCAGATCATGATGCGCCTCGAGGAAACCCGCCTGTCGTTCGAGCTGATGATGCAGGTGCGTTCCCGCGTGCTCGAGGCGTATCAGGATGTGATGAAGATGCAGATCTAGTCGAGGATTCGATGCGCGGATATGAAGCGGCGGTCCGGTACGACCGCGACGTACGAGATACCAGTAGGAGTGCGACCTGATGTGGCAATGGTGGAACAAACTGGGTGAATCGGTCGGAGGCGCTGCGCGCGCCGGCCTGATGGGGGTTGTCGTCGTCGTTGCCCTGTTTATGGGCGGAAGCGCCTATTGGTTGCTGCGGTCGACGCCCCAGGTTCTGTTCGGCGACCTTTCCCCGCAGGATACGGCCGCGATGACGGCGGAGCTGGACAGGATGAAGGTGCCCTATACGCTCGCGGAGTCCGGTGGCGATGGCGGCACCAAGATTCTCGTGGACGGGGTAGACGTCTACAAAACGCGCATCAAGCTGATGGGCAAGGACATTCCACTTCACGGCGCGGTAGGCTTCGAGCTGTTCAACGGCAGCGACTTCGGCATGACCGAGTTTGCGCAGAAGATCAACTATCAGCGTGCATTGCAAGGCGAACTGACACGCACCATTCTTTCGCTGGCGGAAGTGCGCGACGCACGTGTGCTGCTCGCATTCCCGGAGCAGAGCGTGTTTCGTCAGCCGACCGGTAGCGCAAAGGCGTCCGTGACGCTGACGCTCAAGCCGGGCCGGGAGCTCGGCGCCGATCAGGTGGCCGGTATTCAGCGACTCGTCGCCGCTTCGGTTCCGGGCATCGTTGCGCAGAATGTGACGATTGTCGACCAGAGCGGGGTTGCGTTGACGCGGTCGCCGGTCGATGCCGACGCAGGCGCTTCCGGATCAGCCGTGCTCGAACTGAAGAAGGACGCCGACCGCTATTTTTCCCGCAAGGTCAATGACGTGCTTACCCAGGCACTTGGCGCCGGGCGCGCGCTCGCAAGCGTTGACGTGACGCTCGATATGGAGCGCATGCAGAGCAGCCTGGACGAACCCGTGTCGCCAGTCGGCCGCACCGGCGTGCCGACGGGGGTAGTCGTGCGCGAACATGAGACGAACAGGGGCGTGCCGCTGCCTGACAGTAGTCATGCTGGCGGAGAGGGTGCGGATACCGGTGGAAGCGATCAGCGCGACGTCGAATACGCGATCGGGCATCGCGTCGAACAAGTAGTCAGCCAGCCAGGATCGATCCGGCGCATCCAGGTCGCGGTAGTAGTCAATTCGCCGCTTGCCGCCGATCAGGCCGATCACTTGCAGAAAGTGATCGCGGCGAGCGTCGGTGCGTCGGCCGAACGCGGAGATGTCGTCGTCATTCAGACGCTGGACGCTTCTCAGTCCCCGGCGTCTTCGGCGGGCATCGCGACGCCAGGCGGACCCGAAGCCGCCCCGGTTGCCGATCGCCGCGCGACGGATCCGGCGCGTGCGCCACGCGGCATGGAGCATGTATCGATCATCGAAGCGGTCGTGGCGGGTCTCGCAGTCGCGGTTGTCGCTGCGTTGCTGTTCGGGATCGCACGTCAACGCGGAACTCGCGCCGAGCTCCCGCGATATGGCAAGCCGCTGACCGATGAACAGCGCGTGGCTGCGCTCGCGCAATTGCACGGCTGGCTGCGTGGCGGCGGGCCGGATCTTCAACCCGCAGCGGCACTGCAGGGCCAAAGCGGCGTGGCGGGCGGCCTGCTGCAGCCTCACGCGAAAGGAGACGGCGGTGCGGGAGTCCGGCATGGATGATGACCTGCTGATCGGGGCGGTTCCTGCAGCCGACGACGATATCCGGAAAGCGGCGTTGTTGCTGCACACGCTGTCAGGAGCGGATCGTGACTGGATGCTTGCCAGGCTCCCGGCGGAATACCGTCGGCAATTGCTCGATCTGGTCGAAGAACTGCGTGAACTGGGGATCCCCCCGGTCCGCTCGATGCTTGATGCGATGAAGGACGGTACCGCTGCTCGCCGCGCGTCGGCATCGACACCGGCCGACGACAGTTGGGAGGCGTGGTGTGCTGAAATCGATCGCGCCAGCCCGTCCATGGTATGGCCGATCCTGCGGGCGGAGCCGGAGCAATTGATTGCGCGTGTGCTGTCGTTGCATGACTGGCGCTGGGCCGCCGGAATTTCGCAATGGCTCGATCCCATGCGGCGTACCACGGTGCGGGTACTGCTCGAGCGGAACAGCGAGTCGCGGCATGAGGACGCGCGGGCGCTTGACGCGTATCTGCTATCGGGGTTGGGCACGCGTATTCGCGCATTGCCGGCGGAGGTTCACCCGTCGGAGCGGCTGGCCGAGCAGGATGAACCGGTATCGCGGCGAGCGGTCTGGCAGTGGCCGATTTTTGGCCGTCAACGGGAGCGAGGTCGATGAACCGGATCAGACCAGGCGTGCTGCGCGGCGTCACCGTTGTGCACGACGCCCATGTGTTGCTTCGACCCGGCGCGGCAATGCAGCGGCGCGGCGAGACTACGCCGGCCGGAGAGGCCGCGGGCTGTTCGTTGCCGGTGTTGCCGGACAGCGTCGGGACATCGCACGGGCGTGAACGGGAGGACGAACGGGCAAGCGGAATCGCGGACGGCTACCGGGAAGGGTTCCGGCAAGGACATGATGAAGGTCGGACAGCGGGGCTGCTTCAGGGGATGGAAGAAGGCCGGGCGGAAGCATTGACCCACGCCAGGCGGGAAGCGGAAGCGCGTGAGCAGGTCGAGCGCATCGCACATGCCGAGCAGGTCGATCGGTTCGGTATGTGGCTGGGAGAAATCGCCACCGGCCTGGCGCACCGATTGAGCGAATACGCACGCCGGTCCGAGGAAGACATGATCGCGCTTTGTCATCGCGCGCTGTGCCGGGTGTTCGGTGAAACCGTCACCCATCCGGACAGTACCGCGTCGATCGTCAGACAGGCAGTCGCGGAATACTGCGCTGTCGAGGTGGCCAGTACGCTGGCGACGCTGTTGACGGTGCGGGTGCATCCTGCGGACGCCGAACGCCTGGAGGCGGACGTCGATCTGGCATCGGCGATACGGCGTCACGGTGTGCAGCGTGTGGCGTGGATCGGCGATGAACAGGTCGGGCCGGGAGGCTGCATGATCGACGCCGATCACGGCAGGCTCGATGCGCGACTCGAAACGCAGTTGATCGCGCTGACTGCATTGCTGTCGCGCAGCGCACCTGCTGCTGCTGCTGCGGAGGATGCATGAATCGCGACCGCATGAATCGGGTCATGGAGAACGGGGGGAGCACCGGCTCGTCCATTGCACGCGCGGTCGCGGAGCTTCGCGGTGCATCGCTCACGATGCGTGTGGGTATCGTGCGGGGCATTCAGGGACTCGCGGTCGAAGCCTCCGGACCGCGTGCGCGCATCGGTGAGCTGTGCGCGATCGTGCCGCCGGGTGTCGCGCCGCAACTCGACGTCGGGATGCTGCTGGTCGATCGGTCCGGGGAGGCTGACCCGGGTGCGGCCTCGCGCATGCCGATCCTTGCCGAGGTCATCGGCATTCAGCCATCGCACGTCATGTTGATGCCGTATTGCGACGTTCGCGCGGTGACGGTCGGTAGCACCGTTGTCGCCCTCGGGGATCGCTCGGAGATCGGTGTCGGCGACGAACTGCTGGGCCGGGTGATCGACGGCTTCGGCCGCCCGCTGGACGGACTTCCGGCACCCGTCACGCGGGCTTCCCGCGCAGTGCAGGGAACGCCGACGAATCCGATGGAGCGCCCGGGCATAGACACAGTGCTGGAAACCGGGGTGCGCGTGATCGACGGCTTGCTGACGATGGGCCGCGGCCAGCGTGTCGGCATCTTCGCGGGGAGCGGCGTCGGCAAGAGCACGTTGCTCGGCATGATCGCGCGCCATGTGCGCGCCGACGTCAACGTCATCGCCCTGATCGGCGAGCGAGGTCGCGAGGTGCGCGATTTCATCGAACGGCAACTGGGGGCAGAGGGCTTACGCCGATCGGTCGTCGTCGTTGCGACCGCCGATCAGCCGGCGCTCGGTCGGATTCGGGCGGCGCATGCCGCATTTGCGCTCGCCGAATCGTTTCGAGACGCTGGCCGGCAGGTCGTACTGACGGTCGATTCGATCACGCGTCTCGCGATGGCACGCCGCGAGGTGGGGTTGTCCGCCGGAGAACCGCCGACGGCGCGTGGCTATCCGCCGTCGGTATTCGCGGAATTGCCGAGGCTGTGCGAACGATGCGGAACCGCGTCGTCCGGCGGGGCGATCACCGCGTTGCTGACCGTACTGGTCGAGGGCGACGACTTCAACGAACCGATCGCGGATACGCTGCGTGCGGTACTCGATGGCCATATCGTTTTGTCCCGCGATCTCGCAAATGCAGGCCGTTATCCGGCCATCGACGTGCTCAAGAGTGCGAGCCGGTTGCTGACCGAGTTGACGGGGCCTGCCGAGCGGGAACTGATTCGTGAAGCGGTGCGGGTGCTGGAACTGCTCGAACGCAATCGCCAAATGGTGGAACTGGGCGCCTACGAACGGGGCACGAATCCGGTGCTCGACGCGGCGTTGGGCGTGCAGACGGAGCTTGAAGGCTGGCTGCGCCAGCACGACGGAGGCGAGTCGAGACGACAGGCGCTCGAAGCATTGCGCGCGATTCTCACGCCGCAAGATGTCGATGCGCCGGTTTCGGAGAAAGGCAGTCGCGCGTTTTCGATACGTGGCGCGGCGTCCCACGCGAGGATCGTGTCATGAGCGTGGATCTCAGGGGGTTCCGATATCGACTGGAGCCTGCCCGCAGGCTCGCCGACTGGCGACTTGCAGCGGCAATTGCCCGCCTCGGCGAAGTGCAGCGGGCCCTCGACGAGGTGACGCGGCAAATCGGCGATCTCGACGCCGCGTGCGAGACGCAGGCGCAGCGACTCGCAAGCCGGATGGTGGCCGGATGTGATCCGTCGGGCTACGCGTCGGGCCTGGCATGGATTGCCGGACTGCACCGTGAACGCAATGCTGCCTGGGCCGTGAAGGATGAATGGCTGGAGCGCCGTCGTGGGGTTCGAAGTGAACTCGCGATGCTGCAGGCCAGGGTGGATGCGTTCGGTGCACATCGGGACGTCTGCGAAACGGCTTACGCGAGTGAGGAAGCCTTGCGCGAGGCCGCGGAGGCTGACAAGGACTGGCTTGCGCGTACGGCAATGCGGGCGCGAAACCTCGCGCGGGGAGGGTCATATGGAAAATGATCGCGTGCTGCTGTCGCTTCCTCTGCGCATCGCGCAGGCGGCAAGTGCCGACGCGCGTCGGCAGACTGATGTACCGACCGGTGATCAGACGCTGGCGTGGCAACGTGAGTTGGCGCAGGCGCAGGCCGACGGATTTGCATCGTGGTTTTCGCCGGTCGCCGCGTCGGCGCATGTGCCGGTTGCCCCGCTGTCGCATGGTGTACCGGATACCGGAATGCCGGCCGATCATGCGCAGGGCGCGAAATACACCGGGTCGCCAGGATCCGCGCCGATTGCGGGGGCGGGCCGGAATATCCGGTCCGTGCAAGCTTCCAGGGAACGCGTCGATCTCGAGAACCGTTCCGTACCTCGGCTCGACGCGTTTGCAACGTTGCCGGTCACGGGAAGCGTGCCCGCAACGCTTGTCCCGTCGCTATCGCCGCCCCCTGACCCGGTCACCATATCGACGGCAGGGCTGCCATCGACGCCCTCTTCGTTGCAGGCGTGGTTGACGGCATCCCTCGGGACACCGGTCGAGCGAGTCGATGCGCCGTCCGAGACGCTACGCGCGGTAGTGCATGCGGCACCTGACGACGATGGCACGGAAGCAGACCCGGACCCGGAACCGCTTCAGTCGACGGAGCCCCAGCGCGGCGCGCCGAGGCCGCCGGATCCGATGCGCGTTTATGCCGAATGGAGCGAGGACGGCGTGCGCGTCTGGCTTGGTGCCGATACCGAACGACTGGCGGACGTTGCTCGGGTCGCACGCATCTTGCGCGATCAACTCAGGCAGCAGGGAGTCCGTCTGCACGCCGTCGTCTGCAACGGTACCGACATTTCCCTATGCGACGGAACCGCGGCGGAGACAACCGCCGGATTTTCCCCATTGACCGATTCGTCTCGTTTTTGAACAGGAGGAGCTATGACAATCACCGCAACGAGTGGCGTGAGTAGCGCAGGCTCGAACAGTACGCTGTCCTTGCAAGACTTTCTGCAAGTCCTGATGACGCAACTGACGTATCAGGACCCGCTGAATCCGATGGACAACGAGCAGTTCATGGCGCAAATCGCGCAGTTTACTTCGCTCGAGGAGACGCAGCAGATGAACACGAGCATCCAGACGCTCGTCAGCAACCAGGCTGCACAGCAGTCGGTCGGGCTGATCGGCCATACCGTCAACTTCACCACGCAGTCGGGACCGTTGTCGGGGACGGTGCAGAGCATCGATCTGTCGGGCTCGACGCCGCAGCTCAGTATCAATACGAGCAGCGGTGTCGTGAGCGGCGTGAGCATCAGCCAGTTGACGTCCATCCAGTGAGGTCGGCGCGATGATCGATTCCATTACGATTGCCGAATCCGGCCTGCTCGGTTTCGAGGCAGGGCTTCGCACCATTTCGAACAATACGGCGAACCTGAACACTCCGGGCTTCAAGGGTTCTTCGACCCAGTTCGCCGACCTTTTCTATTCAGACAGCAGTCTTGAAAGCGACGGGTCGCCGGGCGTCGGGGAGTTCGGGTACGGACTGAATACGCTCGGCACCACGCTGAACTTCACGCCAGGACAGCAGTCGAGCACCGGCGACCCGCTTGACGTTGCGGAGAACGGTCAGGGCTACTTCGTGCTGAAGAACGCCAACGGCGAGCTGCACTACACGAAGGACGGTGAATTCAAGTTCGATTCCAGCGGCACGCTTGTGTCGGCGACGACGGGCGAGACGGTCATGGGGGTCGACGCCAACGGCAATCTCGTTCCCATTACGCTGACGAACATGGGGACCAACGCGCCGAAGGCGACGACGACCGTGACGTTCAGCGGCAATCTGTCATCGACGACCACGTCCGATACGGTCAATAACGTGACGGTGATCGATGCCGCCGGGACAACGCATACGTTGAGCGTCGCGTTGACGGCGGTTAGCGGTCAGACCGGCACGTGGAACGTGGCATTGATGGACGGAACGACTCAGGTCGGCAATGGCACGATCTCGTTCAGCGGCGGCAACGTCGTGTCGGGCAGCAGCAAGGTCGCACTGACCTACACGCCGACGGGCGGGCAATCGATGCCGTTGACCCTCGATTTTTCCAGCAACGTGACGTCGTTCGACTCAGGCACCAGTTCGACGCTGGCGTTTGCCCAGCAGGACGGCTATGCGTCGAGCAGCCTGACCGGCGAATCGTTCGATTCGACCGGGACACTGATTCTTGCGTATGCGAACGGCCAGACTGCCAAAGGGCCGCAACTCGCGCTGGCGCAGTTCAGCTCGCCGGATCAGGTGCAGTCGATCGGTGGCAACGAATTCGCCGCGCAGGGTTCGAGCGGCTGGACGATCGGCACGGCGGGAGCCGGCCAGTTCGGCACCGTGGCGGACGGCGAGGTCGAGGGATCGAACGTCGATCTGTCGACGGAATTCAGCAACCTCGTCGTGATGCAGCGCGGCTATCAGGCATGTTCGCAGGTCATATCGACAGCGAGCGACATGTTGAGCACGTTGTTCGGCATCTGGGGGAAATAGAGTGAACGAGACCGATACGCAAACGCCGGGCCGGAGAAGCGGCGCCGCGCCGCGTCGCGGAGAACTCGTGCCGGTCGAGCGTGCACGACGCGATGCGCATCCTGTACGGGCCCTGCGCGATGCCGCGCGCGTGAGCCTCGCCATGACTGCTGACACATTGCTGGCCCGTTGGTGTCGTGACTGGGGCGTGTCTGAGGATGCGCGACCCGTTTCTGTCCAGTGTGTTCCGGCCTGGGATGCCCCTTCGGAATCGGCAATGCGGAATGCCGTGTGGCGTCGGCTGGCCGTCGAAGAGTCGGCCATGTCGATCTGGTGGCGCTGGCAGGCAGGCAACGCGAGGCAGGCCGTGCCGGCGGACGCGACCGGCCCGCTCGGCATTGTGCAGACACTGTTGTTCGGTGGCCGCGGTGCGGTGGGGGGGCTGGCGGCAGACACGGCCGCCGCCGCGTGGAGCGACTGGTGTCTGAGAATCGCACGGCAATGCGGTGCGACCCACGTTGCGCACCGGGATGTTTTCTCGTGCGACGAGGGGCAAACGCTACCGGAACTCTTTTCACGGCACTGGACAGGTGCGGTGTTGCTGCGCTGGACCGTCGGCGAACAGATCCTGTGGCTCGCTCTCGACGCGACGGCCGCCGAGGGCTGGCTGCGTACCGATGGATTCGAAATGGCCGCGCCGGTTGCCTGTCGCGCTGCGCCACTCGCCGCGCTCCCGGTTGCGCTTCGCGACGCGACGGTCAACGTGAATATCGAACTGCGGCCGGTCGAGGTTGCCCTTGGCGATTTGATGGCGCTTGCGCAAGGCGACGTCATTCACACACAGCACGCAGTCGACGCGCCGCTGCAGATTCTGGTGAGCACGGTCGACGGTGCGTCGACCGCGCCGCTTTGTCACGCTTACCTCGGGATGCGCGACGGCGCGCGTGCGGTCGTGCTGGCGAAACCCGCCGGTTGAGCCGGTACCGTTCCCGGGATTTCCCGTCACCTTTTCGATTCAGATGAAACATGCTTAACCAGCCAACCAGTTTGATGAACGAACCGTCGCTTGACGTGGCCGATTCGACCGATCAACCCGCTCGCGCAAATCTCGTGCAACTTGTGGAATTGCCGTTGGGCGGCCACGATGGCGCGCCGTTGCCTTTCGATGCCGGCAAGGGCGGCGCGACCGCCAATCCCCTGATGCAGGTCAGGGCGGCCGTGACGGTACGCGTCGGAACCGCGGAGTTGACCGTCGGCGAATTGATGAGCGTGCGCGAGGAACAGGTGCTACGTCTCGACCAGTCGGTCGAGAGTCCGGTTGACCTGCTGGTCGGTGGCGAGGTCATCGCACGCGGCACGCTGGTCGTCATAGACGGCTGCTTCGGGGTACGTCTGACCGAATTGCCGCGTCCGCTGCAACCATGACCCGGCACAATCTTGCATCGCGAGGCCGGCGAGCGGCATGCATGGTGTGGCTGGCCGGGTGGTTGATGGCGGCGCCGGGGGCGAGGGCCGCCGAGTACGCCATACCGGCTGGCGGAGCGTGGCGGCAAGACACCGATCTGCCGGACCGGTCGCATGTCGTTCGCGCGGCTGCCGCCGTCGTACTGACGCTTGCGGTCGGAACCGTCTGGTTCGTCTCGAGACAGCGCCGTGGCCGAACGACAGGCCCTGGCTGGGCGCGCTTCACGTCGCGCATGACCCGCGCCGGTGGCGGGAGCGATGGTGTGGTCGTCAGGCAGTCGTTCAGGCTGGGCGGCGCGGCGACCCTGCACGTGGTGACCTGGGGCGAGCGCGAGTGGCTGATCGGTTGTTCGGCGGCCGGGTTGACGGTGGTTGCCGAGCAGCCCGTGCCGAGCGACGCCGGCGCAGTGCCTTCCGGGGAGGCGCAACGATGAGAGTCGATTGCCTGTCGGTTGCGCGCGAGCTGGTGTTGGCCCTGTTCGCCGTACTGATGCTTGTCTTGACCTGTTCGCCAGCTGCTCGGGCCGAATCGCAGCATGTAGGGCCTGCAGGGGCATGGAGCGCTATCGATGGAATGACCCGGCCGTCCGCTGCCGGCACAACGGGCACGCGCACCGGGACGCAGGCGCCGGCACCGGAGGCGACTGCCCAGCCGATTCGCATCGTGCTCGGCCTGACGATACTGGCAATCCTGCCGGCGCTGCTGATATGCACGACGTCGTTCCTGCGCATCATCATCGTGTTGTCGATGTTGCGCCATGCGCTGGGCATGCAGGAAACGCCGCCGAACAGTGCGCTGATCGGGTTGGCGCTCTTCCTGACGTTGTTCACGATGTCGCCCGTGGTGCAGGAGGTCGACCGTGCCGCGTTCCAGCCGTTCATGCGGGGAACGTTGTCGATGGAGGACGCTTACAGGAAGGGCGTGACGCCCGTACGAGCGTACATGATCCGTCAGACGCGCGAGCAGGATGTCGCCTTGATGATCGAGTTGTCGAAGGCGCCGCAGCCGTCCTCGATCGACGACGTCGGCAATGTGCAACTTGTGCCCGCGTACATGCTGTCTGAACTGCGCGCGGCATTCCAGATCGGATTCGTCATCTTTTTGCCGTTTGTGCTGATCGATCTCGTCGTAGCGTGCATCCTGATGGCTCTCGGCATGATGATGATGCCGCCGACGACGATCAGCCTGCCGCTCAAGATCCTGATGTTCGTGCTGATAGATGGCTGGAGCTTGCTGTTGAAGGCGCTCATCGGGTCATTTCACTGAGTCGGCCGGAATGAGTTCGCGTGAATTTTCCCCGTACGGTGCGTCGGAACTCGGCGGCCTGGCCGCGAGGGCAGGTCGCGGTACGCCGCGGGCGTACGATCGGAACGAACTGGCGGTGGCGGAGTTGTGGCGACAGCATGTCGAGGCACGCGACGCCGGCGCCCGCGAAGCGCTGATCATGATGCACCTGCCTTATGCGCGGGCGGTCGCCGCAGGGTTGTACGGCAAACATGTCAATCACGAGGCCGAGTTCGACGAGTACATGCAGTGGGCTACCCTCGGCCTCATCGAGGCGCTGGATCGTTACGATCCGGGGCGCGGCGCACAGTTCACGACGTATGCCTTCGTGCGGATACAGGGCGCTATTCGCGATGGCCTCGAGCATATCAGCGACAGGCAGGAGCAGTTGAGTCTGCATCGCAGGCTGATGGCCGAACGGGCAGCCGCGGTGGAGCGGAGCGTCGCAACGGAGCTCGGAACCGATGGCGAGGCGTTCGATCGGCTCGCGAGGGTTAGCGTGGGCTTGATGCTGACTTTCTTTCTCGACGGAACCGGCATGATTCATGACGAGGACGGCGCGTTGCCGGATGCCTGTTATGGCACGCTGGTGTTGAAGCAATCGCGCAAGCAGGTGCGGGAGCTGATCAGCTACCTCACGCCACGCGAACAGTCGGTGGTGAAGCTGCATTACCTTCAGGGGCTGACCTATAGCGAGATCGGAAGCGTGCTGAACATCACGCGGGGACGGATTTCGCAATTGCACGAGCAGGCCCTGACCCGGCTGAGACGGCTGTTCGCGGGGCGTGAGACGATTGCCGCGAATGCGCCGACGAGCCCGGATTCTTCCCCGGGTCCGGACAACCATGAATGACCTGACGACTGAAGAGGATCCTATGCTGCCTGACGTCGATGCGGAGCGACTTGAGCGGTTGATGTCCTACCTGTCCGACGATTCCGACAATGAATCGTTGCGACGCGACGCCTTTGATCTCGCATTGTCGTGTGGCCGCCGCGACGTGGCGGACGAGCAGCTTCGCTGGGCGTCGGCACATCATCCCTCCAGCGCGCCATGGCGGCATCGCCAGGCTCTGCTGGAGCTTGCCCGGGGGCAGTGGGCCGCGGCAGAGATGCTGCTGCGCGAATTGATCGACGAAGGATATTCGGCGCCGGCCGTTGTGTTCAATCTCGCAGTTGCACAGTTCCGGCAAGACAGGTTCGATGTGGCGGTCGAACGGACGCACCAACTTCTCGATCCGGCGGGGCCATTGTTTCGTGATGCGTTGCAGCTGACACTGGGGTGCATGCACCGGCAGCATCTGCTGGATGGCGCGATCGAACTGCTCGATCGCTTCGAATCGAACGATCCCGGCGCGGGAAGCCTCGGTGCAGGCAGCCTCATTGCTCTGGACCTGGGCGATCTGGGACGGGTCGAGCGATGGGCTGGTCGGGCGTTGGCGGTCGATCCCAACCAGCATGAGGCGCTGGTTGCGCTTGGCAGCCTGCTGGTGGCGCGTCGGCAGGTCGACGGTGCGCTGCACTGCCTCGGGCTGGCGGTGCAGCGTCATCCTGACGATGGCCGGACGCTCTCCGCGTTGGGAATGGCGCAGTTGTTGACAGAAAATCTCGGCGCGGCGCGCGATACGTTCCTGCGGGCTGCACATTTCATGCCTGGCCATATCGGAACCTGGCACGGGCTCGCGTGGGCGTGCGTACTCCAGCAGGATCTGCAAGATGCGCGCAATGCATTCGAACGAGCGCTGGCGCTGAATCGCGGCTTCGGGGAGAGTCATGGCGGGCTTGCGGTCGTCGAGGCGCTGGCTGGGGAGCGCCACGCGGCACAAATGTCGGTGGAACGGGCGCTTCGTCTCGACCCGCTTTGCTTGTCAGCACGTTACGCCGAGGCGGTGTTGAACGGCGACGCCGGTGACCCGGAACGCTTTGCCAGACTGGCCCGACGCGTGCTGAGTGCGAGACGTGATGTCGAGGGGCGAGCGTTGTCGGATGTGGTTCTTGTACGCGAATCTGGTGGATCTTCGGCGCAGTGACGAGCGAAGGGTGTAATTGAACGGGAGTCGTGGATCTACCGAACCATGGTCCGGAGCTCATCAGGATCGAAGTGGCCAGACAAGGTCTGAAATACGGCTGGCGATGCTTCGTCACCTGGACCGAAGAAACCATCGACGCCAGACTCACCGATTTACTTGTCGGATACGACGTTAGATTTGAAAATAATTTAAAGCGAACGCTGATGAATTCTGACCTCGTTTCATTTCACTCCATCCTGTTGATGCACCCGGCCGATGCCGTGCTCAACAATCATCGCGCTTACTGCGCTCGCCATGGGTATATTCATACGGCGCACGCTATCGGCAGCCCGGGAAACAGCGATCGCGTTCGCCTTCTGTACAAGTACAGTCTCGCCAGGAAAATAGTGGTAGAGGCTCCTGCCGAAAGCCTATTGATTATAGCTGACGAGTCGGCGGTGGTGTACGAGCCGCTTGCTGCCGACTGCGTGATCGGCGACGCACCGAGCTGGATTGCGCAATGTGCGATCCATAATCGTCCGGATGGATGTTTTTTCATGCTTAGGGCAGGCCCGGCGGCATTGCAGTGGCTCGACAGGGTTCTCAATACGCTGCGCGACCACGATATTGATTCATGCGTGAGTCGCTGGAGTCATTTCGAGCTGGAGGGTATTCCAGCGACACCGTATGACCAATCTCTGGAGGGTGCTGAATGTTGTAGTCTCCTCTTTACCCCATTCGGTCACAATCTTCCTGAACACTCGGCCTTCGTATTGTCTCTTAATCCCACGGTACACAAGAACGTCCATGATGATCGAGTCGCGAGCCGGTTTGTCGAGTATCTTAATTCAGTCCAGGCACGTGCCGGTCGTCTGTATGACGATATCGATTTAACACCGATTGTCGGAGAGTCTTTCGAAGTCGTAAATCCAGGCCGGCCGGTTGCGCTGATTACGAGCTACACGCCGAATATTGCAGCATATGCAGCTTTTTCAGAGCGCAATGTCTCAGCATACTGCCGACGTCATGATTATACGCACTACATTTACCGAGATACACCGGCACATTTGAACCGCAACATAACGGGGAACTGGAACAAGGCCGAATTGCTACTTCAGCATTTCGGTTCTCATGCATACGTGGGATGGATTGACGCAGATATACTGATTCATTCTCAACAACGTCCACTTCACGAAAGTGTATTTCAGCAGCCGTTCACGCTGGTGCGCGATATTGCAAATCATCGATTGAACAGCGGCTTCATGATTTTTTCTGATGCGCCGGAATGCCGGAAATTTCTTGAGCAGGTCCAGAACATCATTGATGCTGTTCCGGACAAGTTTGGTATCTACGCTTCAGGCGGAGATCAGACGGCATTTGTGTCAACATGGGATTCATTTGGTGGGGAAATCGCGATCCCGCTTTCCGATTGCGTATCCTTGAACTCGCATCCATCTCTCTACGATGCGGATAGTTTCATGATTCATTATATGGGTTATCCGGAGCGATTTCGGGCAATAGTGATGCGGGCTGACTCGCTTGAGATCGATCGACGAAATGCGTCGTAAGTCAATTTGATGACGTTGAATTTTTAGACATGATTGACTGTCAGGAAGAGCGAGGAAAATGGACCACTCTCGGTATTTCAATCAAAGTTCGATTCAAGCCGCAAATCTTCGTCTGCACTATCTGACACAGTTGCTGCGTGAGCAGACGGGCTCGATTGTCCAGTACGGCATACTTCGCGGGTTTTCAATCGGCATCGGCGACTGGGCGGAGGTCGGGGTCGGCAGGCTTCCTGCTTGGCACCTACGAAATCGCCGTCTGCGCCATTCTTGAGGCGCTTGGGTCTCCCCAAAAGACACGGGTTGATCTGGGAGCCGCAGACGGGAATTTTGGCATCGGGCTGGTCCGTAACACTGTCTTTGGTCGCAGCCTGTGTTTCGAAATGGACGAGAAGCGCCGCAGGATTATCGAGCACCGAGCTGCGGAGATGGGGCTGGCGGATCGGAGCGGTCGACGTCGATTGCGTGCGCAAAATAGCGGAGATTGGGGAACTCGGATGCGGGGAACCCGCGTCGAGCTACTGCCGACGCATGGTTGTGAATCCCGGCGTGCGTTTCCAGCACGCCGCCTTCACGGATCTGCGCTGCGGTTCTCGTCGCCGAAGGGCGCACTACGGCGACATGCCCTTCGGCATGCCCGGCAGCGCTTTTCGGCCGGAAGTAGCCGAAGATCACCAGGTAACCCCGATTAGCCAGCGCTTGAGCCTGGGCCGGAGTGTCCACCCTGAACCACCCGGCCTCGCGGCCCGCGCGCGACTCGAAGAAATCCAGCTGTGTGTGCGACAGGAAGTTCTGACTGTCGCGCGGCGGGCGGGGCAAATAGATGCCGACGGCGTTGCCGACTGCTGCCGTGAAAAGCGAGCAGTGCGTATCGGGCCCGAGAACCGGCGAAGACGGATCGCCGACCGGTTCGCCTGTATCCCAGCGTACCTCGCGATTGGCCGGCCAGTGATGCTCGACGTCGAGCCTGTCCAGTGCGCGGAGCAACTGCTGCCCCTGAGCGGTCACAGGACCGCAACACGGACCGTCGCCAGCAATTGGAAGCGGTGCAATGGTCTGCAACGGTGAGTCGGTCGGCGTCATACATGCCGACAGCGCAGCCACAACGGCAATCGTCGCGATCTTTGCGACCGGTTTCGCGGCTTTCATCTGATATCGGGATGCGGTGGATGGAAGACCCGACGCGCACGGTGTCGCGACAAGACGTGTCGTGAAGCTTCCGCGGGTGTGGGGATTCATGTCGTTGTCGGTAGGAATTCTTGTAGCAGTGGGCGCATGCCGCGCTATCGTGCGACGAGCGGGTAATCGCCTGAATTCCTGATTTCCTCGGCGTCGATGACTTTCATGTCCGAATCACGGGGAAAGCCGATCATGTTGAACGCCGAAATACCGGGGTACCGATTGTTGGTATTGCTGCGGAAGTTGTCAGGATTGAACAGTGGTGTGATATGCCACCAGAGCCGATAATCGAGTTCCCAAAGATACTCGATGAGTGCACGCGAATTGTCGGCACGGTCGTTCTCGATATAAATGGCTGGCCTGCTTCGCATGATCGTCTGGCGTGCGCCCGCCAAAACGTGAAGTTCGAAACCTTCGACGTCGATTTTCATGAGCTGAACCTCCTTCTTGCTCAGCATGTCGTCGAGACGAATACACGGGACTTCGACTCTCGTCGCTGAAACCCCGGGTTGCATTGATACGGCCCCGAAATTCCCGGCGCGGTGATAGTCCGGGAGAGTGAATCCGAGTGTGCCGGGTTCCGATCCACACGCCATCGGCCAAGCGGTGACATTGGAGATGGCATTCAGAGCCAGATTCGCACACAGATTCTGGAACACGAAAGGCTGCGGCTCCAGCGCTACGACGTCGGCGCCGACTGCTTTTGCCGCAGCAGCCAACGGAACGGTCTGGCTGCCGATGTTCGCGCCCACCTCCACGATCGTGCCGGGCCTCCTGATCAGTTGAAGCAGGAACTGCGTCTCCAGCTCCGAGTATTCGCCGTAGTCGATCAGCGCGTTGCCGATATAAATATCGTGCCGATTGACGAGCATGGGGCCGTGACGCGTTTCGACGAGTAGATAAGGTTCGGCTAGCTGAATGATCATTTCGTTGAATGTGTTTACAGGTAGCAGCGGATGGCGATATTCGTCTTGCCGCCAGTTTCGAATGTCCGATGGCAACCCGGATGCGCCTGTGTCAGGCCCGCTCGAATGCGTCGAGCAGCGTCGCAAGAGAACGACCGCCAGACGTGTGCTCGAACAGGGCGTCTATGGCAGTATCCACGTCCGTTTGAAGTGAGGGTATCTGTTCAATGCTCGTGATGATTTGATCGATCAAGATCGGGAAGTTCGCATCGCTTCCCGCTTCTTCGCCAAGACGGCTGATCAGGCCGTATTCGATGTATAGCCGGAACGCTTGACGTCGCCTTTGCGGATGATCCGGGTCGATCGCCTGGATACGCTGGGCGAGGCGCGCCGCCAGCCCATCGCGCTTTTGCGCGCTGGCATCGCCGATTGATTCCTTGCGTGAACCCGAGGTAGCCGCGGTAGCGGTCTTTACTTGGCCGACCGGAGCGGACTGGCTCTGTATCGTCTGGAAGAGCCGGTCGAGCGGCGAGATGGGGCTCATTGTCTAGCGCTGTATGTATGACGCAATCAGAAGATGCGTCGATGGCTCCGGCTCGACAGGTGCATCTCCTTGCGCCGGGCCGGATTCTTGGTCTGGTCGGTCGGCATCAGCACCGCCTGTGTCGAGCAGGGAGAGTTTCTCCAGCAGCGCGACCATGTCCGCGTTCAGCGGCGCATTTTCGCGGCTAACCTGCAGGCCTTGCCGGATCCAGGCCTCGGCATCGACCCGGTCACCGTGCAGGATCGCGAGCATCGCTCGTGCGAAACACGAGAGCGGATGCCGTGTCGTCAATAGCGGCGCCCACACTGAACGCGCCGCATCCGGGCGTCCGGTTGTCATATAGAGCAGGCCGAACTGGAAACGTGCGATGGCGAGGTGCGGTGCGAGCGAGAGGCAGGCCAGAAATTCAGCTTCGGCAGCTTGGACATCACCCATCGCGGCGAGATTCGCCGCGCGCAGATAGTGCGGCTCCGGCGCTTCCGGACGGAGTTCGGCGGCCGCGGTCAATAATGTCGACGCTTCCGACCATTGCGCATCCTGGCTTAGCGTCACGGCCTGTTCCAGCAGGGCATCAAATGGCATGTGCATGTCGAACGTCTCTCCGTATCAATCAAGGTTGTTGCCGGACGGGGAACCCCTGGCGCTCGAGAAATTCCGATACCACTGGCTCCCAGACGTCGACGCCGTGCGCAAACAGCATATGCCCGTTTTTCTCGAATGGCGGAAGCAGCCGATAGTCTGCGTTGCCGCCAGCGCGAACGAATGCATCGTGCCAGGCGCCACTGTATGTCGGACTGAAGTACTGGTCATTTTCCGTATATATCCAGAGCATCGGAACGCGAGCCGTTTTGCCGAATCGTGAATACATGGCTTCCAGTCGTTCGCCCTGGCACGGCACACCGGGATGCTCGACCGGATCGCCACCGGAACCACCCGCGAAGTTGATTGCTGCGACCACGCCGTCCGGATTCTCAGCCGCCATCGCCGTCGTGACGAAGCCACCGACCGATTGGCCGGCGATGACGATTCGATGCGAATCGACATGAGGCTGCCGCCTCGCGTAGTCCAGTACGGCGAGATCTTCGGTGCGCGCCGCATCGATCATCGGGGCATAGTCCTTCTGACGACATGTGCCGCTATATTCCGGATCGAATTGCGTGCCGAGTTGACCATAACCGATGCGCGTCGGCTCAAATACGGCAAAGCCGCGTTTCAGGAAAAAGGCGACCTGCCGGGTGAAGCGGAAACGTGGCGGCGTCCCGCGATCCGTGGGGCTGCGTCCGTGATTGAGAATCAGGATCGGGAATGGTCCGTCACCGTCTGGAAAGAACTGCGTGATCACCACCTTGCCCGCTTGTGCCGTCCCGTAAAAATCCTTGACCGTCACGTCGATGGTCGAAACGGACTCGTGCAGATCCGACCTGAGTTGTTCGGCACGAACATCGGAGATCGGGAGCAGGAGCGGGAGGCAAATCGAAAGCAGACGTGCGGCTGTTGTCAAAGTGAACGGCATGTCGAGGGTACCGATGGATTAGGTAGGGCGTCAACGTGGAAATGGCGCGACCATGCAGGGAGGCGGTGCCACATGAGCGAAGATCAGAACTGCCCGGTGCGCGCTTCGTCTCCACGCATCGATTTCGCCAGAGAATCCAGTTCGAGCCCGATCTCGCGGACGTCCGATAGTGTCTTGATCGCTTCTATCCGGGCGAGCAAGCGGTCTTTTCGCACCTCGGTGCCAATCAGAACCTGCTGCGCTTCTTCCGCAGCACCGAGCATCAGGCGCGCGGCGTCCTCGAGACTGAGGTTGCGGGCTGCCGCGTAGCTTTCAATGAGCTGTAAATCTTGCCCCGCCGCACCGGCACCGCCGTTCAGTATCTGATTGGCTAGCGTTGTTTTGTACTGCGTCAGCAGATCGTTGCCGGCATAGTGGCCGAGTACGCGTGCACGCCGCTCGTTGACGATCTGCCGAAGCTGGCCCTGCAGTCGCACGATTTCGTTTGCGCGTTGTACGGCCCCCAATGGCGTGTGCCAATCGGCCGGATTCATCGGCGGCGACACTGGCGTAGTCATGATCGGAGTCTGCCAGCGCTCGCTCAGAAGGTTGCGGCGCAACCGGATCAGTTCGTCCTGATTTGTCGCGTTTCGAATGGCCTGTGAATAGTGCTCGCGGATCTGTTCGCTGTGCGTGAGAGACTGGAGCATTTCACGATCGAGGCGCAGGATCAGATCGGCCGCCTCGTCCAGCGTGACCCCGTGCGCAACGGCGACCGAACGCAAAAGGTCGAAATCGTCGTCCCGTTCAACCGATTCCGGTTTCGATGCCGCGGCGCGGTAGCGTCGCGCTTCCTCCAGCTTTCGTTGACGCAGCATGCCGCCCATCGAACAGGTCGGTGCCCAGCGCGCGCGCGTCTGATCGACCTTCTGCCGCAACAGAGTGAATAGTGCGCGACGATTGCTTTCCAGCAGTGCCTCGTGCGGTTCCCTGGCGACAGGCTCGCGAGCGTCCGTGAACTTGCCGCCGTTGAAACGCCAGCCCCAACAGTTCGCGAGCGTCATGCCCTCGGGCATTTCACCCAGGTAATGCGTGACGAAATACCAGTCTCCATCGGACGCAGGGGTGTAGTCGGGATCGTCGGTGAAGTAGACGATGCGATTGCACTTGACCTGGGTCACGATGAACCAGCCGGATGCAATCACGCCTGCCTGATCGACCGTGGGTTGACTGCGCGCTGATTGAAGAAGGGAGTTCATGACGGAGCGGAATCGTAATAGGGATGGATGCGGAATACCTTGAAACCGGCATTGTTGCTGGCGCACGCCAGCAACGGGATACCGTTGGCGTAGCCCGCCGCCGGCGCCTGGCGAAACGTACCGCCGATCTGGCCTTCCCAGAGTTTGATTTCCCGAGTCGGATCGAATACGGCGAGATGCCCATTGCGGGACAGAACGATCAAATATTTGCCGAATGCCAGCGGGCCCCACACGCCCGGACTACGTAATCGGCTCATCCATCGAATCTGGAACGTATCGATGTCGAATGCCGTCAGATGCCAGCGATTGTCTAGTGCGTAGACGACGCCGTCGGCGACGTGCAGAAATTGATGAAGCAGGCCGGGACCGTGCCGGCGGGTCAGCAGGCAGGCGCCGGTTTCGATGTCGAAACTCTGGAGCTGTCCTTCTTCCGTCGCGACGAAGACCCGCCCGCGATGCACGGCCGGCTTACCTCGAACCATGCCGGTCGTTGATGCCTTCCACCGCAAGTGTCCGGTATCCGCATCGACGCAGACAAGCGACTGGTCGTTGCAGGTCGCAACGACGGCATTGGCTTCCTCGCTGTAGTGAGGAGAGGCGGGCGGCCAATAACCGTGCTCGTATCGCCAGATCACGCGGCCGCTTTTCCAGTCCAGCGAGTACAGGTGACCGATCGGGGCGCCTGCGTTGTATTGCTCGGTATTGACGAAGAGTCGCTCATGCCGGAGGTCGACCTGTGGCGTTGCATGGACGTGCGAGTCGGGACGCCAGCGCCAGATGATCTCGCCGTCGTCCGCGTCGAGCCGAGTCACGGTCCCGTCGTAGCAGCCGAATACGACGCTGCGGTCGACCACCTGCAATTGCTGGACGATGCCCTTGTATGGCTGTTGCAGGCTGGCACGAGTCCAGACCGTCTCACCCGTCGTGGCGTCGAAGCGCCATATCCTCGCGCGGTCGTCTGCGCCGAATATGCCGTTTTCGGCAACCGCCGGACTGGACTTGAAGGGTGGCGTCACACCGTGGTTGAACTCGAAGCGCCACCACAGCGGCTGATCCACGAAAGGCGGCGCGCTGCCTTTCATCTCCGGAGGTCGGGCGTCGTAACTATCCCGCGACAGACCGATATCGTGGCGTCTGAAAACCGAGACGACCGGAAAGCGGCTGACGGACAGTTGCCGCGAACCCGTCGGGCTCCAGCAATCGAACAGTGCCGCGAGGCCGCACACGTGCAGGTCGCGCTTGTCCGCCCGCAAGGCCTCATCGACGAGTTGAACTGCGGTGCCCTTTCCGAGAAAGTCGTCCACGATCACCGCGCGGGCGCCCGGCGGACATGGCGCGCCCTCAACCCAGCGCTTGCGATAGTACGTCTTGCGCTGGTCTCGCACCATCAGCAATGTGAGATCCAACCCGTCCGCCTGCAGGGCGGCGAGCGCGACCGCATACAGCAGCGGTGCGCCCCCGAAACCCGGCCCGATCAGAACCTCCGGGCGCATAGGGCGAATTCGTTCCCACAGCAACCGGCCTGCGACACGAGCCTGTCCCGCATGCGACAGCAAGTCCTTGAAGTCGAATGTGACGTCCTTGCCTAGCAGGATGACCTGACTGTAGATAGCGCGCCGCAGTTGTTCCCGCTCGGCGTCCAGGGAATCGGTGGGCGGATGCGCGATTTCAGCTGCGAGCATGATCAACCGCCGTCGCCGCCGCCGTCACCACCGCCGTCGCCACCCTCTCCGCCTTCACCTTCGCCTTCGCCTTCGCCTTCTCCATCGCCTTCACTATCGCCTTCACTATCGCCTTCGCTTTCGCTTTCACTGGATTCCGCGGCGCCTTCGCTGGAGTCGCCGTCGCCGCCAGATCCGCCGAAGTGGTAGATCGTCTTCGCTACGACGGATTGGTCGACCGATGGTGCGCTGATTGGCGCAACAGGAAAAAGTGGTGCCGCGTGGATGAACAGCCTCGGGAAGGCGACATCGTCGAAATCCGTATCTGGCATGGTGTTCCTCTCGATTGAGAAAATTAGTCGGCGCTTTGAGGTGCCGGTTGACGTACTGTTGAAGACGACCGACTCGTCGGTTCAGCACCGAGATTGGCGACGAGAGCGGGATAGGCCAAAGGATGCACGGCCGGGTGACTGTTCATTTCCAGCCACCAAAAGTGTTGCCCGTCATAGATTGCGTCCGCCGTGAATAACGTATCGCGACGCGATTCCGTCGGAATGGCTGAATACAGTACCGGTCCCGCCGCGCGGAGCTCGTCCCAGCGAGGATTCACATTGGTGCGCATGTCCAGCAGGAGTCGGCCGCGCGGGTGCATGAGCGGTGAGCCGTAGCGAAATTCCACGAGTTGGCGGGCGCCACGATCGGGAACGTCATCGAGAGCGTGACCAAAAAAGCGCAGCGTGACCGCGCAGCGATCGATCTGGTGAGAAAGTTCGGATGGTTCGATCTTCTGCATCAGGTTGGCGCGTTCCTCGATCAGCTTGCGAAAGGTCGCTCGCCCGTTGCCGGTCACGCGCGGCATCGTGTCGCGTTCAGCGCAGACGGGCGCGTCATTCCAGAACCAGACCTTGAATATTTCGCCGTCGACGAACCGTTCGTAGTATTCACTGCGGGACGGCTCGATCGGGTATTGCGACGAAGAGCGGAACGGCCCTTCGATCTGTGCGCCGAATGACGACGCCGCTTGCTTCACCACCACGTTTGCCATGTCGTCCGAGGTCGAGCTTCCGTAAGCCGGAACCCTCAATCCGGCTTGCTGCGCCCATTGCTTGAACGCCAGCTTGTCGCTTGCGGCGGGCCAGCGCTTGCTTCGGTCTGGCAGCCAGCCGGCAAAGTGCGTGACTTCGTCGATCAGGGCAGGCGTGTATTGCGCAATGCCGTTCACCTTGGCGAGGAACCGCGGTTGCAGAGTCCAGTACCGTTCGCCGCGGCGCAGCAGCGCCTGCAGGCTCTCGCCGGCGATGATGAGTTCGAATCCTGCATCCAGCGCCGCCTGACGCAACCACCTGACGTGATCGAAGAAATTGTTTTTGGATGCGGCCAAGAAGACTCCTGATCGTGATGGGCGACGCTTCTTTGCCGAAGTCGTCGCAATGAATGCAGGCACACGGCGCAAGCTCATGGGGTTCGACGAACTGTCGGCATCGCGACTCGACGAACGCTGCAGGTCGACGCATGACAAGTCTTCGCCTGCCGATGCCAAAATGTTTAGAGGTGCGGCGAATTTTTTACATGGGAGACCGACCGTGCCGGATTGTCGGCCCAGCGACGAGCTGCGGCATGGAACGCGCTCGATGTCGCCGATTTTGGAGTCGCCGTCGGGGTGGGCCGGTCTCCTACCGTACGCCTGGTACTTCTCCCCGATTTCCGCAGACTGCTGGCGTACCTTTTGCCCACATGTTCGATGATAGCGAGAACGATGTTGAGCGCACGTGATGAAACCATCCGGCGGGCAGATACAGCATTTCCCCGGCTTTGAGCATGCATTGGCAGCCACTGGCAGCTTGTGCAAGCGGAAACTTGGAGAAATCAGGTGCTTCCGGATTGAATCTGGAGCCGAACAGGACGGGGTTGGACTCCCACAAGTAGAGGTTCTCGGCATAGTGCGGCGGGAACAGCAGAATGCGCTTCGTTCCCCAAACTTGCGCCAGCATATTGTCGTCGTAGTCGCAATGGAGCGGCGTGACCGTGTCCGACGGACCGATCCAGATCTTCAGATCCTTGAAGTGCGTGAAATAGTGCGGCCACCGGCAAAGGGCATCGAGTTCAGGGAGTTTCTGATTGCCGAGATAGGGTGGCAAGCCAGGCGTGCCGTGTTTCAGCAGGGAGAAATACTCCGCCAGCGACATTTCCTTGCTTTCGCGTTTCTTCGAGAATGCGGCGCTCACGTAGTCGCCGATCCTGGCACGTACACGCAAGCCGGAGAAGCGCTCGACCAGCCCGTCAGGCGTCAGCGCGTGGAGTGGCCAGGTGGACACGATGCCTACGATGATGAACGGCAGGCCCGCGGCCGCGAATGCGCTGAAGACGTTCGGCTCGAGCGGACTGACGCGCGGTACGGAGGATATGTCGCCGACCAGACGGCTCGCCGCCATGATCCGTTGACGAATGTTTTCCATTGCCAGATGGATGAGTAAGCGCTGCAGGCGGAGCGCGCCGGTTTCCTTGTAGACGGCTGCGAGGTGACTCGTACACGCCGCAGCCGGGCCCGGACGATCCACGGATAAACAAGTTATCGCGCTTCGACATCAAACTGTTTAGGGGGAGCGCCGAAAAAAACTTCGACATCGCTCCCGGTCCCGAGGGGGGCACGCCTGGATCTTCAACAAGCCTGATTTTTTCGAGGCCGCGCTGGTGGCACATAAAAATTATTTCGCAACCACCCTAAACAAATCGCGTTTCCGATCGGATGACTTGAGCAACTACGCAACGATTCCAGGCTAGGGAGTGTCTCCCGCTGGGAAGTTGGTGACGGACAACACATCCAAACGGAACACGACATGGTCGCGATCGTCAGCGGAAACAATCTGGGCCTCAATCTCGGTTCACTCGCGGTTCTGGGCTCGAATGGCAAGATCGGAAACGCCGTGCAGGGGCGGAGCGGCGAAAGCGCGTACGTAAATGTCTCGAACGGCAATCTCGTACTCCAGGATAACGACGCGCTGTTGATGGGCCTGGGGCTCGACATCAGTGATCTGCGAACCTACAACAGCCAGGGGTCGGCCAACTTCACGAATGGTGACGGCTGGCAAACGGGACTCTACAAATCGGTTGTCCGCCAGAGCGACGGTACGCTCGAGCGTACCGACAGCGACGGCTCGACTTCGATTTACGCCTGGGATGCGACTAGTCAGTGTTACGTCGAGACGACCAGTGCCGGTTCCGCCCTGAGCACGATCAGCGTCAACGCGGATGGCACGTTGACGTGGACGAACGGCAGCACCGGAACGACGGAAACCTATGAGGGCAGCGGCGCGGGCCTGTTGTTGTCGTCGACGGATACCGATGGCAATACGCTGGCTTACAGCTACGACAGCAACAACCTGCTTACGCAAGTAACCGATGCGAGCGGCGAGGCCCTGAATTTCACGTACGCCGGACAAAACCTGGTCCAGTTGAGTACGACGCTCGCGTCGGGTCAGACGATCAACGAAATTTCCTACGGCTATGACGCGCAGAACCGGCTTACGTCTGTTTCGGTAAATCTCGATCCGACAGGCACGGTTCCCACCGGGGCCGATGCGCAGGCGAGCTACGTCACCACCTATAGCTATGACGGTTCGAGTGATCGTATTGCGGGCGTCCAGCAAAGCGACGGGACCAGCCTTGCATTTACCTATGTTCTCTCCGACGGGCAGTACAAGGTCGCCTCGGTAACGGACGGGCTCGGCAATACGACATCGTTTTCCTACGATAGCGATTCGGGCACGACGAGCGTTACCGATCCGCTCGATTGCACGTCGGTTTACCGTTACGACGCCAACGGGCAACTGATTCAGGCGAGCAGCGGGGTGACGGCGGCCAATGCCGAAGGTCTGACGCAGGCTTACTACACGTACAACGACCTGGGCGATGTGACCGGCATCACGGACGGTGCGGGTCACACGGTGAGCATGCAATACGACGATCGCGGCAATCTGGTGAGCCAGGTCGATGCCGCGGGCGACACGCGGACACTGACCTACAATTCCGCCAATCAGATCCTGACGAGCACTTCGTATGCGAATGCGGCATCGGGGCTGGAGGCTGCGAGCGATCCCCAGACGACGCGCTACGTCTATTCGGCGACGCAACCCACCCAGTTGCGATTCGTGATCGCGCCGCAAGGCAATGTCACCGAATACCGTTACAGCACGAACGGCCTGCGAACCTCGACGATCGCCTATACCGGGTCCACTTACGATGTCAGTGCGTTCGGGCAGACGCAGGTTCCCACCGAAAGTCAACTGGAACAGTGGCAGGCGGCTCAGGATCTGACGCAGACGGAGCGTACCGACTATACGTACGATTTCCGGGGGCAACTGCAGACCAGCACGACATACGCAAATATCGGATCGAACGGCGTGGGCGTGGCGAGTGGCGAACAGGCCACGCACTATGTCTACGACCAGTCCGGGCGCCTGTTGCAGACCGTTTCGCCTGCCGGAAGCGTCACGCAGTATGTTTACGACGGGCTGGGGCGCGTCGTGAGCACGAGCGCGCCGTCACTTGACGGCACTACGCCGAACGTTACGTTGACCCGCTACGACGATGCCAGCGGCACAACGACGGTGACCCTTGCCAACGGGCTGTCGACTGTCTCGAGTTACGATCGCGCAGGCCATCTGGTGAGCGTCACGCAGCTCTCGGCGACCTCATCCGCGTTGGGGACGACCCGCTACTGGTATGACGACGATGGACGTCTCGTCATGACGCAGGATCCGACGGGGGCGCGTCAATGGACGATGTACGACGAAGCGGGCCGCAAGATTGCCGACATCGATCCGACTGGCGCGTTGACCGAGTACACCTACAACGCCAGCGGACTGCTCGCCCAGAGCATTGCATACGATACGCCCGTGGATACGTCGGCGCTGGTCGATGCGAGCGGGGCGCCGCTGACCGCTTGGACCACGGATGCGAACTGGCCGACTGGTGGCCCGGCAGCTGAACTCGCCGCGATTCGCCCTGCTGCGACGTCGCAGGACCAGCATACCTGGTACTTCTACGACGATGCCGATCGGCTGACGTGGGAGGTCGATCCGCAGGGGCGGGTGACGCAGACCACCTACGACGGTGAGTCACATGTGCTGTCAGTCACGCAATTGGCCAATCCCATCGACGTCTCGCAACTGGCCGACGCTGCCGACGTGTCCTTTGCATCGCAAACCGCGCCGTGGCTGACAGTCACGACGAGCGGTTCGTCGGCGCTGGGCGAACCGGTGACGCTGCAGGCGAACGTGAGCGGAGGCGACGGCGGGGAAGTGACGTTCTTCAACGGCAGCACGGTCCTGGGCAGCGCCGTGATGACGAACGGGACGGCGAGCTTCACGACGAGCGCGCTGCCGGTGGGCGTGAACGACATCAGTGTGGTGTATTCGGGCGATGCATCGCATCCGAGCGGGGTGTCGGCGGTCGCGCAGGCGACCGTTACCGGTGCGGCGACGAACATTGCGTTGAATGTGCAAAGCCAGGGGGCAAGCCGGTACAGCGAAGCGGTCTGGGGCAACCCGGTGACGCTGTCGGCTGCGGTGACGGACCAGGGGCAGGGTCTGCCGGTGGCGAGCGGTCAGGTGACGTTCTACAACGGTACGACGATGCTGGGCACGGCCACGCTCGTCAATGGGCTGGCACTGCTGACGGTCTCGAGCCTGCCGGTGGGGACGGTGGACATCGAGGCGGTCTACGCAGGCGATGCGACGCATGTGGGATCGAACACCGAGCAGATGGTGCCGATCGCTGCACAGCCGACGACGACCACGCTGCAGGTGTCCGGGACGGGCAGCACGCTGAACCTTCAGGCTTCGGTGAGTGCGCCGGCGGGCTCGCCCGCGATGCCGGGCGGGACGGTGACGTTCTATAACGGCAGCACGGTGCTGGGCACGGCCACGCTGGTCAATGGCGCGGCGAGCCTTGCGTATGACGGCACGGTGGCGGCGGCGCCCCTGAGTGCGGTCTACGGCGGGGATACCAATAGCGCGACGAGCAGCAGTGCCGTTACGGGTTCATCGAGTCAACCCGCTACGCAATCGCCGACTTCGACGACGCTGACGGCATCGGCCACGAACGTGACGCAGGGTACGGCGGTGACGCTGACGGCGAACGTGGCGGGGGCGGCGCCCAGCGGGCTGGTGACGTTCTTCAGCGGTATGACGCTGCTGGGCACGGCTACCGTGGT
>NZ_JPGM01000073.1:0-51767 GCF_000731655.1 Burkholderia sp. MSh2 | reverse complement strand
TCTGCGAGGAACTTCGTGTTTCTCAGCAGCGCTGCGTTTTCAGCAGCAGAGAAGCGAGATTATGAACCGTGTTTCGCAGCTCGTCAACAACTTTTTTACTGCTTCGTTGCGACTGCGGGGTTCAACTTCCTGGGCCAGTTGCGCACTCCGGACTGCAGCACACCACCAGCTTCGCTTCCCCTTCCGCGCCGTGTTTCCGTTAGCGCGAAAGAGGCGTGATTGTAGGTACCTGCCTCGAATCGCGCAAGGGGTTTCTCAAAAAATATGAAGCCCCGCACGCTGCCGCGTGCGGGGCTTCATAAAGACGAGGCCGAACCGTCAGGCCGCGCGCGCCTGGCGCGCGACGATCTCCATATAGTGATCGAGATCCGGCGTCGTCTTGCCTTCCTCCTTCGCCGTATCGTCCCAGCGGCGCAGACGCAGTGCGTCCGCCGCGAACGGGCGCTGCAGGAACGCCGCCGTCTCCTCCTCGCTGAAGACGCCGCCCTGCAGCGCGAGGCTGCGCACCGAATCCGGCGACAGGCTCTCGAAGTAGCCGGCGTCCGTGCGGCACAGGCAGCGCTTCGCGTCGACGTGCAGCCGGATCGGCTCCAGCACCGCGTCGGAAAACAGCGGCCGCAGAAACGGCAGCACATAGTACTGATGCAGATCGTCGATCCCGCGCGCGCTCGGCGTTTCACCCTGGCGATTCAGCAGATGACCGAGATCGTGCAGAAAGGCCGCCGCGACCAGCGCCTCGCCGGCGCCCGCCTCTTCCGCCAGCAAGCCGCTCTGCAGCGCATGTTCGAGTTGCGTGACCGGCTCGCCGCTATAGGCCACATGGCCATGCTCGCGATACAGCCCGTGGATCTCTTCCACCGTCAATGCCATTCGTCTACTCCCAAGGCAGCGAGAACGTCTTCAGGTTCGTGAAGCTCTTCATCGCCTCCTGCACGCCTTCCTTGTAACCGAGCCCGGAATCCTTGATCCCGCCGAACGGCGACAGCTCGATCCGGTATCCGGGTACTTCCCACACATTCACCGTACCGACGTTCAGCTCGTTCACGAACCGCACGACCGCCGCCGTGCTGTCCGTACAGACCCCCGACGACAGCCCGAACGCCGTGCCGTTGCTGATGCGGATCGCGTCGTCGATCGTGTCGAACGTGATCACCGGCGAAACGGGGCCGAAAGTCTCCTCGCGCACGATCGTCATCGACGGATCGACGTTGTCGAGCACGGTCGGCGCATACAGCGCGCCGCGCCGCACGTTGCCGGTCAGCAGGCGCGCGCCCTGCGCGACCGCCTCCCCGACCCGCGCCTCGAACAGCCGCGCCGCCTCTTCGTCGATCACCGTGCCCATTTCGTTCGCGGGATCGAACGGATCGCCGTATTTCCATGCGCGCGTCTTCTCGACCAGCAACTCGGTGAAGGCGGGCGCGATCGAGCGCTGCACCAGCATGCGCTTGACGGCCGTACAGCGCTGGCCCGAATTCCGGTACGACCCGAGCACCGCCAGCGACGCCGCGCGCTCGAGATTCGCATCCTCGAGGACGATCAGCGGATCGTTGCCGCCCAGTTCCAGCACGATGCGGCGGTAGCCGGCCCGCGCGGCGATGGCCTTGCCGATCGCCACGCCGCCCGTAAATGTAATCAGCGACGCATGCGGATGGGTGACGAGCTCGTCCGCGATCTCGCGCGGATCGCCGGTCAGCACCTGCAGCATCGGCTCCGGCAACCCCGCCTCGTACAGCAGGTCGGCCAGATAGAACGCCGACAGCGGCACCTTCTCGGACGGCTTCACGATCACCCGGTTGTTGGTCGCGATCGCCGGCGCGATCTTGTGCGCCACCTGGTTCATCGGATGATTGAACGGGGTAATCGCGACGATCACCCCGTCGAGGGGCTGCCGCTGCGAGAACACGCGCCGTGCCTTGCCGTGGGGCGTCAGGTCGCACGAGAAGCTTTGCGCGTCGTCGCGCAACGCCTCGACCGCCGCGAACTTCAGCACGTCGGCAACCCGGCCGATCTCGTAGCGCGAATCCTGTTTCGACAGCCCCGATTCGAGCGTGATCAGGTCGGACGCTTCCTCGGTACGCTCGCGCAGCAGCGCGGCCGCACGCTCGAGGATCTGCGAACGCTCGTAGCGCGTCAGCGTCGGCCGGTACGCCATCGCGTAGTCGAACGCCGCGCGCACGTCGTCGACGCTTGCCAGCGGCGCCGTCCCGACGCGCGTGCCCGTGTAAGGGTCCATGACGTCGAGCGTGCGTTCGCGCGCCGCGCGCGTGCCGCACCAGCGTAGCGTTTCGGCGCGGAACGCCGGGTGATCGTGTCGGGGATGAGCCATCATGTCGCGACCCGGTTCAGCACGAAATCGAACACGTCGAAGTTGCGCGGGCGACGCGCGGGATCGTCCCGCTCGATACGGCGATTGAACAACAGCGGCACTTCCTGCTCCGACACGCCGCCATGCGAGCGCAACGGCACCGTGAGGCCCGACAGGTCGTGTTCGCGCTCGCGCGTGCCGAGCGTCATGTCGCGGCGTCCGATCACGACGAGATCGCCGATCCGGTCGGCCGGCAATTCGAAGCGTGCGGCGGCTTCCGCGTTGTCGAGCACGAGCTCGACGCCGTCGAGGCCGCCCACGCGCCACATCGCCTCGGCCCGGTCGACGCCCGTAGCCAGGTAGATCGTCGCAAACGAACCCAGCGCGCCATGGTGCACGACGTACGGATCGGTAATCGGCAGGATCACGCGCGCCGCCTGCGCGCCGTACCAGCCGTCGAACGCATCCTGCAGGTAGATCACGTTCGGCCGGCCCGTCGCGGGATCGTGCTTCGCATTCATCCCGTGGTCGGCCGTGAGCCCGATCGCCCAGCCGAGCGCGTCGAGCTGCGCGAGATAGCCGTCCATCATCGCGTAGAACGCGTTCGCGCCGGCACTGCCGGGCTCGCACTTGTGCTGCACGTAGTCGGTGGTCGACAGGTACATCAGGTCGACCTGGCGCGTCTGCGCAAGCCGCACGCCGGCCGCGAACACGAACTCGGACAGCGCCGCGCTGTAGACGTCCGGCGACGGCAGGCCGACCCAGTCGAGCACGTCGACGATGCCGTTTTCGGCGAGATTCGCCTGCGCGGCCTTCTCGGCGGAGAAGCAGATGCCGTTCAGCTGCCAGCCGAGCAGCCGGCGCAGCTTGTCCTTCGCGGTCACGACGGCCACCCGCGCACCGGCGTCGGACGCCGCCGCGAGCAGCGTGCCGGCCCGCAGGTAGGCCGGGTCGTTCATCATCACTTCGGCACCGCGCCCGCCGTCGGCGGCCGGATCCCAGAAATAGTTGCCGCAGATCCCGTGGACCGACGGCGGCACGCCGCAGACGATCGACAGGTTGTTCGGGTTGGTGAAGGTCGGCACGACACAATCGGCGCGCCAGGCCGTGCCTTCCGCGATCATCCGGCCGATGAACGGCGCGACGCCCGCTTCCACGGCACGTTCGAGGTAGTCGTACTCGCAGCCGTCGACGCAGACGACGACGGTCGGTTCGATCGGCAGCCGGTAATGCCGGCCGTTGACGTCGACGGAACGTCCCGCAAGCTCCGTCGATGCGCCGGTCGCGCCCGCTTCGCCGGGCTGGCGCAATGCGAACGCGGCGTTCATGATGCCGCCCGCTTGCCGCGCGGCACACGCGCGGCGATCAGCAGCAGCGCCGCGAGCGACGCGCCGAGCATCAGCAGCGACAGCGCCGATGCCGGAAGGTAATACCCCCGCTCCACCTGACCGATCACGACGATCGGCACGGTCGCGAAGCCGGGCGGATAAACCGTCAGCGTCGCGCCGAGCTCGCCGAGCGACAGCGCGAAACCGAGCGCGAGGCTCGCGCGCAGCGCCGGCACGAGCTGCGGCAGCAGCACGCGGCGCAGCACCATCGCGGGCGGCGCGCCGAGGCTCGCCGCCGCTTCGCGCAGCACGGTCAACTCCGGCCGCAGCGCGGCGGCCGCGCAGCGATAGCAGAACGGCAGGATCAGCGCGAGCTGCACGAGCACGACGATCGCCGCCGAGCTCGACAGGTCGAGCGGCTTCTGGTGATACGCAATCAGCACCGCCAGCCCGAGCACCACGCTCGGCACGCCGTTCGGCACCATCACCAGCGCGTCGACCACCGCGCCCAGGCCGCGCCGGTCGCGCCCTTCGAGCGCAAGCGCGAGCCACAGCCCGAGCATCGTGCCGAACGCCGACACGCCGAAGCCGATCTCGAGGCTCGTCAGCAGCGCATCGTATTCCGGCGACCCGAGCCGCTCGAACCAGCGCAGGCTGTAGCCGGCCGGCAGAATCGTGCCCGACCACTGCGTCGACACGCTCGACAGCGCAACGACGACGACGGGCAGCACGAACAACCAGAAGCACGCGAACGCGGCCAGCGCGAGCGCCACGCGCGACGCATGTTTGAGCAGCGTGTCGCTCCAGCCGATCCGGTGGCGCGGCACGGCTTGCCCGATACGGAATTCAGCGGCCATCGTTCCCTCCCGTCGCACGCCGGTTCACCCGGCGATAAACCGCATAAAGCGCCAGCGACAACGCCAGCATCACGACCGCGCCGGCCGACGCGGTCGGCAAATCGAGGTCGACGGTCGCGCTGCTGTAGATCGCGACCGGCAGCGTAACGAGCCGCGCGCTGCCCAGCACGAGCAGAATCCCGAACTCGTTCAGCGTCAGCAGGAAGCACAGCACGGTGCCCGCGGCGATGCCCGGCCACGCGATCGGCAGCACGACGCGGCGCGCGAGCATCCAGCCGGACGCGCCGAGGCTGCGCGCGGCTTCGATCAGCCGCAGGTCGAGCGTGGCGAACGACGCGAGCGTCGGCCGCACGACGAACGGCGTATAGAACACGGTCTGCGCGAGAATCACGCCGCCGATGCCGAACAGGAAGTTCAGCGGCGGCTCCTCCAGGTGGAACAGGTGCTGCAGCGCGATGCTGATCGACCCTTGCGAGCCGTACAGGAAAATCAGCGTGAACGCGACCAGGAACGACGGGAACGCGACGTACAGCTCCAGGAAGCGCGTGACGAGCGACGCGCCGGGAAACGGCTTGAAGAACAGCAGCGCGGCCAGCAGCACGCCGAGCACGGAGGCCGTGCCGGCGCTCGCGAACAGCACGCCGAGCGTCATCACCAGCACGTCGCGCGTATCGGGGTTGCCGAAGAACGTGCGGTACGCGGCCAGGCTCAGCCCGTGATCGCCCGACACGCTCAGCAGCACCAGCCGCACCAGCGGATAGACGACGAGCGGGCCGAGCACGACGATCGCAAGCGCGGCGAGGTGCAGGTCGCCCATGCGCTTGCGGCGGCGCGCGGCGGCGGCATGTGCGGCGGCCGACGCAAGCACGTGCGGCGGCAGGCCGGCTTCAGGGCTCGATAAGGACGACATCGTCTGCCTCGCAATGCAGGGAAACGCGCGCACCGCGCTCGGGGGCCGCGCCGCGGCCGCGTTGCATCGTCACGCGCACGGGCTCGTCGGGCGCCGCATCGATCGTGACCGCGATCGACAGGTCCGCGCCCTGCCATTCGACCGACGACACCGTGCCGTGCAGCCCGCCCGCGGCGGGCGGCATCACGGTCAGGCGCTCGGGGCGCACGCAGGCCACCTTGCCGCGCACTTCGTGGCGCGGATCGCCTAGCGGGAAGATCACGTGCGGCGGCAGCAGGTTCGCGGGGCCGAGATAGCGGGCGACGTAGCCGTCACGCGGCGCGTCGTACAACTGCTGCGGCGTGCCGAGCTGCGCGATGTGGCCGTCGCGCATCAGCAGCGCGCGGTCGGACAGCACGAGCGCGTCGTCGCGGTCGTGCGTCACGCAGACGACGGTCAGGTTCGGCAGGCGCTCGTGCAGCGCCTTCAGTTCGCTGCGCACCGACGCGCGCAGGTTGGCGTCGAGCGCCGACAGCGGCTCGTCGAGCAGCAGCACGTCCGGCTCGATCACGAGCGCGCGTGCCAGCGCGACGCGCTGCTGCATCCCGCCCGACAGTTGCGCGGGCAGATGATGGCCCGCGTCGCCGAGCTGCACGAGCTTCAGCGCGTCGGCGACGCGGCGCGTCACTTCCGACGACGCCATGCCGCGTGCGCGCAGCCCGAATGCGACGTTCTCGAACACCGACAGGTGCGGGAACAGCGCGTAGTTCTGGAACAGCAGGCCGAGATTGCGCTTGTGCGGCGGCGCATAGGTCAGGTCGCGTCCGGCCACGGTCAGCGTGCCGGTCAGGCCGTCGGCCTTCACGAACCCGGCGATGAAACGCAGCAGCGTGGTCTTGCCGCAGCCGCTCTTGCCGAGCACGGTCAGAAATTCACCGGCGCCGATGGACAGCGACAAATCTTCCAGCACCGTGCGTGCGCCGTAGCGCACGCTCAGGTGTTCGATCTGCACGCCGCCCGGCGCGCCGGACCGCAGCGTCGCTTGCGGTTCGGCGGCGCCGAATGCGCCGGGATGGGTCAGGGCGGTTTCCACCGGGTTCATCCTCTTGCTCACGAATACAGGCGGCGCGCGCCGATCACTTCGGCTTGACGACGTCGAGCTGCTTGCCCGAGCTGCCGATCACGTCCTTCTTCCAGCGCTCGATCCACACCGGCTTCTTCGCCATCACCTGGGACCAGTCGACCGGAATCAGCTTCACGCCGGCAATCGCCTTCTTGACCGCCTCGCCGTTCTTGCCCGTCAGCGGCACGTCGGTGCGGCCCGGGATGCCGAACATGTCCGGCACCTTCGACTGCACGTCCGTCGACATCAGGTAGTCGATCAGCTTCTTGCCCACGTCCTGGTTCGGGCCGCTCTTGATCAGGCCGATGCCGTACGGGAGCTGGAACGTGGTCGGCTGGTCGCCGTCCTTCGCGGCCAGGAAGATCGGCTTGACGGACAGCGCGCCGTGTTCCGCGTCGTCGAGATCCATCTGCAGGTCGCCGTTCGCGACGCTGATCTCGTTACGCGACAGCAGCACGTTCAGGTAACCGGTGCCCTTCGTATGGAACTTCACGCTCTGCGACAGCTTCGCGAGGTAGTCGAACGCCTTGTCCTCGCCCATCAGCGAAGTCGTCAGGATCAGCACGGCCATGCCGTCGCCGGCCGTGGCCGGGTTCGAGTACGCGACCTTGCCGGCGTAGGCCGGCGACAGCAGGTCGGCGAACGTCTTCGGCTGGCTCTTCACGACGTCCGGGTTGATCGCGAACGAGAAGTAGTTGTTCACGAACGTCGCCCACGTACCGTCCTCGGCCTTCGCGATGGCCGGCACGTTCTTGTAGTTCACGCTCTGGTACGGCTGCAGCAGGCCCATCTGGCCAGCTTGCTGGATGAACGGCGGCAGCGTGACGATCACGTCCGCCTTCGGGGAATTCTTCTCGATGTTCGCGCGGTTCACGACCTCGCCGCTGCCTGCCGTCACGATGTTGACCTTGACGCCTTCCTTCTTCTCGAACGCCGGCAGCACATCGCGATAGAGATTCTCGAGGCCGTCTGCCGTATAGAGCACGACCGCGCTCGCCGCGTGCGCGGGCAACGCGGCGCCCATCAGGCCGGCGACGCTGGCGGCCAGCGCAAGCTTGCGGAACGCGCCGGCAGCGGCGCGCGAGGATTTCTGCAGTGTCATCTCACTTCTCCGTAGGCGGAACACCAAATGGCCGGGGGCACACCGGCTCTGTCGGCCGGAGCTGGCGCTTCGGCGCCGACTCCTGCCCCGTGCAAGGCCTGTTATCCGGGCAGGCCGACAACCGGCCTCGCCTCGCTGCCGCGCAGTGGGTGGTTTCTCGCGGCAAGCGAAGGATCACAGCGTTCGATGACAAACCCGTGACGATTCCCACAATTTCCAAAAAATGACACATTTTGCCAATATCATGCAAGCCATTCAGAAATGCCGCCCGGTGTTTCGTCCTACCTTTGCAAGGAAAAACCATGTCCGATCCGATCCTTCTCACGCCCGGCCCGCTCACCACGTCCGCCACGACCCGCCACGCAATGCAACATGACTGGGGCTCTTGGGATGCCGCTTTCAATCAACTGACGGCCAGCGTCTGCGCGGATCTCGTCGCCATCGCGCACGGCGGCGGCGAGTACGTGTGCGTGCCGATGCAGGGCAGCGGCACGTTCTCGGTCGAGGCCGCGCTCGGCACGCTGGTGCCGCGCGACGGCGTGGTGCTCGTGCCCGACAACGGCGCGTACTGCGCGCGCATCCTGAAGATCCTCGGCCGGCTCGGCATCGAAGCGATCGCGTTGCCGTTCGGCGAGGACGCAGCCGTCGATCCGGCCGCGATCGAAGCCGCGTTCGCGCGCGAGCCGCGCATCACGCACGTCGCGCAGGTGCATCTGGAGACGAGCGCCGGCATCCTGAACCCGCTCGACGCGATCGCCGCCGTGTGCCGGCGTCACGGCAAGCGGCTGATCGTCGATGCGATGAGTTCGTTCGGCGCGCTGCCGATCGCACTGGCGGACAGCGGCATCGACGCGCTGATCTCGGCCAGCGGCAAATGCCTCGAAGGCGTACCGGGGATGGGATTCGCGATCGTGCGGCGCGACGCGCTCGACGCGAGCGAAGGCAACTCGCCGTCGCTCGCGCTCGATCTTCACGATCAGTACGCGTACCTGCGCAAGACGGGCCAGTGGCGCTTCACGCCGCCGACGCACGTGATCGCCGCACTGCGCGCCGCGCTCGACCAGTACCTCGCCGAAGGCGGCCAGCCGGCGCGCGGCGCGCGCTATGCCGACAACTGCCGGACGCTGGTCGAATCGATGCGCGCGCTCGGCTTCGCGCCGTTCCTCGACGCGAGCGTGCAGGCGCCGGTGATCGTCACGTTCCACGCGCCCGCCCATCCGGCCTACGATTTCCGCCGCTTCTACGACGCGGTGCGCGACGCGGGCTTCATCCTGTATCCGGGCAAGCTCACGCAGCTCGAGACGTTCCGCGTCGGCTGCATCGGCGCGATCGACGCGAACGATATCCGGCGCGCGGTCGCCGCGATCGCGCGGGCGGTCGAATCGCTCGGCATCGCCGTGCAGCGCGCCTGAAGCCGCGCGCGACCCGGAGTACGGACCGGCACGCCGGGCGGCGCACCGACAAAAAAGCCCGGCGGCCCTTCGGCCGCCGGGCCAACGCACGAGACGTGCGTGGAAGCGACGCCTACAGCTCGATCCGCTTGATGTCGCCGACGACGAAGATGTACGACAGCGCGCCGACCAGCGCGATCACGCCGATGAACACGAGCGCGCCGACGAACGAACCGGTCGACGCGACGATGAAGCCGACGACGAGCGGCGTGACGATTCCCGCGAGGTTCGCCGCGAAGTTGAAGATACCGCCCGTGACGCCGAGCAGGCCGTCCGGCGCGATGTCGGACACGAGCGTCCAGCCTAGCGCGGCCATCCCCTGCGCGAAGAAGGCGACCGACATGATCGCGATCACGGCTTCGTTGCTCTGCACGTAGTTCGCGAGAATGATCGTCGACGCGAGCAGCAGGCCGGCGATGATCGGCAGCTTGCGCGCGAGGTTCGCGGACTTGCCGCGGCGCAGCAGCCAGTCGGAGAAGAAGCCGCCGAACATCACGCCGACGGACGCGGCGATGAACGGCATCACCGCGAAGAAGCCGATCTTCAGCCAGCCCATGTGGCGCTCGGTGGCGAGGTAGGTCGGGAACCAGGTCAGGAAGAAGACGAGCGTCGAATTGCCGGCGAACTGGCCGAGGCAGATGCCCGCAAGCTGGCGCTTCTTCAGCAGCCGGCCGGCCATCGCCCAGCTGAACGACGTCTGCCTGCCCTTGCCGCCGTCCTTGCGCACGCCGTGCACGAGGCCGCCGCCCGCCTCGATATACGCGAGTTCCTCGGAATTCGCGGCCGGATGGTTGCGCGGCTCGTGATAAAACTTCCACCAGACGAAGCCGAACACGATGCCGACCGTGCCGACGACCCAGAACAGCGAGCGCCAGCCGAACGCGCCCATCAGCGCGAACAGCACGGGGCTGAAGAACGCGAGGCCGATGTACTCGCCGACGGTATAGGTTCCCGTCGCCATCGCGCGCTCGTTCTGCGGAAACCAGGTGGCGACGACCCGGCTGTTGGTCGGGAAGCACGGCGCTTCCGCGACGCCGAGACCGAGACGGCACGCGAGCAGCGTCGCGACGCCGGGCACGAAGCCCTGCAGGAATGTGCACAGCGACCACAGCGTCATCGACCAGTAATAGGTGATCTTGCTGCCGAAGCGGTCGAGGAACAGGCCGCCGGGCACCTGGGCGGCCACGTAGGTCCACGAAAACGCGGAAAACATGATGCCCATCACGGCCGCGTTGATGCCGAGCTCCCTGGTGAGCTGCGGCGCAGCCACCCCCAGCACGGTGCGGTCGAGATAGTTGATCATCGTGCCGATCGCGAGCAGCGCGAGAATCCTGTAACGCGCCGAGGTGCGCCGGACCGTGCCGGCCGCCTGCGCCGGCGCGGCGCTCGTGTGGGTGGTGTGCTGCATGGTCGTCTCCTGGTCTCTCTTTCTGGATGGGGTCAGCGCGTGACGAGCGACTGAAAGTGCCCGAACATCCGCTCGGCGTCGGGCGTGCGTCCGGTGAACAGTTCGAACGCATCGACGGCCTGGTAGACCGCCATCCCGCCGCCCGGCAACGTGGCGCAGCCGGCCGCGCGCGCGGCGCGGAGCAGTTCGGTTTCGAGCGGGAAATACACGATGTCGGCCACCCACATGCCCGCATGGAGCAATTCGGCCGGCAACGGCAGGCCCGGATGCTTGACCATCCCGGTCGGCGTCGCGTGGATCAGGCCCGTCGCGGCGCGCATCGCGCCCGCGAGATCGCCGCCCGCGACGACCCGCGCCGCGGGGAAACGCGACTGCAGCTCGTCCGCGAGCGCGGCGGCCCGCGCGCCGTCGACATCGAAGACCGTCAGCCCGGCCGCCCCCATCTGCAGCGCCGCGTGCGCGACGGCCGCGCCCGCGCCGCCCGCGCCGAGCTGCACGACACGCTCGAGCGACGCGCCGGGCAACCCGCGGCCGAACGCTTTCGCGAAACCCGACCAGTCGGTGTTGTGACCGATCCGCTTGCCGTCCTTGAACAGCACGGTGTTCACCGCGCCCAGCGCGCGCGCGTCGTCCGACAGCGCGTCGAGGTATTCGATCACGCGCTGCTTGCACGGGTGCGTGATGTTCAGGCCGTTGTAGCCCAGCCGCTGCGCGGCATCGAGCAACTGCGGCAGCGCATCGACCGTCACGCCAAGCGCATCGAGATCGATGCGCCGATAGACATAGCCGAACCCCTGGCGGAATCCTTCTTCCTCGTGCATCGCCGGCGACAGCGACCCGCCGATGCCCTGGCCGATCAGGCCGATCAGAAACGACGGCCGGCTCATCGTGCGGCTCCCTGCGCGAACAGGGTCGACAGACGCTGCAGCGCGAACACGTAGCCCTCGGTGCCGCAGCCGCAGATCACGGCTTCGGCGACCGCCGACACGTAGGAATGGTGACGGAACGCCTCGCGGCGGTGCACGTTCGAGATATGCACCTCGATCACCGGCTTCGCGATCGCGGCAAGCGCATCGGCCAGCGCCACCGACGTGTGCGTGTAGGCGGCCGGGTTGATCACGATGCCGTGCGTGTCGTGACGCGCGGCATGCAGCCAGTCGATCAGCTGGTGCTCGGCGTTCGACTGGCGGAAGTCGATCTCCAGACCGAGCCCCGCCGCCGCCGCGCGGCAGCGCTGCTCGACATCGGCGAGCGTTTCCGCGCCGTAGATATGGGGCTCGCGTGTGCCCAGCAGATTCAGGTTGGGGCCGTTCAGCACCAGCACCTTGTGCTTGCTCATGGTGATTCTGCTCCTGAAACAGGGGCGGACCGTGACCGTTTCCGCCCCGAAGACATCGGAATTTGACGCTAGTGTGCGCCCGTGCAGGGAGGCTGTCTTTTCGGGTTTTCGCTAATTTGTACCACCTAGTTAGTTTGTACAATACGCATCACCAGCCCAGTAAATTCGGGATATGGCGCGCGTACGGAATTCAACGACTGGTTCATTCAGGGCCCGCACGACCGGCGCCATGCCCCGCTCATCCGCAGGATTCGCCCATGCAGCGCTCGATCGCCACCGTGTCACTGTCCGGCACGCTCGCCGAGAAACTCGCCGCCATCCAGGCCGCGGGCTTCGACGGCGTCGAAATCTTCGAGAACGACCTCGTCTACTTCGACGGATCGCCGGCCGACGTCCGGCGCATGGCCGCCGACCTCGGCCTCGACATCGTGCTGTTCCAGCCGTTTCGCGACTTCGAGGGTGTGAGCGCCGCCCAGCTCGCCCGCAACCTCGACCGCATCAAGCGCAAATTCGACGTCATGCACGCGCTCGGCGCCGATCGCATCCTCGTGTGCAGCAATGTGTCGGCGGATACGATCGCGGACGACGGGCTGCTCGTCGACCAGCTAGGCGCGCTCGCGGAAGCCGCGCGGCAGGCCGGCGTGATCGCCGCGTACGAAGCGCTCGCGTGGGGCCGCGTCGTGAAGCGGTACGGCCATGCGTGGAAGCTCGTGAACGCCGTGAACAGCCCGCATCTCGGCCTCGCGCTCGACAGCTTCCACACGCTGTCGCTCGACGATTCGCCGGACGCGATCGCCGACATTCCCGGCGACCGCATCGCCTTCGTGCAGATCGCCGACGCGCCGAAGCTCGCAATGGACGTGCTCGAATGGAGCCGCCACTACCGCTCGTTCCCGGGCCAGGGCGACTTCGACCTCGCGCGCTTCACCGCGCGCGTGATCGAGTCGGGTTATACGGGGCCGCTGTCGCTCGAGATCTTCAACGACGGCTTCCGCGCGGCGCCGACCGCGATCACGGCCGCCGACGGCCATCGCTCGCTGCTCTATCTGGAAGAACTGACGCGCGAACGGCTCGCCCGGGACGGCCGGGCGCCGGCCGCCACCCAGCCGCTGTTCGCACCGCCGGCGCCGCCCGCGCACGTCGGGTTCCAGTTCATCGAGTTCGCGGTCGACGCGCAGGCGGCGGCGACCGTCGGCGAATGGCTCGGCCGGATGCGTTTCCGGCTCGCCGGCCGGCATCGCTCGAAGGACGTGACGCTGTTCCAGCACGGCGCCGCATCGATCGTGCTGAACGCGGAGCGCGACTCGTTCGCCGATGCCTTCTTCCAGCGCCACGGGCTGTCGCTGTGCGCATCGGCGTTCCGCGTGGACGACGCGAACGTCGCGTTCGAGCGCGCGGCCGGCTTCGGCTATGCGCCGTTCTCCGGCCGCGTCGGACCGAACGAGCGCGTGCTGCCGGGCGTGCAGGCGCCGGACGGCAGCCTCGAGTATTTCGTCGACGAAGCGCCGAACGCGCCGACGCTTTATGAATCGGACTTCGCGCTGACCGATATCGACGGCCCGAGCGAAGTCGGCCCGCTGACGGGCATCGACCATGTGTGCCTCGCGCTGCCGGCCGACGCGCTCGACACATGGATCCTGTTCTTCAAGACGGCGTTCGGCTTCGAGGCCGAGCGCAGCTGGCTCGTGCCGGACCCGTACGGGCTGATGCGCAGCCGCGCGGTGCGCAGCGCCGACGGCTCGGTGCGGATCGCGCTGAACGCGTCGGTCGACCGCCACACGGCGGTGGCCGAGTCGCTCGACCGCTATCACGGCACCGGGCTGAACCACGTCGCGTTCCGCACCGACGACATCGTGAAGACGATCGCCGCGTTCGTGGCCGACGGCATCCCGTTCCTGCGCATTCCGCCCAACTACTACGACGATCTCGCCGCCCGCTACGCGCTGCCGGACGCCCTCGTCGACACGCTGAGCACCCATCACCTGCTGTACGACCGCGACGAACACGGCGGCGAATTCCTGCACGCCTATACGGAGCTGGTCGACAACCGCTTCTCGCTCGAGATCGTCGAACGGCGCGGCGGATACGACGGGTACGGCGCGGCGAACGCGGCCGTGCGGCTCGCCGCGCAGGCGCAGCGCAGGAAATAAGGGAAGGAGTCGAATCAGGGCAGCCGGGCCGGATTGCCTCGCGACCCGCGATTGCTTCAAAGGGCCCGATCAAATATGCACCATGATGGTGAATATCGCCGCCGCGTACCGGCCCGCGCGGCTGGCCGGGATCGGCCGGGAGCCGCGCCACGCCTGGCGTTACATCCCGTAACCCATACCGCAGCGCAACATCGCATCTCCCGCCGCGGTTTTAAGAATCGCTTAAGTCTTCGACGGCACCATCCGGAACCAGTACCCGATGGTTATCTTGAAAAGGAGGAAAGCGATGAGCGCCGTAGAAGCACCCGCGGGCCGCCAGGCCGCGCCCCCTGCAAAGAAGACGATGCTGCGCCGCCTGCTCAGTCATCATGAAATCGCGACGCTGCTGGTGCTGCTGCACGCACCGATCGGCGCGAACGCCAAACCCGAACTGCCTGCGCTGCAGGAAGCCGGCCTCGTCGAGATGGTCAGGCTCGACGCCGATACGGCCCCGAGCTTCCGGCTGACCGCGGACGGCACGGCCATCCTGAAAGGCCTCGGCTACCGCTGAGCCGCCGGCTTCCCCGTTTCCCCGCCACACCCCGATCCCTGCGACGCGCCGGCCCTTGCGGCGTGTCGCGTCACCCTGCCCGCTCCTGCAGCATCAACCGGTATTCCGTCGGCGTCACGCCGACCGTCGCCTTGAACTGGCGCGTGAACGCGCTGTGATCCGTATAGCCGCATAGCGCGGCGACATCGGTCACCTTGTCGTGCGTGACGAGCAGCGCGGTGGCCGCATCGAGCCGCGTCTTCAGCAGCACCTGGCGCGGCGTCAGATGGAACACCTTGTGGAAGTAGCGTTCGAGCTGCGCAACCGACATCCCGGCCATCTGCGCGAGATGCTTCAGGTTCAGCGGCTGCACGTAGTGATCCTGGATGTGCTGGACCACGTCGGCGAGCCGGCTGTACGCCGGGTGCGATCCCTCGTGCGCCTTCAGGTCGCGCGAAATGCCCGCCAGGCCGACCACCCTGCCCGCGGCGTCGCGCAGCGGCTCCTTGCAGGTCAGGCACCAGCCCGGCTGGCGGCCCGGGTACAGGTGCAGTTCGAGCTGGTCCGTCAGTTGCTGGCCGGCGTTGATCGTCGCCATGTCCTGCTCGAAATAGCTGCGGCCGAAGCGGCGCGGAAACACCGCGTCGGCCGTCTTGCCGAGCAGGTCGCGCTTGTCCTTGTAGCCGCAGCGCATCGCCAGCGTACGGTTGACGATCGCATAGCGGCCGCTCTCGTCCTTCACGAAGAACGCGACGTCCGGCAGCGCATCGAACACCGGTTCGAGCAGGCGGAAGTGCGCGAGCATCGCGCCGAAATCGGCATTCTCGGGCTGGTAGCGCAACGGTTCGGGCAGGCTCATGGGCGGTACGGCAAGCAAGGTCGTCATCCCGGCAACCGCAGTGCGAGTGGCAGATGGCGTCGATTATAGAAGCGCCCCTCCGGTCGCGGTGCGCCGGAGGCGGGCAAGCGGGCGGCAGTTGCGTCGGCGCGCCGCCTGCCAGATGGCGTTGCGTCGCGTCGCGGCACATGTTGTGCGTGCAACCGCTGCGTCGCGCGTACGGCAACCGGCATGCGGCGACGAACCCGCCGGAAAGCCGCATGCCGTCATGCATGCGCCGCTGCCGGCCTGCCGCCCGCCACACTGCGCCGCACGCACGCGCGAACCCACCATCCTAAAAATGCGGACGCCCCGCGTCTTGGCGCGTTTGCGCATTCCAGGTGACGATTTCAGCATATATCAGGGTTATCGACGATATGCCGATATCGTCGCCGGCCACGCATCGAACACGCAAGACGCCCACATTTTCGCTATCTAGACTTCGCTTCACGGTCACGAGACGACATCCCGCCGCTGCAGCAATCGGCACGCACGGCTCGCCGCATCCGTCATCGCGCACGCCGATTCCGGCACAGCTCGCGGACGGCGTGCGGCCCTCGCACCGGCCGCCGGCCCGCATGCCGGCGGCAGCCCAACCACGCCATCAAGGGGAAGTGAAAGTGAAGCTGAAGGTATCGCACGTCGCGCTGGCCGCCGCCTGCGCACTGTCGGGCGCGCACGCCATCGCCGCCGACGTCGTCAAGATCGGTTTCGCCGCACCGCTGACCGGCCCGCAGTCGAATTACGGCACGGACATGCAGAAAGGCGTGCAGCTCGCGATCGCGGATTTCAACGCGACGCGTCCGACGATCGACGGCAAGCCCGTCACGTTCCAGCTCGACTCGCAGGACGACCAGGCCGACCCGCGCACGGGCACGACCGTCGCGCAACGGCTGATCGACGACAACGTGCGCGGGATCATCGGCCACTTCAACTCGGGCACCAGCATTCCGGCGTCCGACCTGTACGATCGCGCCGGGCTGCCGCAGATCTCGATGGCGACGTCGCCGCAATACACGGCGCGCGGCTACAAGACGACCTACCGGCTGCTGACGAGCGACGCGCAGGCCGGCCGCATCGTCGGCACGTATGCGGTGAAGACGCTGCGCTTCAAGCGCATCGCGATCATCGACGATCGCACCGCGTACGGCCAGGGCATCGCCGACGAGTTCGCGAAGGCCGTGGAGGCGGCGGGCGGCACGATCGTCAAGCGCGACTTCACGAACGACAAGGCGCTCGATTTCTCCGCGATCCTCACCAACCTCAAGGGGATGAACCCGGATGCGATCTTCTACGGCGGCGGGGACGCGCAATCGTCGCCGATGATCCGCAAGATGCGCCAGCTCGGGATGAAGTCGGCGTTCGTGACGGGCGAGATGTCGCGCTCGCCGACGTTCCTGAAGGTGGGCGGCGAGGCGGCCGAAGGCGCGATCGTCTACATGGGCGGGCTGCCGAAGGAAAAGATGCCGGGCTTCGCCGGCTACGCGGCGCGCTACAAGGCGCGCTTCAACGAAGACGTGATCACTTACTCGCCTTACTCGTACGACGGCACGATCGCACTGCTCACCGCGATGAAGAACGCGAACTCGACCGATCCGAAGGTCTATACGCCGTATCTCGGCAAGGTGTCGATCAAGGGCGTGTCGGCCCCCAGCATCGCGTATGACGCGAAGGGCGACCTGAAGGATGCGCCGGTGACGATCTACAAGGTCGAGCACGGCGCGTTCAAGCCGGTCGATACGATCGCCGGCAACTGATACGCCTGCACCCGCCCGCGCGGCGCGCCTGCGGCCCACCGGCCGCCGGCGCCGCGCGCTTCGGCTTCGCGGTCCGAAACGATCCTCGGTGCGCATCCGCGCGCACGCATTTCGCGCTCCTGTAGAATCCTCCCACCCGCTTTCACGCATCGTCCCCGCCGCGCCCCATCCCGGTGCGGCGGTGCGCGCCTCGCGCCCCATCCGGCACGCGGCACGCTTCCGACGACGCAAGCCGCGCCTTGCCAGTCCATGCCGATAGCGGGCCCTGGAGACGCAGCACCGACAACAACATTCGAATACCGATCGTCCTGACCATGCAAGCTTCCGAATTGAGCGGCGCGCCTCGCGCCGCCGAACGCCCGCTCTCGCGCGGCGACTACAAGACCCTTGGCCTTGCCGCACTTGGCGGCGCCCTCGAGTTCTACGACTTCATCATCTTCGTGTTCTTCGCGCCGGCGATAGGACAGCTTTTCTTCCCGCACGACATTCCCGACTGGCTGCGCCAGTTGCAGACGTTCGGCATCTTCGCGGCCGGCTATCTCGCGCGTCCGCTCGGCGGCGTGATCATGGCGCATTTCGGCGACCTGTTCGGCCGCAAGCGGATGTTCACGCTGAGCGTGCTGATGATGTCCGTGCCGACGCTGCTGATGGGCCTGCTGCCGACCTACGACACGATCGGCATCCTCGCGCCGGTGTTGCTGCTGCTGTTCCGCGTGCTGCAGGGCGCGGCGGTGGGCGGCGAAGTGCCGGGCGCGTGGGTGTTCGTGTCCGAGCACGTGCCGTCGCGCCACATCGGCTACGCGTGCGGCACGCTGACAGCGGGCCTGACGGCCGGCATCCTGCTCGGCTCGCTCGTCGCCGCCGGCATCAACAGCCGTTACTCGACCGCCGAGGTCGCCGCGTTCGCGTGGCGCATTCCGTTCCTGCTCGGCGGCGTGTTCGGGCTGTTCTCCGTGTACCTGCGCCGCTGGCTGCACGAAACGCCGGTGTTCGCCGAGATGAAGGCGAAAAAGGCGCTCGCCGCCGAAATTCCGCTGAAGGCCGTGCTGCGCGACCATGGCCGCGCGGTGATCGTGTCGATGCTGCTCACGTGGATGCTGTCGGCCGCGATCGTCGTCGTGATCCTGATGACGCCCGCGCTGCTGCAAAAGCAGTTCCACCTGACGCCCGCGACGACGCTGTTCGCGAACAGCGTCGCGACGCTGTGCCTGACGGCCGGCTGCATCACCGCGGGTTCGCTGGCCGGCTGGATCGGCGCGAAGCGCGTGCTCGGCATCGGCGGCATCGGGCTGGCCGCGTGCTACTACCTGCTGTTTGTCCAAGTCGCGGCCGACGCATCGACGCTGCCGCTTTACTACGGGATCGCGGGCTTCATGGTCGGCACGATCGGCGCGGTGCCGTTCGTGATGGTCAGGAGCTTCCCGGCCGTCGTGCGCTTTTCGGGCATCTCGTTCTCGTACAACGTCGCGTATGCGATCTTCGGCGGACTCACGCCGGTCATCGTGTCGCTGATGATGAAGTCGAACCCGTTCGCGCCGGTCGTGTATGTCGCGGCGATCTGCGTGCTCGGCGCGATCGCCGTGCAGTTCTCGAAGGATGCGAAGGACGTGCAGGACGCACACTGAGCGCCGGCGCTCCCGCCCGCTCGATGAACAAAGGGCCGAATCCCGAGGGGTTCGGCCCTTTTGTTTTGCGGCGTCGCGACGGCGGGTGTGCCGATCAGCGCAGCACGCGGTACGTCGAGCTCGGCCGGCGCAGGCCGTCGATGCTCATGCCGCCGGCGCCGGTGACGAACAGCAGCAGGAAACCGCCGGCGATCGCGATGTTCTTCCAGAAGTGGATCACCATGTCGTGCTGGATCGCGGCGTCCGTCGCGTCCCAGAAATTGTGCCCGACCATCGCGGTCGCCACCGTGTAGAACGCCATCAGCAGTGCCAGCGGCCTGACCTTGTAGCCGACGATCAGCAGCAGCCCGCCGAGCCCCTCGATCGCAACGACGACCGGCCCGATCACCTGCGGATAAGGCACGTTCAGCCCATGCAGGTAACCGATGAAATCGCCGTAGCCGAGCAGCTTCATCACGCCGCCCCACAGGAACAACGCCGCCAGCGCCAGGCGCGCGAAAAAAATGACGCCGGAATCGACGGGACGCATCATGCCTTTCTCCTCGTATGCAATTCGGCCGGCCGCGCGGCCCCGCGGGGCCGGCGGCAAATGGGCCAGCATAGACAGAGTTGCGGCCGGGTCCAAGAAAAAGGTTGTAGCAAATCTTTACACGGCGGCGGCCGCGCGCCCCACAGGCGGCGGCACGAATCGAGCGTTTAGCCCGCGTCGCTCAACAGCACGCCCTTCTTGAAGACGAAGCAGCCGTAACCGCGCAGCTCGCCCGTGACGATCACCGCGTAAGCCTGCTGCGCGCGCTCGTAGAACGCGAAACGGTCGATCCCCGCGAGCGGCACCGCGCGCCCTTCCGCGCGATCGATCTCGGCCTGCACCTCGCGCTGGACAGGCGGCACCGCCGCGGCGTCGCCGACGACTTCCATCCGCCACGCGGGCGTGTCGACGAACGTGTCGAGCGGCAGCACCGACAGCACCGCACGCACGACGCGCGCCGAATCGGCGCCGTCGATCCGCAACGCTCGGCCGACCACCGTGTGTTCCGCAACGGATTCCGCCGGGAAATTCGCGTCGCAGATCGCGATTTCGTCACCGTGGCCCATCGCGCGCAACGTGTGCAGGATGTCGGCGTGCAGCAGCGGATCGAGATTCTTCAGCATGTCGGCTAGTCTCCGGGATCAGGAACGAATCGCATAACGTTACCCGATCCCGGCAGCCGCCGGGCATCCGTCGCTCGCGTCACGACGCCGCGCCCGGCATCTCGTCGATGCACCCCGCGACCGTCGCGCGGCAGCCCGACGCATTGCCGCCGCCGATGCCCGCGCCCGTCAGCTCGCCGCGCCGCCGGACGCCGCCGCGCCCGCGAGAACCGCAGCGGCCCGCCGAACGCATCGCCCTCCGTCGCCCGGCGGCAGCGGCCGCCGGGGCAACGCGCCGGCACGGCCGCGCTCAGCCGGCCGCGTAATCGACCGCGAGGCTCCACGCGGGATCCTCGTGCTTCGCCCAGTACGCGTCGAACAGCCGACGCGTCAGCGGGCCCGGCCGGCCGTCGCCGATCGCCGCGCCGTTCAGCCGCGTGACGGGCATGATCCCGCCGGCCGTCGACGTGATGAACACCTCGTCCGCGTCGCGCAGTTGCGCATCGTCGATGCGCGCGGCCTGCGCGTCGATACCCATCGACGCCGCCAGCTCGAACACGCTCTGCCGCGTGATGCCGTGCAGCACGCCTCGATCGGGCGTCCGGAGCCGGCCGTCGCGCACGACGAACACGTTGAATCCCGGCCCCTCGGCGATGCCGCCGTCGGTGCTCTTCAGCAGGACCGATTCCGCGCCCGCGTCGTAGCCCTTCATCAGCCCCGTGACGAGATCGAGCCAGTGATAGTTCTTGACCTGCGGATCGACCGATTCGGGCGGGATCCGCCGCACGTCGTCGATCACGTGCAGGTGCAGGCCCTCGCGCAACTGCCGCTCGTTCGCGACCGAGCCGTACGGCACCGCGAACGCGATGAACTGGTTCACGGCGTCGCGCGGGTCGCGGCTGAAGGTGGGCGACACGCCGCGCGTGCACAGCATCTCGACGTACGCGTTGCGCAGGCCCGAGCGGCGCACGCATTCGACGAGGATGTCGCGCAGCGCATCGTCGCTCAGCGGCACGTTCAGCCGCAGCCTCGCCAGCGAGCGCCTGAACCGCGCGATGTGCTGGTCCAGGCGGAAGAAGCGGCCGTTCCAGACGTGCACGGTGTCGTACGTGACATCGGAATGCAGGAAACCCCAGTCGAGCACCGACACGCGCGCGTCGGCGATCGGGATGAAGCGGCCGTTCATGTACGCGGCGCCGCGCGGAAACGCGAGCGCCTCGACGGGCGGCGCGCCGTGCGATGCGGTTTGCGCCGCCTCGGGAACACCCGGCGCATGGTCGACCTGCGCGGCGAACGATGCGCGGTCGGCGTCGAACACGCTGCGATGCACGACCGCATTCGGCCCCGTCGCGCGATCGAACGACAGCTTGCCGTCGAGATGATCGATCTCGTGCTGCAGTAGCTCCGACACGTCGGGCGACAACGCGTCGCGCCGATGCGACTCGCCGTCGAGCGTCGTGTAGCGCACGCTCACGGAGGCGTGGCGCTCGACGCGCACGAACAGCTCCGGAAAGCACATGCAGTCGTCCCACAGCGTCATCCGCGCGTCGCTGCGCCACACGATCTCGGGGTTCACGATCACGTCCGGCCAGCCGTCCAGCGCGAGTGCGATCATCCGCTGCCCGATGCCGATCTGCGGCGCGGCGACCGCGCGGCCGAAGCCGTGCTCGTCGCGAAACGCGCGCAGCGCGGCATTCAATGCGCGTGCGGCTTCGCGCACCGCGGGCGCGCCGACGTCGTCGACCGGACGGGCGACGTCGCGCAGCGACGCCGTGCCCACGGGAAGAATCCGCGTATTCATTTGACTACCTCCGACAAAGTCACCTTGTTGCCTCCCTTGAACGTCGAAATCGTTGCGGCCGGATGACGCAGTTCGCCGTTTGCGTCGAATGCGATCCGGCCGGTCACCCCCTGGAAGTCGACGCGATGCAGCGCATCGACGATCTTCGCGGGATCCGTGGACTGCGCGAGCATCACCGCGTGGTAGACGGCCATCATCGCGTCGTACGCATACGGCGCGTAAAGCTGCACGGGTACGCCGAACTTCTGCGAGAAGCGCGCCGCGAACGCCGTGCCGCCGGGCATCTTCGCAAGACTGCGGCCGCCGTCCGCGCACACGAGGTTGCCGTCGAGCGCCTCGCCGGCCAGCTTCAGGATCTCGTGCGTGCACAGGCCGTCGCCGCCGAGCAGCGGTGCGGCCATCCGCAATTTCCTCATCTGCCTGAGCATCGGGCCGCCCTGCGTATCCATCCCGCCGAAAAAGATCGCATCGGGCGCCTTGCCTTTCAGCAGCGTCAGCGGCGCGCCGAAGTCGAACGCCTTGTCGGTCGTGTATTCGCGCGCGACGACGCTCGCGCCCGACGCGCCGAGCGCGCCGACGAACACGTCCGCGATGCCCTGCCCGTACGCCGTGCGATCGTCGACGACGCCGATGCGGCGCGCGTGCAGTTGCCCGAGCGCATAGCGGGCGACGGCCTGCCCGAGGAAATCGTCGTTCGCGAGCAGGCGGAACGTGGTGCGATAGCCGAGCCGCGTGAACGCCGGATTGGTTGCCGACGGCGTGAGCTCCGCGATGTTCGCCGTCGCGTAGAGCCGCGCGACGGCGATCGACGTCCCCGAATTCTGATGGCCGATCACGGCGCTGACGTGCGTGTCGACGAAGCGCTGCGCGACCGTCGTCGCGACCTTCGGGTCGGCCTGGTCGTCCTGTGCGTCGAGCGCGAACGTGACCGGATGCCCGGCGATTTCCGGATGGCCGGCGTTGATTTCGTCGATCGCGAGCCGGATGCCGCGCGCGCTGTCCTCGCCGAAATGCGTCTGCGCGCCCGTGAGCGCGCCGGCATAACCCACGACGACCGTGTCCGCGCCGAACGCGGGAACGGCCAGTACGAACGGCGCAAGCGCCAGCAGCAGACATCGGGAACGCATGACGATTTCCTCGCAGCTTTGTCGTTGACGGATGCTACGATTATCGACAGCCATCGCGAAATCCGATAAACATTGGGCGGATCGATTCGTGAATTTGTTTCGTTTTTTCTTCCGCAAGGAAATCCGATGAATTCCACTGCCGCGCCGCTCGACGACTTCGATCTGCGCATCCTCGCGCGCCTCCAGCACGACAACCAGATCACCAACCAGGCGCTCGCCGCCGAGATCGGCCTGAGCCCGCCCGCGTGCCTGCGCCGCGTTAAGCGGCTGCGCGACGAGCGCTATATCCAGCAGGACGTCGCCGTCGTCGATCCCAACAAGGTCGGCCTGCCGTTGACGATGCTCGTGCTCGTGCAGGTCGAGCGCGAACGGGTCGACCTGCTCGACGAATTCAAGCGGTTCCTGAAATCGCTGCCGGAAGTCATGCAATGCTATGTGGTGACGGGCCGCGCCGATTTCGTGCTGATGATCGCGATGCGCGACATCGACCACTACGAGGAATTCTCGACGCGCGTGTTCCGGCAGCACCACAACATCCGCCACTTCGAGACGATGGTCGTGATGTCGCGCGTGAAGGTCGGGTTGTCGCTGCCGCTCGGCATCGAGTGACGGCCGTCCGTCGCGCTTACGCGCCCCGCCATGCAAACGGGCGCCCGAAGGCGCCCGCGTCGTCTGCCGCCGCCACCGCGTGCGTCAGGTCACCGGCGCCGGATTGAACAGCGTCAGCGCGTTCGCCAGCTTCCATTGCTCGGCCCACGTGCGGCGCTTGCCGCTCGCGACGTCGAGCATCAGCCGGAACAGCTCCCAGCCCGTCTCCTCGATCGTGGCCGCGCCGGTGGCGATCCGCCCCGCGTCGAGATCCATCAAGTCGTGCCAGCGGCGCGCGAGATCGCTGCGCGTCGCGACCTTGATCACCGGCACCTGAGCGAGGCCGTACGGCGTGCCGCGGCCGGTCGTGAACACGTGCAGGTTCATCCCCGCCGCCAGTTGCAGCGTGCCGCAGATGAAGTCGCTCGCGGGCGTCGCCGCATACAGCAGCCCCTTCTGCCGCGCGCGGTCGCCGGGGCGCACGACGCCGGCGATCGGCGCGCTGCCCGACTTCACGATCGACCCCATCGCCTTCTCGACGATGTTCGACAGGCCGCCCTTCTTGTTGCCGGGCGTCGTGTTCGCGCTGCGGTCGACGCGGCCGCGCTGCAGGTAGCGGTCGTACCAGTCCATCTCGCGGATGATCTCGCGCGCAACCGTCTCGTTCGCCGCGCGCGACGTGAGCTGCGCGACGCCGTCGCGCACTTCGGTCACCTCGGAGAACATGATCGTCGCGCCCGCCCGCACCAGCAGGTCGGCCGCGAAGCCGACGGCCGGGTTCGCGGTGAGCCCCGAGAACGCGTCGCTGCCGCCGCACTGCACGCCGACGACGAGATCCGACGCCGGACACGTCTCGCGGCGGCGGCGGTCGAGCCGCTCGAGGTGCGATTCGGCCATCTTCATGATCGAGTCGATCATCGAGTTGAAACCGACATGCGCGGCGTCCTGCAGGCACACGACGCCGCCGTTGTCCGTCGCGCCGTCGGCCGCGACCGGAATCGCGCCGGGCGGCAGCAGGCGCTCGGGCTGCAGCTTCTCGCAGCCGAGGCTCACGGTCATCACCTCGCCGCCGAAGTTCGGATTCAGGCTGATGTTGCGCAGCGTGCGGATCGGGATGTCGGCGTCGGGCGCATCGATCGCGACGCCGCAGCCGTACGTGTGCTCGAGCCCGACCACGTCGTCGACGTTCGGATAGCGCGGCAGCAGCTCGGCCTTGATGCGCTTCACCGCATGCTCGACGACGCCCGACACGCACTGCACGGTGGTCGTGATCGCAAGGATGTTGCGCGTGCCGACCGAGCCGTCCGCGTTGCGGAAGCCCTCGAACGTATAGCCGTCGAGCGGCGCCAGCGGCGGCGCGGCGCGGGTCGCGAGCGGCAGGTCGTCGAGCCCCGGCGGCTCGGGCATGCGCATCGTGCGCTCGTTGACCCAGCTGCCGCGCGGCAGGTCGGCCAGCGCGTAACCGATCACCACGTTGTAGCGGACGACCGGGTCGCCGGCCGCCAGATCGGCGAGCGCGACCTTGTGCCCCTGCGGCACGCCTTCGCGCAGCGTCAGCCCGTCGGCGAACGTCGCCCCTTCGGGCAGGCCGCCGTCGTTGACGACGATCGCGACGTTGTCGTTCGGGTGCACGCGGATATAAAGCGGGGAAGCAGTCATCGGAATTCCTGAGGCTATCGGCCGTATTGTTAGTCATCATACGACATTCAACCTGCGCCCGCGATGCTGCGTAAACCCTTATCCGGAAAGACCCTACTCCCGAGCGACCAGCAAACCGCTTGCGTCACCTTTCCCCTCGTTGTACGATGACATACAACGACATCGCCAATGTGGCTCGTATGCCGTTCCCGACGAACCCAGCACTCGCGCTAGACGGACGACCCAACCATGACCTCACCGCAAGAACTCAAACAGATCATCTCCCACGGCCTGCTGTCGTTTCCGCTCACGGATTTCGACGCCGACGGCAATTTCCGCCCGACCACCTATGCCGAGCGCCTGGAATGGCTTGCGCCGTACGGCGCGAGCGCGCTGTTCGCGGCGGGCGGCACCGGTGAATTCTTCTCGCTCACGCAGCGCGAGTATTCGGACGTGATCCGCGTGGCGACGGAAACCTGCAAGGGCAAGGTGCCGATCCTCGCCGGCGCGGGCGGCGCGACGCGCGTCGCGATCGAATATGCGCAGGAAGCCGAGCGCCTCGGTGCGAGCGGCGTGCTGCTGATGCCGCATTACCTGACCGAAGCGAGCCAGGAAGGGATCGCCGAGCACGTCGAGCAGGTGTGCCGCGCGCTGAAGATCGGCGTCGTGGTGTACAACCGCGCGAATTCGAAGCTGAACGCCGACATGCTCGAGCGCCTCGCCGACCGCTGCCCGAACCTGATCGGCTTCAAGGACGGCGTCGGCGAAATCGAGAGCATGGTCACGATCCGCCGCCGCCTCGGCGACCGCTTCGCGTACCTCGGCGGCCTGCCGACGGCCGAAGTCTATGCCGCCGCCTACAAGGCGCTCGGCGTGCCGGTGTATTCGTCGGCCGTGTTCAACTTCATCCCGAAGACGGCAATGGAATTCTACGAAGCGATCGCGAAGGACGACCACGCTACGGTCGGCCGCCTGATCGACACGTTCTTCCTGCCGTACCTGAAGATCCGCAATCGCCGCGCGGGCTATGCGGTCAGCATCGTGAAGGCGGGCGCGAAGCTCGTCGGCCACGACGCGGGCCCGGTGCGCGCGCCGCTCGTCGATCTCGCCGACGACGAAGTCGCGCAGCTCGACGCGCTGATCAAGCAGATGGGCCCGCAGTAAGCGGGCGCGGCCGGCGCGGCACGGCGCCGCGCCGGCCGGTTGTCGCGTCGCGCGCCGGTTCGACGGTGTCGCGATCGTTCGCGGTATCCGCGCACGCATCCGTCGCGATGCGTGCCGCCTCCGGCGCAGCGCGGTGCGCGACGCCGCCTCGCCTCGCATGCCGTCCGGCCTCGTCACATCCGCGCGATGATCCCGACGATCCGGTGGCGCACGTTCCCGATCCCGACCTGACCCAGCCTCGATCCGGCCTTGCGTGCGTGCACAAGTGCGCGCATTCGATTCGCCGTCGAGGATCTGCCCGGACGTGTCGTGGTCGACAAGCGCATCGAAACACCGTCGAAATCGACTGCGCTACGCCTGGGAGATGCAAAAAGGCGGAAGCGGCTCACTCGCCCCTTCCGCCTTTTTGCGTCCCGACATCTGCCGGTGCCCTCGCACCTCCGCAGACGCCGGGTATCGCGCCTTCAGCCGATCCGGCCCGTCACTCCGCGCGCCCGTCCCGCAGCCGCGGAATCCCGAGCGGATTCCTCTCCTGCAACCCTTCCGGCAGCAGATCGTCCGGGAAATCCTGGTAGCACACGGGCCGCAGGAACCGGTCGATCGCCGTCGCGCCGACCGACGTGACGGCCGGGTTCGAGGTAGCGGGGAACGGCCCGCCGTGCACCATCGCGTCGCACACCTCGACGCCGGTCGGGTAGCCGTTCACGAGCAGGCGGCCGGCCTTGCGCTCGAGGATCGGCAGCAGCCGGCGCGCGAGCGGCTTGTCGTCGGCGTCCATCTGCAGCGTGGCCGTCAACTGGCCTTCGAGCGCGTCGAGCACGCGCGCGACTTCGTCGAGATCGCGGCAGCGCACGATCAGCGACGCCGGCCCGAACACCTCGTGGCTGAACGCCGGCTCGGCCAGGAACGCCTGCGCACCGACCTCGTACAGCGCACCGCCCGCCTGGCATTCGGTCCGCGCCGCCTCGCCCGCGCCGATTTCGCGCACGCCCGGCAGTTCGGCCAGCGTGCCGCGGCCGTTGCGATACGCATCGGCAATGCCGCGCGTGAGCATCACGCCGGCCGGCTTCGTCGCGAGCGCCTGCGCGGCGACGGCCTCGAAGCGGTCGAGGTCGGGGCCGTCGATCGCGAGCACGAGGCCCGGGTTGGTACAGAACTGGCCGACGCCGAGCGTCAGCGAATCGACGAAGCCCGTCGCGATCGCGTCGCCGCGCGCGGCGAGCGCCGCCGGGAACAGCACGACCGGGTTGATGCTGCTCATTTCCGCGTAGACGGGAATCGGCTGCGGGCGCGCGTTCGCGAGCTGCACGAGCGCCATGCCGCCCTGCCGCGACCCCGTGAAGCCGACGGCCTGGATCGCCGGATGGCTGACCAGCGCCGCGCCGATCACGCGGCCGGGACCGACCAGCAGCGAGAACACGCCGGCCGGCATCCCGGTTTTCGCGACGGCGGCGCGGATCGCGCGGCCGACCAGCTCGGACGTGCCGAGATGCGCCTCGTGCGCCTTCACGATCACCGGGCAGCCGGCCGCGAGCGCCGACGCCGTATCGCCGCCGGCCACCGAGAACGCGAGCGGGAAGTTGCTCGCGCCGAACACGACGACGGGCCCGAGCGCGACCTTCTGCAGCCGCAGGTCCGCACGCGGCAGCGGCGTGCGCGCGGGCTGCGCGGGATCGATCGACGCCGCGAGAAAGCGCCCGTCGCGCACGACCCGCGCGAACAGCCGGAGCTGGCCGACGGTGCGGCCGCGCTCGCCCTGCAGCCGCGCGACGGGCAGGCCCGTTTCGGCATGCGCGCGTTCGATCAGCGTGTCGCCGAGCGCGACGATTTCATCCGCGATCGCGTCGAGAAACGCCGCGCGGGCCGCGAGCGGCTGCGCGCGGTACGCATCGAACGCATCGCGCGCGAGTTCGCACGCGCGCTCGACGTCGGCCTGCGTCGCGACGCCGAATGCCGGCGCATCGATCGGCTCGCCCTTCGTCGGGTCGAACGCGCGCAAGGTACCGGCCGAGCCGGCCACCGCTTCGGCGCCGATCAGCATCTCTCCTGTCAGTTGCATGGGGTGTGCTCCGTGGTTCGGGAATGGATCGCCCATTGTAGCCCAACAGATATGATGTCCGCCCACTAAACATCAAATTTCACATCCTCATCCGGGCTCGTTCCGACCCGCACAAAACCCTTTCGCATCCGGCATATCCCCGTATTTATTACCCTCTCACAGGATCACGCAAAGGGAAAACCCGAGGTTTCTGCGGCCAGGCAATGCCAATAAACTGCCGACATGTCATACGACGACGTACATTAAAGTGCCGAATCAGACCTCCCCTCGCGATCTTCCGTACGACCTCGCGCACACCGCGCGGCGAACCGCCATGCGCTACTGGATCCTGGCGATGCTGTTCGTCGTCACGACGCTCAACTATGCGGACCGCGCGACGCTGTCGATCACCGGCACGCCGATCCGCAAGGCGTTCGGCATCGATCCGGTGACGATGGGCTACATCTTCTCGGCGTTCAGTTGGGCGTACGTGCTCGCGCAACTGCCGAGCGGCTGGCTGCTCGACCGCTTCGGCGCACGGCGCGTGTACGCGGCAAGCATCTTCCTGTGGTCGGCGTTCACGCTGCTGCAGAGCACGATCGGCCTGGGCGGCAGCGCCGCGTTCGCGGTCGCCGCGCTGTTCGCGATGCGCTTCGCTGTCGGCATCGCCGAGGCGCCCGCCTTTCCCGCCAACGCGAAAGTCGTCGCGAGCTGGTTTCCGACCGCCGAGCGCGGCACGGCGTCGGCGATCTTCAACGCCGCGCAATACTTCGCGGCCGTGGTGTTCGCGCCGCTGATGGCGTGGCTGACGCACGCGTACGGCTGGCACCACGTGTACCTGTGGCTCGGTCTCGCGGGCATCGCGCTCGCGCTCCTGTGGCTGCGGGTCGTGAAGGACCCGGCCGACCATCCGGCCGTGAACCGCGCGGAACTCGAACATATCGAGCAGGGCGGCGGGCTGGTGCGATCCGCGCCGCACGGCGCCGGCGCGGCGTCCGGGGGCAGCCGCGTGGCCGGCTGGTACTACGTGCGCCAGTTGCTGTCGAACCGAATGCTGATCGGCGTATACCTCGGCCAGTACTGCGTGAACGTGCTCACCTACTTCTTCCTCACGTGGTTCCCGATCTACCTCGTGCAGGCGCGCGGGATGTCGCTGCTGAAGGCCGGCTTCATGACCTCGCTGCCCGCGATCTGCGGGTTCCTGGGCGGCGTGCTCGGCGGCATGCTGTCGGACGGGCTGATCCGCCGCGGCGTGTCGCTAACGCTCGCGCGCAAGATCCCGATCGTCGGCGGGATGGCGCTGTCGATGGTCATCATCGGCTGCAACTACGTCGACAGCGAGGCGCTGGTGATCGTGCTGATGGCCGTGTCGTTCTTCGGCAAGGGCATCGGTTCGCTCGGCTGGGCGGTCGTCGCCGATACCGCGCCGAAGGAGGCGATCGGCCTGTCGGGCAGCCTGTTCAACATGTTCGGCAACACGGCCGGCATCGTCGCGCCGATCGCGATCGGCTACCTCGTCGGCGCGAGCGGCTCGTTCAACGGCGCGCTCGTGTTCGTCGGGCTCAACGCGCTCGTCACCGTGTTCAGCTATCTCGTGATCGTGAAGGACATCCGGCGCGTCGAACTGCGGCATCGCGACGCCTGACGGCCGGCTTCGGCACGGAACGACGGCGGCCGCGCGCGGGCGGCCGCCGTTCTTGCATCGCGTCCCGGCGGCAACGGGTCAGGCCGCGGAATGCGCGACGCGCAGCATGTCGTGCACGCCGGACGTCATCAGCGCGAGGAACGCGAGCAGGCCGACGTAGCAGAGCGCATACGTCGTCTTCGTCTCGATCGACGTCGCGTAGTACACGCGGTTCTCCGGAGCGTCCGGATCGTAGCGCCACGCGCGCTTCAACTGCGGCAGCGCGAGGAGCGCCATCACGATCAGCAGCGGGCTCGGGCGATACACGAACAGCGCGATCAGCACCGGGACGCCCGCGAACCAGATCCGCGGCGACAGCACCGCGGTGATCCGGCCGCCGTCGAACGGCGACAGCGGAATCATGTTGAACAGGTTCAGGAAGAAGCCGGTGTACGACAGCGCGAGCAGCAGGTTGCTGTCGTAATGGCGCGCGGCCGCATAGCAGGCGAGCGCGCCGAGCGTGCCGACGAACGGCCCGGCAAGCCCGACGTACGCCTCGGTCTCCGCGTCGTGCGGCATCTCCTTCAGTTGAATCCACGCGCCGACGAACGGGATGAAGGTCGGCAACCCGACATCGAGCCCGCGCCGCTGCGCGGCGACGTAGTGGCCGGCCTCGTGCACCAGCAGCAGCGCGACGAAGCCGGCCGCGAACCGCCAGCCGTAGAACAGCGCGTAGACCGCGATCGACGCCAGCATGGTGCCCGCCGACAGGAGCACCTTGCCAAGCTTGAGGCCGCCGAAAATCAGCAGCAGCAGCTTCGTCATTCCTTGCGCTCCGCGGCGGACGCGTCCGATGCATCCGCGACGGCCGGCACCGCGGCCGCCTTCGGCTTGCGTCCGAAGAAGCGCTTCAGCGCCGCGCCGCCCGCCAGCAGCGCGACCGCGCCGACCTTGAAGAACTTCACCGCGAACGCGCCGATCAGCGCGAGCAGGCCGAGCTTCTTCGCGCCGACGCCGACGATCAGCGCGGCGAGGCCATACTCGGCGACGTGGTCCGTCGACTGGTTGAAATCGGCGTAGCGCTTGCCGCCGTTGAAGCTGATGCTCGACAGCAGATCGTCGGCCGACGCCTTGTATTTCGGCAGATCGGCGAGCGTCGACGCCATCGTCAGCGACAGGTAGCCGTCGCGGCCCAGCACGAGCGTCCGGTAGTTCACGCCGTCGTTCTCGGCGTTCGGCGCCGCGCCCTTGTCGCGGATGATCGCGGACCAGACGAGCCGGTGCGTGGCCGCGTCGTAGGCGGGCGCCTTCGCCCAGCCGACCACCTCGGTCTCGGGCAGCCCGCGTTCCTTGCGTCCGGGGTTGTCTTCCTCGGTGCCGGCCTGCAGGTTCTTCAGCAGTTCGTCGGGTTTCCAGTCCTTCGCGTCGTCGTCGCGGATGTAGCCGCTCGGCTCGAACGACACGACCGAGATCCAGTCGGCGTCGGGATCGTCGGGCAGCACGAGGCCGACCAGCTTCGATTCGTCGATCGAGTTGCCCATCGAGCGCAGGTAGCGGCCGGCTTCGGCGGCCGGCACGAACGATTCGCCGGCCTTCAGCTTCAGCACGGCTTCGTGTTTCACGTCGATGTCGGTCGGGCCTTTCACGACCGCCTCGTTGGCGGCCGCGGCGGCGGCCCTCATCTCCACCTGCGCAGCTTCGGTCTGCGCGTGGCCGGTGGTCGCGGCGAACGCGAGCGTCGCCATGCAGGCGAGCCGGACGGCAAGCTTTTTCATTGTTGGATTCCCCTGGAATGCCTTGTCGTAAATATGCACGGCACCGGCCCGTGCGCTTCAGGCGCGGGTCCGGCGTCGTCTCTCAGTTGGCACGGGGGCTATGGTAACGCAGTGTCGCGACGCGCCCGGGAACGGCGCGGCGCCGCATTCGACGCCACACCTGCCCGGCCCGATGCGCGGTCAGCGGCGCTCGAACGCGAGCTTCACGCCGAGCGCCAGCAACACCACGCCGCTGACGCGGTGCATGCGCGTCAGGATGCGCGGGTTGCGGCGGATCGACGCCGACAGCAGGCCGGCGAACAGCGCGACCGGCCCCTTGACCAGGAACGTCAGGCCGGCAAAGGTCGCACCCAGCACGAACAGCGACAGCATCGGATGCGCGGCGCCCGCCGGGACGAACTGCGGCAGGAACGCCAGATAGAAGAGCGCGACCTTCGGATTCGAGACGTTGGACAACGCGCCTTGCGCGAACGTGCGAAGCCGCGAGGCCCGCGCGCCGCCGCTGCCGCTCGCGAGCGTCAACTCTCCCGACGAGCGCAGCAGCGCGATGCCGAGGTACAGCAGGTACAGCGCGCCGACGACCTTCAACGCCGTGAACAGCCATTCGGATGCCTGAAGAAGCGCGCCCAGCCCGAGGGTCGCGAGCGTCGTGTGGACGAGCAGCCCGACGCTGACGCCCGCGGCCGTGACGAGCCCCGCGCGTGTACCGCCGGACAGCGTGCGCGACATCACCAGCAGCATGTCCTGGCCCGGCGTGACGATGATCAGGAGCGACGTGGCGATGAAGGGCAACCAGGATACGTGCGACATGGGAAAGCTCCGGAAAAGGGACAGGCCGGCGGGCGGGAATGGCAAGCCCGATGCAACGGCAGCGTGGCGTACGGGCCGGCCGGTCGTCAGATTATCGACGTCCTCGGATGGAGATTGGATGCGTATTTGGCTATTTCGACGGCGTGATTTGGCGCTATTCTCTACAAATCACACAACCGGTAGTCAAAGATGTCAATCAAACTGGACGCGATCGACCGGCGCATCCTGCGTGCGTTGCAACAGAATTCGAACCAGACGAACGCCGAACTCGCGCAGCAGGCCGGGCTGTCGGCCACGCCGTGCCTGCGCCGCGTTCACCTGCTCGAGGAACAGGGCGTGATCGACGCCTATGTGGCGCTGCTGAACCCCGCGTCGGTCGACCTCCGGTTCACCGCGTTCGTGCGCGTCACGCTGGAGCGCCAGGACAAGGCGACCGTCGAACGCTTCGCGCGCGAGATCGAGCAGGCGCCCGAGGTGCTCGAATGTCACCTGATGGCCGGCAGCTACGATTACCTGCTGCGCGTGATCGCCCGGGATCTCGACGACTACCAGCGTTTCCAGATGGAAACGCTCACGCAGATCGAAGGCGTGCGCAACGTCGAGACCGAAATTCCGCTGAAGCGCATCAAGCAGACGGTTCGCCTGCCGATCTAGGGTCGGGCTGCATGGGGCACGCGCATGCGCTCCCTATGCAGGCCAGGCATCCAGGAACGTGACGGCCTGCCCCGCCGGCCGGCCGTTCAGCGCGCCGTCGCGCACGGCGACGTGCCCGCGCACGACCGTATGCACGGGCCAGCCCGTGACCGCGCATCCGTCGTACGGCGTCCAGCCGCTGACGCTGGCGATCCATTCGTCGCGGATGATCCGCCGCGCGCGCAGGTCGACGATGCTGAAATCGGCGTCGTAACCCGCCGCGATGCGCCCCTTGCCCGCGATGCCGAACACGCGCGCCGGCCCGGCGCTGGTCAGGTCGACCAGCCGTTCGAGGCTCAGGCGGCCCGCCTGCACGTGATCGAGCATCAGCGGCAACAGCGTCTGCACGCCGGTCATCCCGCTCGGCGACTGCGGATAGGGCCGGCGCTTTTCGTCGCGCGTATGCGGTGCGTGATCGCTGCCGATCACGTCGACCACGCCGTCGCGCACGGCCTGCCACAGCGCCTGCTGGTGATGCCGCTCGCGCACCGGCGGATTCATCTGCGCCAGCGTGCCCAGCCGCTCGTAGCAATCGGGCGCATGCAGGCTCAGGTGATGCGGGGTGACCTCGACCGTCACGTGCCGCCGGTGCTGCGCAAGCAGCGCCATTTCGCCGGCCGTCGACACGTGCAAGACGTGCAGCCGGCGCCCCGCCTGCGCGGCCAGCCCGACGATGCGCCGCGTCGCGGCCAGCGCGCTTTCCTCGTCGCGCCAGCGCGGATGGTCGCGCACGTCGCCGCTCGCCTCCACGAGCGCGCGACGTTCGCGCAGCCGCGCCTCGTCCTCCGCATGCACGGCCATGCGCCGCCGCCCGTTGCGCAGGATCCGCCGCAATACGGTTTCGTCGTCGGCCAGCAGATCGCCGAACGAACTGCCCATGAAGACCTTCACGCCCGCACAGCCGGGCAGGCGCTCGAGCGCCGGAAGCCGTTCGGCGTTCACGGCCGAGCCGCCGAGATAGAACGCGTAGTCGCACCACGCCCGCCCGCGCGCCAGATCCAGCTTCGCCTGCAGATCCTGCTCGCCGAGTGTCAGCGGATGCGTATTGGGCATCTCGAAGATCGTCGTGACGCCGCCGAGCACCGCGCCGCGCGTCCCCGCCTCGATGGTTTCCTTGTGCGTCAGCCCCGGTTCGCGAAAATGCACCTGGCTGTCGACGACGCCCGGCAGGACATGCAGCCCGCCCGCATCGAGCAGCGTGTCGGCGCTCCAGGCGCCGCGCAGCGCGCCGAGCGCGACCACCCGGCCCTCCGCGCACGCAACGTCGAGCCGTTCCGCGCCGCCGGGCGTCATCACGGTGCCGCCGTGCACGAGCAGGTCGGCATGGCGTCGCGTCGCCCGGTCGTCCGCTTCACATCGCAGCCACTCGCCCATCGCTCAGAACTCGTTCTGGATGTGCTTGTAGCCGAGCACCAGCGCATTGTTCGTGCGCGCGACGTCCTCGGAGAAATCGCTCGCGTCGGCCGTCACCTGCGGCAACGCGGCAAGATCGGTTTCCGGCCCGATGCGTTCGGTCGAGCGCACGTAGAAGCCCGGCGGCAGGTGGCAGCCGTCGACGACCGCGTTGTAGCGCACGACGCAACCGTCGTCGATCGTGCAGTTGAACAGCACGCTGTTGAATCCGACGAACACGCCGTCGCCGACCTTGCACGGCCCGTGGACGATGGCGCGATGCGCGATCGACGTATGCCGGCCGATCGTGACGCTCGCGCCCGACTTGGAATGAATCACGACGCCGTCCTGGATGTTCGAATGCGCGCCGATCACGATCGGCGCGATCCGGCCGTCCGCGTCCGTTTCGTCCGCGCGGATCACCGCGTACGGGCCGATGAACACGTTTTCCTCGACGACCACCAGCCCGCACAGGATGGCGGTCGGATCGACGAATGCATTCGGGTGAATCTGCGGCAGGTCGCCGCGCGGGTTCTTCCGGATCATGAGGATTCCTGCGTGGAAAGGGAGTCGATGCGCCTGAGCCGGTCGAACAGGCCCGGATCGCGCCACTGCGCGGCAATGGCCGGCGCGAACGCGATCGCGTCGAGCTCGATGCGGCCCATGCGCGGATTGAATGCGTCGCCGCGAAAGCACTGCGCGTAGCCGGTCTCGGTCTCGTGCACGATGACCGAATGCAGCCGCACGCCGGCTTCGCCGTTCGTCATGCGTGTACCGCCCAGCGCCGCGTCGACGAGCCGGAAGAACACGCGCGAGAACTGCTCCGCGCTCGGCGACACGGGCAGCAGCACCCAGCGCTCCGAATGACGGCGCATGTCCTCGACATAGCGCGGATCGTCATCCGACCACAGCGTCACCGCATGATCGAATGCGTCGATCAGGTCGCGCACGTCGCCCTTGAGCAGCCCGAAGTCGTAGACCATCTGGCCGTGGTCCAGCGCATGCGCCTCGAGCAGCAGCTCGACACGGTACGAATGGCCGTGGATCGAATGCGAGCAGCGCCGCGTGCTGCAGCCTCGCACGACGTGCGCATTCTCGAACCGGAACAGCTTGCGGATCAGCATGCGTGCGCGCCTTCGCGAACCGGTGCGGCCCAGGCCACCGCATCGTGCGGATGCAGGCTTTCCAGATGACGCACGCGAACGCGCGGGCTCGCATGGCGGCCGTCGAGCGCGGCCTGCACGCGGCGCGCGGCATCCTCGACGAACATCAGGTTCTCGCCGTTCAGCACCGCGAACGCCTGTTCGTCCGCACGCTTGACGGCCGTCTGCACCGGCGTGCCGAGCGCGCGTTCGACGCGGTCGACCAGGTCGATCAGCCCCAGCGCCGCGCCGTCGGCGGGCAACCCGACGCTCACGACGGCCTCGCTGCGCTGGCTGTGCGGCGTGGCGGCCGTCGCATGCCGTTTCAGCCATGCGGCAACCGCGGCCGGGTCCACGCGGTCCTCGCGGCCGAATGCCGTCAGGAACGCCTGCTCGACCCAGTGCCGCGACAGCGCCGCCGAGCACGGGCACGTCGACGAATAGGCGACCGTCACCTGCGCGCGCAGCTCGAGCGCGTCGCCGGCCAGCATCGCATCGATCCGGACCGGATAAGCCTTCCACCCGGCCAGCCCCTCGGTCACGAGCGCCGCGCGGCGCGCCAGCAGGTCGAAGCGCAACCGCACGCGCGCGCTGCGCGTGTCGCAATCGCGGTGGCTGTCGACCATCGCGCGCAGCACGCGCTGCAGCGCGGCGGGCGACAGCGCCTCATCCTGCGCGAGCCAGTCGAGCAGCCGGTACAGCCGCGACATGTGGATGCCTTTCACGTGCGGCTCGGGCAGGTCGATCTGTACGTCGGCGCGCGCGTGCACGTCGCGCCGGCAGCCGGGCTCGGCCACCGCGACAGGCAGGTCGATGCCCTGCATGCCGACCCATTCGAGCGGGCGGTGGCCCGGTGCGGCATCGGTCAGGGATACGTCGGGAAGGGCTGCATTCATGCTCGGAATCCGGTGGCGCGCCGTCTGCGTCCGGATCGAAGCAGGCAGCGCGCGTTCAGGTCAGGACCAGTCGCGAAACGGGTTGTCCCACGTGGTCCAGTGTTCGGGGCCGACGGCCATCTCGGCGTCGGTCAGCAGACACGCGTCGAAGCGCGTACGCAGCGCGGGCTCGTCCATGTCCATGCCGATCAGCACGAGTTCCTGCCGCGCGTCGCCGACGCGCTCGTCCCAGCGCGCGCGGATCTGCGCGACGGCTTCGGCGTCCTGCGGCCAGCGCTCGGGCGGCACGGCCGCCCACCAGTGGCCGGCCGGCCCGTGCCGCGCGACCGCGCCGGCCTGCGACCACGAGCCTGCGACGGTCGGGTGCGTGGCCAGCCAGAAAAACCCCTTCGAGCGGACGACGCCCGGCCATTCGCTTTCGACGAGATCGAAGAAGCGTTGCGGATGGAACGGCCGCCGCGCGCGGTAGACGAAGCTGCGGATTCCGTATTCGTCGGTTTCAGGCGTGTGCGTGCCGCGCATCTCCTGCAGCCAGCCCGGCGCGCGCGACGCCGCGTCGAAATCGAACAGGCCCGTGTCGAGCACGCGTTCGAGCGGCACCTTGCCGAATGCGGCGATCTCGATCCGCGCCCGCGGGTTCAGCCCGCGCAGCAGCGCGACCAGCCGCTCGCGCGCGCCGTCGTCGTCGATCAGGTCGATCTTGTTGATCACGATCACGTCGCAGAACTCGATCTGGTCGATCAGCAGGTCGACCACCGTGCGCGCATCCTCGTCGCCCATCGATTCGCCGCGCGACCGCAGGCTGTCGCGCGACGCGTAGTCGCGCAGGAAGTTGAACGCGTCGACCACCGTCACCATCGTGTCGAGCCGCGCGACTTCTCCGAGGCTGCGGCCGTCCTCGCCTTCGAACGTGAACGTCTCGGCCACCGGCAGCGGCTCCGAGATGCCGGTCGACTCGATCACGAGCTGGTCGAAGCGTCCTTCGCGCGCGAGCCGGTCGACCTCGATCAGCAGATCCTCGCGCAGCGTGCAGCAGATGCAGCCGTTGCTCATCTCGACCAGCTTCTCGTCGGTGCGCGACAGCCCCGCGCCGCCGTCACGGACGAGCGCCGCGTCGATGTTGACCTCGGACATGTCGTTGACGATCACCGCGACGCGACGGCCCTCGCGATTGTTGAGGATGTGGTTGAGCAGCGTCGTCTTGCCGGCGCCGAGAAAGCCGGACAGGACGGTCACGGGAAGCCGCGTGGACGGAGGGGGGGCGGTGCTCATCGGGCGATTCCGGAAGAGAACGTTGAGGATCGAATGATATATTGTATCGCAACGATATAACATATCATTTCGGACGTCCAGCAGGCCGGTCGTCCGGCGGCGATTCACGGTGCGGCGGCGCCGCGCATGGCATGCCGATTGAAAGGTCGGGTTGATAAGCTTGCCGGCGAGACCGATGGCCCTCTTCCCACCATGAAAACGAAAATACTTGTCGCGTTGTCACTCTGCGCCGCGCTGCCCGGCGTCGCGCTCGCCCAGTCGATCGCAGCCCCGACGCTGAAGCCGGGCGATACCTGGACCTACATCAACACCGTCGAAATCGGCCCGAACGGCTGGCGCCAGACCCGCGACCAGATTTCGGTGCAGCGCGCGACGGCCGAGCACCTCTATGTCGAGACCCGGCAGAGCGGCACGACGCAGGCGCCGCGCGAACTGATCGTCGATACGGACTGGAGCCGTTCGCGCAGCGTCAACGGCACGGAAATCGTGGTGAACCGTCCGCTGGCGTTTCCGCTGAAGGCCGGCAAGACGTGGACGGTGAGCTACAGCGAGTCGCATCCGAATCCGCAACATGCATCGGAGGCGTACGACACGCACTACAAGGTCGTCGGCCCCGACACCGTCACCGTGGCCGGCGGCAAGTTCGATGCGATCAAGATCGAGGCCGAAGGCACGTGGAAGGCCGAGACCGCGCCGGGACAGTCGATCACCTCCGGCGTATCGCGCAACGCGGGCGGCTCGACGATCGTGATGCAGAGCCGCAACAACGGCACGGCGGAACAGACCGGCAAGACCTACAAGGCGTTCTGGTACGTGCCGGCCGTGGGCCGCTGGGTCAAGTCGGTCGAGGAGTACTACGACGTGAACGGGACGCGAACGGCGCGCTATTCGAACGAACTGGCGTCGTACCAGCGCGCCGGGACCGAAGCCGGCACCCCGCTGGCGGGCACGCCGGCGCCGGCGCCGGCGCCGACGCCCGGGCCCGCGCCGACGGAAGGCCCGCCCTCCGTCGAGCAATGACGGAGCGCACGCTCACTTACGTATAGAGCGACGCGGCCGGCCGTTCCCCGCTCAGCGCGAACCGTCCCACGTCGCGCAGCCGGTAGTCGAGCGGATCGTGCAACGTATGCGTGCGCGCGTTCCGCCAGAAGCGGTCGAGCCCGAGCGACGCGGCCGTCGCGCGTGCGCCGCACGCGTCGAACAGCGCCTCGCCGTTCTCGAGCGCCGCGCGCTGCGCGACGATCTTCGCTTCCGATACCGCCAGCGCCGCGTCGGCGCGCTCGTCCGCCGTCAGCGCATCCTGCCGCGCCCAGGCGCGCTGCAACGCGCCGGCCGCGCGATCGGCCAGCGCGGCCGCGGCAAGCGCCCGCACGCGCATGTCGCCGAAGCGCTGCAGCGTGTACGGATCGTCGCCCGCCTGCGCGACATCCGACTGTATCCACGGCCTGCCGTGCTGCAGCACGTAGTCGCGCGCCTCGGCCAGCGCACCCTCCGCGAGCCCGACGAACAGATTGGTCAGCACCAGTTGCGACACGAGCGTGCGCAGCGTCGCGCGCGGCGTCGGCGGCGCCTCGGAACGATGCAGCACCTCGTCCGCCGCGAGCGTCACGCCGTCGAAGCGCACGCTGCCGCTGTCGGTCTGGCGCTGGCCGATCGGATCCCAGTCTTCGTTGACCGTGATCCCCGCACGCCCGGTCGGCACCACGCCGAACACGCTGCGGCCGGTGGCCGGATCGTGCGCGGACACCGTCATCCGCTGCGAGCCGCGCGTGCCCGAGCAGAAGCCCTTCACGCCGTCGAGCCGGTAGCCGCCGTCCAGCGTCGCGGTCGCCACGAGCCGCGTGTCGAGCGGATTGACCGCATTGCCCCACCACCAGCGCTGCTCGACCGTGCCGCGCAGATAGCGCTCGCGCTGCTCGGCGCTGCCCCAGACGTCGACGCTCACCACCTGCAGGCATTGGAACCCGACGAGATGCGCAAGCGCGCTGTCGACCCGCGCGATCTGCCGGATCGCCTCGTAGATGTCGGGCCACGCGGCTTCCTGCCCGCCGAACGCGCGCGGCACCGCGAGCGTCAGCAGGCCCGCATCGGCGAGCCACTGTTTTTCGTGCGCCGCGTGACCGCCGGCGCGGTCGCGCGCGGCGGCCGTCGTGCGCAACGCGTCGATCGCGCGCGCCAGCGCGGCGCGATCGAAGGCGGGCGCATCGGTTTCCGGCGCGAAGGCCGCCGGGCCACGCGGATCGTTCATGCGACGGCTTCCTGCAGCACGGCTTCGCCGGACAGCGGCACGAGCGCACCGAGCCGGCGGCCGGTCAGCCGCGACAGGATCTCGCGCCGCCAGTCGTCGTAGATCGCGCGGTACTCGGCGATGTCCGCGCCGAACACGTGGGCGGTATGCGCGTACTCGTCGTGCAGATAGCCGTCGAGCCGCGCCTGCGTTTCCTCGTCGGCCGCGATCACGCGATCGATCAGGGCGTCGCGCTCGGCCGCCGGCAGCGCGTTCAGCGTCTCGAACCACCACTGGACGATCTGCACGCGATGCCATTCCTCGTCCGGCCGGATCCGGTTCTCGCCGTGCTCGCGCATCGCGCCGTCGCCGATGCGGCCGGTCTTGCGCTGGATCCACAGCTTCGCGAGGATGTGCAGCTCGTAGTGCCATTCGAACGCGAGAAAGCCCGCGACGTCGCGCACCGCGATGTCGCCGATGCGCGCCCAGTGTGCAGCGACGAGCCGGTCGACTTCCGGCAGCGGATCGCGCCCCGTCAGTTCGGTCACGCGCTCGCGGCCGATCACCGCATGCGCGCCGTCGTCGCCGAGCTGGCGCGACAGGATCAGCTGGAAATGCGGATCGTCGCGAAACAGCGTGTCGATCGCCTTCGCGACCACCTGCACGATGAACAGGTCGTGCGACGCCATCTTCGTGTAGTAGTCGGCGACGGCGGCCCGTTCGTCGTCGTCGCGCGGCTCGCGCGGCGGCGTGGCCAGCTTGTCCGGGAAATCCGGACGATGGCGCCGCACCACGTCGAGAAACAGCGCCTCCTCGAATTGTCCGTTCCATTCGCGCGGTGCGCCGATGGGCAAGGTCATGTGTTCGGTCTCTCAGGATCGTTGATGAAGCGAGCGGACGCTCGTGGCGTCGCTCAGGTGCGCTGGGTCACGCGTCGGACCAGGCGGTCGCCCGTGATTTGCACGGCCGAAACGAGTGCGATCAGGATCACGATCACGGTCGCCATGACGGTCGTGTCGAATCGCTGATAGCCATAGCGGATCGCGAGATCGCCGAGCCCGCCCGCGCCGACGGCGCCCGCCATCGCGGTCGAGCCGATCAGCGCGACGACGGTGATCGTGAAGCCGCCGAGCATGCCGGGCAGCGCTTCGGGCAACAGCACGTGCCAGACGATGTGGCGGCGTTTCGCGCCCATCGCGAGCGCGGCCTCGATCAGCCCGCGATCGACTTCGCGCAGGCTCACCTCGGCGATCCGCGCGAAGAACGGGATCGCGGCGATCGACAGCGGCACGACGGCCGCCCACACGCCGATCGTCGTGCCGATCAGCACGCGCGTGAACGGCAGCAGCGCGACGAGCAGGATGATGAACGGCGTCGAGCGGAACACGTTGACGAGCGCGCCGAGCACCGCATTGACGCCGCGCCGTTCGTAGATCCCGCCGGGCGCGGTCGTCACGAGGATCACCGCGAGCGGAATGCCGATCAGCGCGGCGATCGCGGCCGACGCGGCGACCATCAACAGCGTGTCGCGGATCGCGTCGAGCAGTTCGGGCCACCAGAGGTCAAACATAGCCGAGCACCTCCGCATGGTTCGCATGGCGGCGCGCGCGTTCGAGCAGCGCGGCCACCGCGCCGCCGCGTGCCGGCGGCCGGCCGGCGTCGTCCGCGTGCGGCGCCGCCGCGATCACGAGCCGCCCTTGCGCATGCCCCTGGATCCGCTCGATCCCGCCGTGCAGGAAGCGCACGGAGCCGCCGAGCGCCGCCGCAAGCGCGCCGACGTCCGGCTCGCCGCCGCTCTCGCCCGTATAGCGGACGTCGAGCACGACCTGTGCGCCGTCGGGCAACGCGGCCTGCTCGGGCAGCGGCCGCACGCGCGCGGCCAGCTCGGCCGGCAGGTCGTGCACGAGCGTGCTGAGCAACGCGCGTGTCGCGCCGTGGCGCGGATCGCCGAACACGCGCCACACGGCGCCCGTTTCGACGACTTCGCCCTGTTCGATCACCGCGACCGTATCGCACACCGCGCGGATCACTTCCATCTCGTGCGTGATCAGCACGATCGTCAGCCCGAGGCGGCGGTTGATGTCGGCGAGCAGCGCGAGGATCGACTGCGTCGTCTCGGGATCGAGCGCCGAGGTCGCCTCGTCGCACAGCAGCACCTCGGGATCGTGGACGAGCGCCCGCGCAATGCCGACACGCTGCTTCTGTCCGCCCGACAGGCTCGCCGGATACGCGTCGCGCTTCGCGGCGAGCCCGACGAGCTCGAGCAGCGCCTCGACCTTGCGCACGCGCTCGGCCTTCGGCACGCCGGCGATCTTCAGCGGCAGCGCGACGTTCTCGAACACCGTCTTCGCGGACAGCAGGTTGAAATGCTGGAACACCATGCCGGTGCGGCGCCGCAGTGCGACGAGCCCGTCCTCGTCGAGCGCGCCGACGTCGACGCCCTGCACGCGCACGCGGCCCGAGCTCGGCCGTTCGAGCCCGTTCACGAGCCGCAGCAGCGTCGATTTCCCGGCGCCGCTGCGGCCGATGATCCCGAAGACCTCGCCGCGCCGCACGTCGAGCGTCACGTCGCGCAACGCGGCGGCGTGGCCGCGCGGCGTCGCGAACACCTTGCCGACCTGCTCCAGCGACACGGCGATGCCGCCGGCGGCCGGCGCGGCCGCGTCGTCATGCGTCGCGGCGGCGGTGCCGGCCCGTGCGGCCGACGCGTCGATGAAACCCAGCGTATCGAACAATTGCGTCATCGCTTCGCTCCGTCACGTTCAGGCATGCGCGGGATGCGCGGGTTCGGGCCGGACGGCCGGCCGGTGCTGCGCGCCCGCGTGCCACGCGGGCAGGCGCGGGCCCGCGCCGAACAGCTTCTCGCGCAGCGTCGGCGCGGGATCGTAGTCTTCCTTGTAGACGCCGCGGTTCTGCAGTTCGGGCACGACCCAGTCGACGAAATCCTCGAACGACTCGGGCATCACGGTGCGCGTCAGGTTGAAGCCGTCGATGCCGGTCTCGTCGATCCACGACTGCAGCTCGTCGGCGACCTGCGACGGCGAGCCGACGATCGGCGCATAGCGGCCGCCGAGCGACATCTGTTCGAGCATCCTCCGCACGGTCCACGTGCCGGTCGTGCTCTTGCGCGAGATCGCGTCGACAGCCGACTGGATCGAATCGGTCTTCACGTACGAGATCGGCTCGTCGAGGCCGTACTTCGCGAAGTCGATGCCGGTCGAGCTCGCGAAATGCGCGAGGCCGGCCTCGGGGCTCGCGTAGCGCCGGTATTCGTCGAATTTCTCGCGCGCGAGCCGCTCGGTCCCGGCCGTCACGACGCTCACGCCCGCGAAGATCCGGATCGACGCCGGGTCGCGCCCCTGGCGCGCGGCGGCCGCGCGGATATCGAGTACGGCGGCGCGGGCGGCGGCCTTGCTCTGCCCGTTCACGAACACGCATTCCGCGTGACGGCCCGCGAACTCGACGCCGCGCGCGGACGAGCCGGCCTGGTAAAGCACCGGCGTGCGCTGCAGCGACGGCTCGCTCAGGTGGATCGCATCGACCGAGTAGAACGGCCCGTCGTGCTTCACGCGCCGCACCTTGCCCGGCTGCGCGAACACGCGCGCCTGCGCGTCGCGGATCACCGCGTCGTCGTCCCAGCTCTGCTCCCACAGCTTGTAGACGACGTCCATGTAGTCGTCGGCGCGTTCGTAGCGGTCGTCGTGGCCGATCTGCTGCGCGAGGCCCATGCCGCGCGCGGCGCTGTCGAGATAGCCGGTGACGATGTTCCAGCCCACGCGCCCTTTCGTCAGGTGATCGAGCGTCGACATGCGGCGCGCGAACAGGTAAGGCGGCTCGTAGGTCAGGTTCGCGGTCACGCCGAAGCCGAGATGCCGCGTGACCTGCGCCATCGCGGGCACCAGCAGCAGCGGATCGTTGACGGGCACCTGCACCGATTCGCGCAGCGCGGCATCGGGCCCGCCGCCGAACACGTCGTACACGCCGACGATGTCCGCGAGGAAGATCCCGTCGAACTTGCCGCGTTCGAGCGTGCGCGCGAGGTCGGCCCAGTAGTCGAGATCGGTGTAGTGCGCGGAGCGGTCGCGCGGATGCGTCCACAGCCCGTGGTTGATGTGCCCGACGCAGTTCATGTTGAACGCGTTGAGCAGGATCTTCTTGCGGTTCGCCGTCGTCATGCCGCCTCCGTCACCACGCGATCGCGTACAGCGAGCCGAACGCGTTGTCGAGCGCACGGCGCACGGCCGGCGAGTGCTGGTAGATCGAGATGAACTTGCGGATGCGCGGATCGTTCACGCTGTCGGGCCGCACGACCCACTGGATCGCGAAGATCTTGTTCTCGGTGCCGTCGAACAGCAGCGCGCTGTTCGGGTCGGTCGTGCCGGCGAGCTTGATGAAGCTCGGGTAGCCCTGCGCCAGGTCGACGTCGTCGAGCGAACGCGCGAGCTGCGACGCCTCGAGCGGGACGATCTTCAGGTGCTTCGGATTCGACACGATGTCGTGCGTCGTCGCGCGGTAGTCGGCGCCCGGCTTCAGCGTGATCAGGCCGGCGCGCTGCAGCAGCAGCAGTCCGCGCCCGCCGTTCACCGGATCGCTCGCGATCGCGACGCGCGCGCCGTCCTTCAGTTCGCTGAAGCTTTTCACCTTCTTCGAATAGAGGCCGATCTTCATGATCGTGCCGGGCGCGATCGACACGAAGTTGTAGCCGCCCTGCTTGTTCGCGTTCTCGAGGAACGGGATGTGCTGGAAGTAATTGACGTCGATGTCCTTGTTCGCGAGCGCCGCGTTCGGCGTATTCCAGTCGGTGAACTCGATGATCTTCACGTCGAGCCCCTGCGCCTTCGCCTCCTTCGCGGCGATCTTCAGCGCCTCGATCTGCGGGCTGGTCGAAATGCCGACCTTCAGCGGCGCGGTGTCGGCACGCGCGCCGTTCATGAGCGCGACGCCGAGCAGCGCGGCCGCCAGCAGGCGGACGACACGGCCGGAGGAAAAGCGGGCGGAAAAAACGGCATGCAGCATGGGAACCACTCTCCTGTCCAAAGACGGTATCGACGGATGAGCGACGGCGCGGCGAACGCGCAGGCGTTCTCCGGACAGTGGGCATCGCGTCGGAAAAGGATCAGCCGATGATAGAGAGCGGCGCGCGGACGGTCTACGAAGCGATTGTGGGAAGAAAATCGCGCGCGGCGATATGGCGCGCGAACGCGCCCGCCCGGCCGTTGGCCGAAATCCCGGCCTGCGCGCCGCGCGAATTCCGAAATCTCGGAACGGCCGGCGCGCGCGCCTTTCCGCAGACGAAACGAATCCCTTACGAATCAACGACCTGCATATCCGCCCGGCGGCCGGGCGGCTGGCACGGAGGTTGCGTAATAGCCGACACACGATGCCGCGCCGCATGCGGACATTCCAACATCAGGAGACACGTCTTGCAGACCTCTATCCATACCCCGTCCCATCCGGAGCCGGTTTCCGACGGCGTCGCCGCGCCGCGCGAACGCTTCTGGCCGCAAGGCTGGTGGAAACTGATGGAAATCCGCATCGGCATCATTCCGCTGCCCGTCTATTTCATCCTGCTCGCGCTGATCGTCGGCTTCTCGGTGACCGGCAAGGTGCCCGGCGAGATCTCGATGGCCATCGCGGTGCTCGCGTTCTTCGGCTTCACCTGCGCGGAACTCGGCAAGCGTCTGCCGCTGCTGCGCAACATCGGCGCGGCCGCGATCTTCGCGACCTTCGTGCCGTCGGCGCTCACCTACTACCACGTGCTGCCGAAGCCCGTGCTGAACCTCACGGTCGAATTCACCAAGTCGACCAACTTCCTGTACCTGTTCATCGCGTCGATCATCGTCGGCAGCATCCTGAGCATGGATCGCCGCGTGCTGATCCAGGGCTTCGTGAAGATCTTCGTCCCGCTCGCGGCCGGCTCGGTGGCGGCGGCGATCGTCGGCACGGCGGTCGGCACCGCGCTCGGCCTGGGCGCGCGCCATACGCTGCTGTACATCGTCGTGCCGATCATGGCGGGCGGCGTCGGCGAAGGCGCGATTCCGCTGTCGATCGGCTATTCGGAGCTGATGCACCTGCCGCAGGGCGAGATGTTCGCGATGGTGCTGCCGCCGGTGATGCTCGGCAGCCTGACCGCGATCATCCTGTCGGGCGCGCTCGACATGCTCGGCAAGCGCCTGCCGCACCTGACCGGCAACGGCCGCCTGCAGGTCGGCGAAACGGGCGACATGACGCCCGAGAACGAGGAAATCCGCGGCCACGTCGACGTCTCGCACATCGCCGGCGCAGGCATCACGGCCATCACGCTGTACCTGGTCGGCCTGATGGCGCACAAGCTGTTCGGCCTGCCCGCGCCGGTCGCGATGCTGTTCCTCGCGGTGCTCGTGAAGCTCGCGCGCGCGGTGTCGCCGCCGCTGCAGGAAGGCGCGTTCGTCGTCTACAAGTTCTTCTCGACCGCCGTCACGTATCCGCTGCTGTTCGCGATCGGCGTCGCGATGACGCCGTGGGACAAGCTGACCGCCGCGTTTACGGTCGTCAACGTCGTGACGATCGTGTCGACCGTCGCGACGCTGATGGGCACCGGTTTCGTGGTCGGCCGCCTGCTGAAGATGTACCCTATCGACACCGCGATCGTGAACGCCTGCCACAGCGGGCAAGGCGGCACCGGCGACGTCGCGATCCTGACCGCCGCGAACCGGATGCAGCTGATGCCGTTCGCGCAGATCGCGACGCGCATCGGCGGCGCGATCGTCGTCACGGTGACGCTGATCCTGGTCGCGCACTTCGGATGACGCGCCGCCGCGCGCGCCGCCGCGCCGGCCGCATCGCACGCGCCGCCGCCGGCCTCGCCGGCGCGCGGCGCGTGTCGTTCCGGGCGTCCGGTAGCTGGCTTCGATGAGGGCGAACGTGCAGAAGAGCTTCAAGGGTATTCCGTGGTGGGGCTGGGCGGCCGCCGCCGTGCTGTACGGGTGCGTGGCGGCCGCGGCCGTCGATTTCGCGTGGGAGCGCGCGATCGACGCGCTCGAGGAAACCGGCACGCACCGCCTCGACCTGTATGCGTCGAGCCTGAAGAGCGAGCTCGGCCGCTTCGAAATCCTGCCCGGCCTGGTCGCACGGCAGGACGGCGTGCGCGCGATGCTGAAAGCCGCGCCGCACGACGCGCCCGAGCTCACGCACACGGTGAACGCCTACCTCGAAGCGGTGAACCGCGACGCGGGCAGCGGCGCGGTCGACGTGATCGACCTGCAGGGCGACGTGATCGCCGCCAGCAACTGGAACGAAGCGCTCAGCTTCATCGGCACCAACGTGTCGTACCGGCCGTATTTCAAGGACGCGCTCGCGCACGGCGGCGGCCGCTTCTTCGGCATCGGCACCAACACCGGCGTGCCGGGCGTCTATTTCGCCAGCGCGGTGCGCGACAACGGCGCGCCGATCGGCGTGGCCGCCGTCAAGATCAGCGTCGATTCGCTGGAATCGGCATGGCGCGCGCCGGGCGTTGCCGCGATGGTCGTCGACGGCAACGGCGTGGTCGTGATCTCGACCGAGCCCGCGTGGAAATTCACCGCGCTGCGCCCGATCACCGCGCAGCAGCAGCGCGACATCCAGGCGTCGCGCCAATACGCGGGCCGCACCGTCGACGCGCTGCCGTACCGCCGCATGGGCGACCGCAGCTCGGCCGCGTGGTTCGGCACCTTTCCGGATCCGCGCCACGCCGGCCGCACCACCCGCTATCTCGTGATGTCGCGCCCCGCGCCGCAGGCAGGCGATTCGCTGATGGTGCTGCTCGACATCGCGGGCGCGCGGCGCCAGCAGCAGACGGCCTTCGTGTTCGTCACCGGCGCGTTCCTGATCGCCGCGCTGCTGGCCGGCTACGCGATCCAGCGCCGCCGGGCGATCGTCGCGCGGCTGAACGCGCAGGACGCGCTGCGCCGCGCGAACGACCGGCTCGAGCTGACGGTCGCGCAGCGCACGGCCGCACTGACGGCCGCGAACGAGCAGATGCAGCGCGAGATCGTCGAGCGCGAGCGCACCGAGCAGCGGCTGCGCGCGTCGCAGCAGGAAGTCGTGCACGCGGGCAAGCTCGCGGTGCTCGGGCAGATGGCCGCCGGCCTCACGCACGAGCTGAACCAGCCCCTCGTCGCGATCCGCACGCTGTGCGACAACGCGCGCACCTTCTTCGAGCGCGGCCAGCCGGCGCCGGCGCTCGCCAATCTCGAACGGATCGGCAAGCTCGTCGACGGCATGGCCGTGCTCACCGGCGAGCTGAAGACTTTCGCACGCAAGCCCGACGTCGAGCGCGTCGCGGTCTCGCTGAACGAGGCCGTCGCGCATGCGCGCCTGATCTACGACGCCCGGATCCGCGACGAAGGCGTGCGGCTCGACGTGAACATCGCGCCCGGCACCGCGGTATCGGCCGAATCGAGCCAGTTGCAGCAGGTGATCGTGAACCTCCTCGGCAACGCGCTCGACGCGCTGCACGATGCGCCGGTGCGCCGCATCGTCATCGAGGCCGCCGGGCCGGACGAAGCCGGCCGCGTGCGCTTCACGGTCGCCGACAGCGGCCCGGGCATCGCGCCCGAGGTGCTGCCGCACCTGTTCGAGCCGTTCGTCACGACCAAGCCGCGCGGCCAGGGCCTCGGGCTCGGCCTCGCGATCACGTCGCGCATCGTCGAGGCGTTCGGCGCGAAGATCGCCGCGACGAACCGCGACGAAGGCGGCGCGCAGTTCAGTATCGAATTCGCGGCGGCGACGCTGCAAAGGACAGAGCATGGAAGATGAGATTCGGGTGCTGGTCGTCGAGGACGATGAAAACGTCCGGATCGGCGTGGAGCAGGCGGTCGCGCTCGCCGGCTTCGCGGTCGACGCGTTCGCGTCGGCGGCCGACGCGCTGCATCGCGTCGCGCCCGGCGCGCCGGTCGTGATCGTGTCGGACGTGCGGATGCCGGGCATCGACGGGCTGCAGTTGCTCGACCGCGTGATGGCGATCGACGCGCAGATTCCGGTGGTGCTGATCAGCGGCCATGCCGATATCTCGACGGCCGTCGGCGCGATGCAGGTGGGCGCGTACGACTTCATCGAGAAGCCGTTCTCGTCGGACCTGATCGCGGGCCGCGTCGCGCGCGCGGTCGAGAAGCGCCGCCTGACGCTCGAGGTGCAGGGGCTGCGCGCGGCGCTGAACAACTGGCAGGGCATCGAGGCGTTCGTGCTCGGCAAGTCGCCCGCGATGGCCGACGTGCGCAAGAAGATCCTGCGCCTCGCCGACACCGCCGTGTCGGTGCTGATCACCGGCGAAACGGGCACCGGCAAGGAGCTGATCGCGCGCAGCCTGCACGACTTCGGCGGCCGGCGCGACGCGCATTTCGTCGCGCTGAACTGCGGCGGCCTGCCCGAGCAGGTGTTCGAGAGCGAGCTGTTCGGCCACGAAGCCGGCGCGTTCACCGGCGCGATCAAGAAACGCATCGGCAAGATCGAATGGGCCGACGGCGGCACGCTGTTCCTCGACGAGATCGAGACGATGCCGGTCGCGCTGCAGATCAAGATGCTGCGCGTGCTGCAGGAGCGCGTGGTCGAGCGGCTCGGCGCGAACGAGCTGATTCCGGTCGACTGCCGCGTGGTCGCCGCATCGAAAGCCGATCTTGCCGGGCTTGCGGCCGACGGACGCTTTCGCGCCGATCTGCTGTACCGCCTCAACGTCGCGCAGATCGAGCTGCCGCCGCTGCGCGAGCGGCGCGAGGACGTGCCGCTGCTGTTCGAGCATTTCGTGCTCGCGGCCGCGCGGCGCTTCGGGCAGCCGGCGCCGGTCGTCACGGCTGCGCAGGTATCCGAACTGATGACGCACGCGTGGCCCGGCAACGTGCGCGAGCTGCAGAACGTGGCCGACCGCTTCGTGCTCGGGCTCACCGGCGACAGCTTGCTGTCGTCCGGCGGCGCGCCGGCCGCGGGCGTCACGCTCGCGGAGCAGCTCGCGTATTTCGAGCGGATGCTGATCGAGGACATGCTGCAGCGTCACCACGGCAACGTCGCGGACGCGAGCGAAGCGCTCGGCATGCCGAAGAAGACGCTCTATCACAAGCTGCGCAACCTGCGGATTCCCGCGCGCGGCGACGCGACGGCCGACGGCGGCGAATGACGCGAACGAGGACACGCACACCAGCATGGATCGCATCGAACACCCCGACCACGGCCGCGTCGACGGCCACCTGATCCGCGGCGTCACGCGCGCGCAAAAGACCTTCCGCCCGAGCGACTGGCCCGAGCGCCTCGCGGGCGTCATCACGCTGTTCGTCGGCGAACGGCGGCCCGGCTATCCGTGCGCGCTGTCGCGGCTCGCGATGCCGGTCGTCGACGGCGGCGCCAAATGCCTGATCGTGTCGGACGAATTGCGCACCGTGTGTGCGGACGCATTCGACTTCGCGATGCGGTTCGCGGCCGACAACGACCTCCCCGTCGAGCTTCAGACCGCGCCCGCCTCGACGGCGCGCTGACGCGCGGGCCGCCCGCGCGGCGCGCGCACGGTCCGTTTTCTTCCCCGGAAATGCACCCGTGCACGCGCCGTCGCTCGCACTTTCCTGGCCTTTCCGGCATCGCGCCCCACCGTCAGACGATTGAAAGCATCGACACCCACCCCCACGCGACAAGGGTTTGCGGCCGATCCATCAATAAAATTGATCGTCGCGATGAAAATTATGCGTTTTCCTTGCAGGTCGCCGTGATGCATAGTTGCGTCGTGTTGACGCACCTTTGAGTCTTTCAGTCATGAACATGCGAATCGAGCCGTCCGTGCTCGCGAACCCCGACCTGCAATTTGCGACGCTTTCGTCAGGCATCAGCCTGCCGTATGTCGAGCGGGGCAGCGGTGCGCCGATGGTGTTCGTGCACGGCTCGCTGTGCGACTACCGCTACTGGGATCCGCAGCTCGCGGCGCTGTCCGCCCACTACCGCTGCATCGCGCCGAGCCTCAGCCACTACTGGCCGGCCGTCGAAGCGGGCATCCAGGACGATTTCAGCTGGCAGAATCATGTCGACGAACTCGCCGAATTCATCGATGCGCTCGATCTCGGCCCCGTGCATCTGGTCGGCCATTCGCGCGGCGGCAGCGTCGCGTTCAACGTCGCGCGCCAGCATCCGCACCTCGTCGAGTCGCTGACGCTCGCCGATCCGGGCGGCCCGCTGCAGCAGCCGGGCGTGCGCGAAGCCGCGCTGCCGGCCGCCGCGATCGCGCTGCGCACGAAGGCCGTGAGCCTGATCGGGCAAGGTGACGTCGAATCGGGCCTCGAGATGTTCGTCGATTCGGTGAGCCTGCCCGGCGCATGGAAGAAAAGCACGTCGCGCTTCCGCACGATGGCGATCGATAACGCGAGCACGCTGCCGAAGCAGTTGCGCGACCCGCTGCCCGCGTACTCGCAGCACACGGCCGGCGACATCGCTTGCCGCACGCTGCTGATCGACGGCCAGCGCAGCCCGAAGATGTTCCGCAACAACGTCGACACGCTGTCGCAGTGGATCGGCAATGCGCAACGGCAAACCGTTGCCGGCGCGTCGCACGGGATGAATGCGGCGAGCCCCGCCGTGTTCAACCGCTTCGTGCACGAGTTCGTCTCCGCCTGAGATCCCGGGGGGCGCTCGCCCCCCAAGCCCTTCGTCGACGATGCGGATACGCTCCCGCGTCGACGACACGCGGCGCACGCATGCGCGCCCGCCGTCACGCCGCCC
>NZ_JPGM01000072.1:0-52719 GCF_000731655.1 Burkholderia sp. MSh2 | reverse complement strand
CGGAATGTGTTGATCAATAATTTAAGACTGGGCGATGGAGGGGGGCGGCTGAAATTATTTCTCGGCTTGTTGCGATGCAAGGGGATGTCTCAGATAAAATTAAGGAGAGGGCTTCATTCGTTCTGTCTAAATTGAATTGAATTGAATTGAATGTAGCAGTGCTGTATTGATTTCTTGGTTGGCGGGCAACATGGCAGTTGCCCGCTGATGCAATGCGAAGGCAAGGTAGGACGGATACGGGCGGGCCCGCACCATAACCGGCATCGGTACTATGATCCGACGTCGGGACGGTTCATCAGCAAGGACCCGATTGGGCTGGCGGGTGGGATCAATGTCTATCAATACGCTCCGAATCCTGTTGAGTGGATCGACCCATTAGACCTGGAAAATTATCGCGATGTATTTTGGAATGCAGTTGGTGGGGCCGAAAGGGATAAGTATCAAGTCCACCACATCATTCCTCAGAACATATTTAATGATCCCAAGTACTCGAAAATGCTGGCTTGTGCTGGCTTGTGCTGGCATGGGTGTGGATGATCCTGACAACATGATTGGCTTGCCCAAGGATGGAGCTAATGCAGGTGCAAGAACAGGGCGCTATTTTGGGAGGTCTCAACATAATACGCAACACCCTATGTACGACAGGGCAATTAAGTCAACGCTTGATCGGGTTGGTGCTATAAAGAGTTGTGCTTCTCGAAAATTGGCCTTGAGAGGGATGCAGGAAACACTGAGGTCGGCACTTAGGCGAAGTGATAATCCAATAGTTAACGGCCAAGGGGCTAGTCAGTCAGCGTGGAATGATATTTTAAGTAAATTTTAATTTGGAGATGTGCTGTGACTACTCGGGAACGGTATGTAATGAGGCTTCGTGTATGTGCTGAGGAGCTTCTTTCTCTGATAAATGGACCAAAATTTTTGCGCGGTGGAGTCGTGCCTCGCAAAGGTGAAGTTCTCGTAACGAATGAAAAAGATGCGGAAATTTTTGCTTGCGATCAGGATGTTGATGTAATTAAAGGTGGTGAGTATCAGTATTGGACTGGTATTCTGGAGAATAATTCGAGAACTATTGAGCAAATGGATCTGCAGGATAGTTTGGATTTGGGTGATGAATTTTCTCTAAATATTTCTGAAATATTTGATGGCGAGTTGATGTCTGCTCTAATTTCGAAGGGTGAGGAATTTGGAGTGTCGAGCTCGATTGTTGACGTTATTTGTGGAAATTTCTATATTTTCCTTGTAAACAAGACGTTTTTTGATGAGCAGCTTCCGCTTGCCGATAGGATGTATGAAATCTATCAGGGTGGTGGTATTCCTTGTGGATGGAAGGGTGAGTTTCCAGATGGGGAGATTCTAATTTATTCAAAGGATTAAATTTCTGAATGTGGGCGTTCTTACGTAACGGAAGAATCATCTAGGGGCGCCGCATGAGGTGGCCGACAAGGTGGGCGAGGTTGCCTGGTCAGCGTGCTACAAGGCGTGGGGTGAAGCGAAGGAAGTCATCAGCGAGGCGGCGCGCAAGGCGGGTATCCGCAACCCTATCCGCTTCCAGGGGCAGTACTTCGACCATGAGACGGGCCTTCACTACAACCGGCACAGGTATTACGACACGAACTCGGGACGGTTCATCTCGAAAGACCCGATCGGGTTGGCGGGCGGCATCAACGTCTATCAATACGCCAACAATCCCGTTCATTGGACTGATCCGCTTGGGCTGGCTCGAACGCCCCATAGTGGAGGGTGTGCCGATGCTGCCGCACGTAGCGCACTCGAATCTGTCATGGGTAAGTCTATCCGGATGAACAAAGAGTTCGGTGGCTTAGTCTATGAAAAAGGGGGGCAGTATTTTGCGACGATCCCTGTTCCTGGTACGGGCCGAACCTTCATTCCTGCTTTGGCATTGCCACAAGTACCGAAGGGCGCGACCATCGTAGGTGATTATCATACGCATGGAGATTATTCCGTACTGGGAGCGAACGGAGAGGTTGTCAGAACGTCAGATCCAAGCAGGGATGATTTCAATAGCGACGATTTCTCAAGAAGAGATAAAGAGATCAGTGCTCTTGCCGCACTCAAGAACAAATGTCATCGCTCATACTTGGGTACGCCAAGTGGTAAGATCAAGGTCTATACAGTTATGGGAGGTGCTCGTGATCTATAGTCAAGACGATATTCTCGAGTTGGCAACTAAGTATCCGAGTGATTTCTCTTGTCGTGGAGATTGTTTCGAGATATTTGGTCTGGCTTTGGCGGAATTTAGAAGGCTCTCAAAGAGCAAGTGGTCTTTGGGTGACTATAAAGTTTCAGTTGATTTTGGGAAAAGTAGGGATTTAGTTGCCGTTTCATTTACTCCTCTTCCGGCTTACGAGATCAATGGAGTGCCGTTTGAGATCGCAGATCAAGGGATGTATAAGAACGGTCGTGGAGTGACATATGTGTACGCCGTTGAAGAAGGTGAGCTTCTAAAGACAATCTACATGCGTTAGTAGAAAAAGGGGGCCGCAGATGCGGTCCCTTGTTCATGTTGTGGTGGTGATCAGCAGTTCCAGTTCAGCGTGAGTTTTGTGGTGCCCTTCGGTAATCCCCCCGCAGAACCCTCGGGATTAGAAGTAGAATTTTCTCGTTAAGGGAGTTCTACTGCATGAAGAAGTCGAGATTCACGGACAGCCAGATCATGGACGCGCTGAAGCGCGTGGAGGCTGGGCTGACGGTGCCGGACCTGTGTCGAGAGCTGGGGATCAGCACGGCGACGTTCTACAAATGGCGTTCGAAATACGGCGGCATGGATACCTCGCTGATTGCGCGGATGAAGGAGCTGGAGACTGAGAATGCCCGGCTGCGCAAGATGTACGTCGAGGAAAAGATCAAGGCGGAGATCGTTGCGGAGGCACTCGCAAAAAAAGACTGAGGCCATCTTGCCGACGCGAGATGGCCATGCATGCGGTATCCAGCCGAGGCGTATCGATCCGGTTGGCCTGTGAGGCGTTCGGGATCAGTCAGAGTTGCTACCGGTACGTCGGCAAGCGGAATGCCGAGAACGACGAGATTGCGAACTGGCTGCTGCGCCTGACCGACAACCACCGGAACTGGGGTTTCGGCTTGTGTTTCCTGTATCTGCGCAATGTGAAAGGCTTCGGCTGGAATCACAAGCGGGTGTACCGGATCTATTGCGAGTTGGAGCTGAACCTGCGGATCAAGCCACGCAAGCGGCTGGTGAGGCAAGTACCGGAACCACTAGCGGTGCCGCTGGCCGTCAATCAGGTCTGGTCGATGGACTTCATGCATGACCAGTTAAGCGACGGTCGCAGTATCCGGCTGTTCAACGTGATCGACGACTTCAATCGCGAAGCGCTGGGCATCGAAATCGATTTCTCTCTGCCGTCGGAGCGAGTGATCCGTGCGCTACGCCAAATCATTGGCTGGCGCGGGAAGCCTGCGGCGATTCGGTGCGATAACGGCCCTGAATATCTGTCGGGAGCGATAACGGCCTGGACGGCGGTCAATGGCATCAAGCTCGAATATATCCAGCCAGGCAAGCCGCAACAGAACGCCTATGTCGAACGATTCAATCGGACCGTGCGTTACGAATGGCTATCGCTGTACCACTGGGAAAATCTCGATCAGGTGCAGCAGTTCGCAACCGACTGGATGTGGACTTACAATCATGACCGCCCCAACATGGCCCTGGGCGGATTTACGCCAAAGCAGCGGCTGGCCATGGCCGCTTAGTTCCTACTTCTGAACCCCGTGGAAAATGGGGGGATTACCGTTGGACAGGATGAATCAGGAGTCCTGTTTGCCGGCAGTAGTAATGGGTTTGAAGTCGGGAAAAGAGATAAGGCTGATAGCCTCGGAATAACGCGGGTTCCGACTTCCAAGAGCAAGCATGCGGAAGAGAATTTGATGAGTTGTGTGTCAGGGTTAAAATCTGTTGGAGCGTCAAAGCGTGATCCGTGCAACTGTGCTGGACGGCTAGAAGGGCTTGGGATCGATGTGGATAACGCGCATTGAGGTGAAATAAATGAGCGACGATTTTGATGTTTATGTTGATCACGCATTTTATCGAAATGGCGGAAAGGCTGTTCTTGTAAAATTTTCGGCCTCAATAGTTGAATTAAACGTATTTGTTTCTATTGCAGATGCTGGGGCAGTGATCAATTTCGGCGGGAGGGCAATTGATTATGTGTTGGCTGGGGAATCGGCCAATAGTCCTGTTCATTGGAAGCGAGGCGAAGATAGCGGTGTTTACATACTTATTGGTGAGGATCCGGAAGTTTGGGACTTTTCCATAGTGGTAGATGATAAATTGATAGAAAGAGTGGCTTTAGAAATTCAAGGATTGATTGGGGATAGTTAAGTGTGAATTAATGCCGCAGACGGTGTAGGGCGAGGTCGGTGCAAGTGCTTGGTCGCCAGGCGAGAGGAGGTGTGGCAGGAGGGGCACATGGCAGGAAAGTCCTGCCACCATGGAGGTGCCACTCCGATTCGCTTCCAAGGTTAGTATTGCGACGAGGAAACGGGGCTGCACTATAACCGGTACAGGTACTACGATCCGAGTAGCGGACGGTTTATCTCGAAGGATCCAATCGATCTGACCGCCGGGATCAACGTCTATCAATACGGCAGCAACCCTGTAAGTTGGATTGACCCTTATGGGCTCAATGGGGTCTATGTTTTTGAAACGACTTCAGGCGAGGCTTATATCGGTAAGGGAGGCTGCAACCGTTATAAATCTTCGGTAAATAGAGAGGCTGGCGGGCCTTCTGGTGTTTCTCGTGGGACGCACATAGATACTAAATCTCCGTGTGTAAATGTCTCAGAAGACGATTATGTGCTGATAGTGGATGGTGCGGCGATGAGATTGTATCCGACTTTGCCCGGGGTAAAGCCAACATTAAATAGAATTGATTCTCCTGGAAAAAAGCTGCGGAGGCGATTAAGGCGGGAGGGTGTTTGGCTTTGTCCTCTTCGGTTGCAAAGGATACGGCAGTCTTGCTTGCAAATCTTCCGGTGAAACCGGTTGGCTCTGGGGTGTAATATGTCATCGGAAAATGTGAAATTATTTGGAACTGATTTTTTGGGACCGGATGGTCCCGTTATGGTTTCGGAGAATGGTGAGATTACTATTGCAAAGGACGAATTGGGGGAATTTGTTTCATTTTCCATAATGAACTCACCAATTGATGATTATGTGGATTTTCTTTCAAATTTCAAAATAAAAATACTGTCTATTTCACATAATTCTTCCGATTCGATCATTTTTGATTTTGGGAGGGTGGAAGTAAAATTTATTGAGCGCCTTTATTTGAATTTACAAAGGGGTGATGTTTTAAAATTTCCGAGTGACTTGGTTTTCGAAAATTTACGAGAAATCTCGGTGAGAGATGGCTTTCCGGAGGGATTGCCATTAAGCGATAAATTGCCTTTCTTGAAAAAAATCGCTGTCGAATTATTTTCCGAATCTGATTTGTTTTGGATTGGGCGGTTTCCCGATATTGTGGATTTGGCTATCTATCACTACCCGGGGAAAGATCTTATGCCTTTGGCGGGCTTTAATAAATTAAAGAGATTGTGTCTTGTTGAGGGAGGGGTTAGAAGTCTTCATGGCATTGAGCGGCTCTCGCACTTGGCAATAGTTCATGTTGTTTCTTGTCGAAGACTTGCGGATGTTAGTGCGTTATTAGAGGCGAAATCGATTGAGCACATAATGTTTGAGAAGTTCCGTGGAATTAAAAATTGGAGTTTTTTGTCTAAAAAAATTAATCTTAAAACCGTATGGCTCGAGGTGGCGGAAAGTATTGATTTTATTAGGCATTTGCCAAATTTAACTTATTTCAGATGTATTGGGGTTGTTGATGAGAATGTGGGAGTGATTGACGAAATGGGGTTTTTAAATCTACCTTATCGATCCAAGGTGTTTTGTGAATCTATAGTTTGATATGGGGCGGATTTTGGCATGGGAAATGAAAGACGTTACTATGATGCTGCTGAGCAAGGGCCTACTTGCGAGACCAGCCATCCTCGCTTTGTATCTCTCGCGTCTGAGTATTTTTATTATTCCGTGATCGACGATTTCAGCCCTTTTGGTAGTGATGACGGTCATGACACGTTGCGGGCGCTGGAAGCCTGGTATCGAGGGGTAGAAGATGATCAGAGCATCACGGAATTTTTAACTGACCACCTTGCCGGTTGGGGGTTGGATGTGCCTTGGGAGAAAACTCGTGATGATCTGGAGATGCGGCGTCAGTGGCTAGACAAAGACGATATGCACGAGGTGTATTTCCAGAGTGACTGTCGAGCTATCGTTGCTACGGCCTTTGGGCAGCTGAAGATCGTTGGTCAGATCAATATTGAGCTTCTTGGGCGAGCAAAGACGGCAATATTAGATCAGTTATGGATGAATAAGCGTGCGTGCGATAAGTATCCAAATTGGCCCTACGCTGAGCAGCAAAAAGAACGATTTGAACATATGCTTTCGGCGCTAAACAAAGCGGTTGTTGAATAATGTAGCAACGCAAGCGGCGAACGCCTATCCTTGTGACCCGATCGGCCGGCTGCTGGACGGGTCAAGGAGCCTCGGTATTACGATCCAAACACGGGACGGTTTATCAACGAGTTTGCTGTAGACGACTACGAAGAAAACCATCGAAGACATGCACCGCCTTGCTGAAAGCAAAGACGGTGCATGTCTTTCCGAAAAATATGCTCACTCGGGGGTGCCGCTAGAGTGGCAATGTGCCAAGGGACATCGTTGGTGTACGACTCCCGCAGCTATTAGACAGGGTGAATGGTGCCCGCACTGTAGTCATTCCAGGCGGCGCAATACGCTGGCGATGATGCAGGCGGTTGCAGCACGGCACGGAGGGCGCTGCCTTTCAGGCGAATATGCTGGCAGCTTCACCGCGCTTGAATGGGAGTGTGCGCTAGGGTACTCGCGTTCGCTCGCGAGTGCGTGGGCGCGATACCGCTCGAGCAGTCGCGGCATCTGGGCGTCGGCCAGTGGGGGTCCAGCCGGCAGGGCAGACGGTCGGGTGGTACGGGTGGGGCGCGTCGTCGCTCGCGGGCCGCAGGCCATGCGGCAGCCAGCGCTCGCCGGTCGTGTCGGCTACGGCCCGGGCCGGGGCGACCAGGCGTCCATATTCGTGGGCGGCCAGCGGCAGGCGCGTGAGAGTGACCTCCTTGCCGGGCGTGTTGAGGCTCAGCCAGATTTCGGTCTTGTCGAACACAGGGCGCGCAGCTCGAGCGGCACCTTGCGGCGGAAGTAGAAGTGGCGGGAATCGGCGCGGATGGTCAGGTAGGGGTGTTTCACGGTGTGCTCTCCACGGAAGGTAGCAGTGGCGTGTAGCACCCACGCTCCCAAAACCGCCTCGCGCCTAAAATGTTCGCCTGTTGGCGTCCGTTTTAGGTGAATTGCGCGGCTCGGAAAGCAAAAAAGCCGCTGAACCTTACGGAACAGCGGCTTTTTTGGTGAAGCTGGTGGCGAATCAGGGATTCGAACCCCGGACCTGCGGATTATGATTCCGTCGCTCTAACCGACTGAGCTAATTCGCCGAAGAATTGAATTATGCGGATCGACCGCCCGGCTGTCAACACCTTTTTTCATCTTTCGTAAAAAAAGTGACCGACGCACCCGCGCGGCCTCGTTCCAGCGCCGGCCGCCAGCCGCCGGAACGCATGCCCGGCAACCGGCAACCACCCGCCGCTACGTCCTCAATCCTGCGCGTAGATGTTCGAGTCCTTCGTGTCCTTGACGAACAGCAGGCCGATCACGAACGTCGCCAGCGCGATCACGATCGGATACCAGAGCCCGGAATAGATGTCGCCCTTCGCCGCGACGATCGCGAACGCGGTCGCCGGCAGGAACCCGCCGAACCAGCCATTGCCGATGTGATAGGGCAGCGACATCGACGTGTAGCGGATCCGCGTCGGGAACATCTCGACCAGCATCGCGGCGATCGGGCCGTACACCATCGTCACGTAGATCACGAGGATCGTCAGGATCACGATCGTCATCGGCCAGTTGAGCTGCGCCGGGTCGGCCTTCGCCGGGTAGCCGGCCGCCTTCAGCGTCGACGCGAGCGTCTTGTCGAACGCCGCGCCCTGCGCCTTCGCGTCGGTCGCCTTGCCGTCATACGCGGGGATCACCGTGTCGCCGACCTTGATCTCGGCCATCGCGCCCGCCGGCGCCGCGACGTTCTCGTAGTTCAGGCCGGCTTTCGCGAGCGCGCTCTTCGCGATGTCGCACGAGTTCGTGAACTTCGACGTGCCCACCGGGTTGAACTGGAACGAGCAGGCGGCCGGGTCGGCGACGACCGTGATCGGCGCCTTCTGCGTCGCGAGTTCGAGCTGCGGGTTCGCGTAGTGCGTGAGCGCCTTGAACAGCGGGAAGTAGGTCAGCGCCGCGATCAGGCAGCCCGCGAGGATGATCGGCTTGCGCCCGATCTTGTCCGACAGCGAACCGAAGAACAGGAAGAACGGCGTACCGATCAGCAGGGCGATCGCGATCAGGATGTTGGCGCTCGCACCGTCGACCTTCAGCGTCTGCGTGAGGAAGAACAGCGCGTAGAACTGGCCCGTGTACCACACGACGGCCTGGCCGGCCGTCAGGCCGACGAGCGCGAGGATCACGATCTTCAGGTTCTTCCACTGGCCGAACGCTTCGGTCAGCGGCGCCTTCGACGTCTTGCCTTCCGCCTTGATGCGCAGGAACACCGGCGACTCGTTCAACTGCATCCGGATCCACACCGATACCGCGAGCAGCAGGATCGACGCGACGAACGGCACGCGCCAGCCCCAGCTGCCGAACGCTTCCTCGCCGATGAACGTGCGCACGCCGAGGATCACGAGCAGCGACAGGAACAGGCCGAGCGTCGCGGTCGTCTGGATCCACGCGGTGTAGAAGCCGCGGCGGTTCGCCGGCGCATGCTCGGCGACGTAGGTCGCCGCGCCGCCGTACTCGCCGCCGAGCGCGAGGCCCTGCAGCAGCCGCATCGCGATGAAGATCACGGGCGCGGCGATGCCGATCGACGCGTAGCCGGGCAGGAAGCCGACCACGAACGTCGAGATGCCCATGATCACGATCGTCACGAGGAACGTGTGCTTGCGGCCGACGAGGTCGCCGAGCCGTCCGAACACGATCGCGCCGAACGGCCGCACCGCAAAGCCGGCCGCGAAGCCGAGCAGCGTGAAGATGAAGGCGGCGGTCGGATTGACGCCGGAGAAGAAGCTCTTGCTGATGTAGGCCGCGAGCGAGCCGGCCAAGTAAAAGTCGTACCACTCGAACACGGTGCCGAGCGACGACGCGAAGATCACCTTCTTCTCTTCGCCCGTCATCGGCGAGTGCGAAATTTGCCCGCCTAACGTTGCCATGAATCGTCTCCAAGTCGCTTGATATAGATGTGCGGCCGCCGTGGGTGGGCGGGCCTGTCGACGATTATTGGTATGGAAACTTACGGCGGACTGACTCGCGCGTACAAAACGAATGCGCGTTAACCCGCGCGGAATCGGCCGGTTTTTGTGTGGATCATGGTGCGAACGTCGTGTAAAACGCCGGTTTCGATGCGATCGCGGCGGGCCGTGGCGGTGCGCGTCAGGGTTAATCCGGGGCGGTGCCTGCCAGCGGCAGGCTGACGCGCACGAGCGTGCCGGCGAGGCGCGGCGCGTGCTGGTAGACGTGATCGTCGAGCGTCAGCGTGCCGCCGTGCTGTGCGGCGATCTCGCGCACGATCGCGAGCCCGAGGCCGCTGCCGTCGCCTTCGCGGCCGAGGATCCGGTAGAAGCGCTCGACGACGCGCTCGCGTTCGGCGGCCGGGATGCCCGGCCCCGTATCCTCGACTTCGAGATGCGCGAACCGCGCGGTCGGGTCGGCGTGCACGCGTACGGTGATGCGGCCGCCTTCGGGCGTGTAGCGGATCGCATTGTCGATCAGGTTGCCGAGCATCTCGCGCAGCATCACCGGATTGCCGTCGACGTCGAGCGGCGCATCGTCGGGCGGCCCTTCGTAGCCGAGATCCATCCGCTTCGCGAGCGCGGCCTGCACCCAGTCGCGTACGGCGCGGCGCGCCAGCGCGGCAATCTCGACCGGCTCGAAGGTCAGCCCGCTGGCGCGGTTCTCGGCGCGCGCCAGCGCGAGCAGTTGCGTGACGAGCCGCGCGGCCTGTTCGGAGCTCGTCGCGATCTGTTCGAGCGAGCGCTGCACGTCGGGCGGGACGGGGTGGCGCAGGGCGAACTCGGCCTGCGTGCGCAGGCCCGCGAGCGGCGTCTTCATCTGGTGCGCGGCGTCGGCGATGAAGCGCTTCTGCAGCGCCATGTTCTGTTCGAGGCGCGCGAGCAGGTCGTTGAACGACGTGACGAGCGGCTCGATCTCGGGCGGCGCGCGCTGCGCCTCGACGGGCGACAGGTCGTCGGGCCGCCGGGCGCGGATGTGCGCCTGCAGCGCGTTGAGCGGCGCGAGCCCGCGCGACAGGCCGAACCAGACCAGCAGGATCGCGAGCGGCAGGATCACGAACTGCGGCAGGATCACACCCTTGATGATGTCGTTCGCGAGCGCGTTGCGCTTGTCCAGCGTTTCGCCGACCTGCACGAGCACGGGCTGCGTGCCGCTCGCTTGCGGCAGCGCGACCGTCGTATACGCGACGCGCACGTCGTTGCCGCGCAGCAGGTCGTCGCGAAACACGACGACGCCGGGCGGCGGGCGGTCCTCGTCGCGCGGCAGCGGCATGTCTGCCTCGCCCGCGACCAGCTCGCCGCGCGTGCCGAGCACCTGGAAGTAAACGCTGTCGACGTTGTCCGCGCGCAGGAAGTCGCGGGTCTGCTCCGGCAGCGTCAGCTCGGCCACGCCGTTGACCGGATGAATCTGCCGCGCGAGCACGTAGGCGTTGGTCTCGAGCGAGCGGTCGAACGGGCCGTTCGCGATCGTTTTTGCGACGAGATAGGTGACGGCGATGCTCATCGGCCACAGGAGCAGCAGCGGTGCGAGCATCCAGTCGAGGATCTCGCCGAACAGCGAGCGCGGGCGCGGCGCCTCGGGCGCATCGGTTGCGTCGGGCGGCGCGAACGGGTTCTCGTAGCGCGCGTCGCGCGCCTCGTCGGCGGCCGACTGCGGCGCGCCGGTCGAGTGGCGGGAAGGGGCCGGCGTGGCCATCGCGACGACGCGCGGTGTCAGCGCAGCGGCGTGCCGGCCACCGCGGGCTGGGGCGCCGTCGCGTCGGCCGGCGCGGCGGGCGCGACTTTCTCGAGGCAATAGCCGAGGCCGCGCACGGTCGAGATCCGGACGCCGCTCGGTTCGATCTTCTTGCGCAGCCGGTGCACGTAGACTTCGATCGCGTTGTTGCTGACTTCCTCGCCCCATTCGCACAGATGGTCGACGAGCTGTTCCTTCGACACGAGCCGGCCGATCCGCTGCAGCAGCACTTCGAGCAGGCCGAGTTCGCGCGCCGAAAGATCGAGCACGTGATCGTTCGCATAGGCGATGCGGCCGACCTGGTCGAACGCGAGCGAGCCGTGGCGCACGACGGTCGGGCCGCCGCCCGCGCCGCGCCGGGTCAGCGCGCGCACGCGCGCCTCGAGCTCGTTGAGTGCGAACGGCTTGGCCATGTAGTCGTCGGCGCCGAGGTCGAGCCCCTTCACGCGCTCGTCGACGCTGTCGGCGGCGGTGAGGATCAGCACGGGGAGGTTGGAATTGCGGGCGCGCAGCCGCTTGAGCACCTCGAGCCCTGACATCTTCGGCAGCCCGAGATCGAGGATCAGCAGGTCGAAGGTCTGCATCGACAGCGCCGTATCGGCGTCGACGCCGTTCTTCACGTGGTCGACCGCATAGCCCGATTGGCGGAGTGACCGGGTGAGGCCGTCCGCGAGTATGCTGTCGTCTTCCGCGATGAGAATTCGCATGGTGCTGACCGATGGCCGGCAGGGCGTTCGCGCCGGCCGGCTGTCTCCGAAGTGATTCGTGTACAACGCAGCCTGCATTGCGGGCTTGCACAAAACACTGTTTTTTTATACAGTGTCTGCATTCGTGGGCGGCGCTTGAAAGCGGGCGCGCCTTTAACAGACGCTGCTCATCATAGCAAAGGACGATTCATGGAAGATAGCAAGAAGGGCTCCGGGATGACCGCCGAGAAGAGCAAGGCGCTGGCCGCCGCGCTTGCCCAGATCGAGAAGCAGTTCGGCAAGGGCTCGATCATGCGCATGGGCGACGGCGAGGCGACCGAAAACATCCAGGTCGTGTCCACGGGCTCGCTCGGTCTCGATATCGCGCTGGGCGTCGGCGGCCTGCCGCGCGGCCGGGTCGTCGAGATCTACGGTCCGGAATCGTCCGGTAAAACCACACTCACGCTGCAGGTCATCGCCGAACTGCAGAAGATCGGCGGCACCGCGGCGTTCATCGACGCCGAGCACGCGCTCGACGTTCAATATGCCGCGAAGCTCGGCGTGAACGTGCCGGAGCTGCTGATCTCGCAGCCGGACACCGGCGAGCAGGCGCTCGAAATCACCGACGCACTGGTGCGCTCGGGCTCGATCGACATGATCGTCATCGACTCGGTCGCGGCGCTCGTGCCGAAGGCCGAAATCGAAGGCGAGATGGGCGATTCGCTGCCGGGTCTGCAGGCCCGCCTGATGTCGCAGGCGCTGCGCAAGCTGACCGGCACGATCAAGCGCACGAACTGCCTCGTGATCTTCATCAACCAGATCCGGATGAAGATCGGCGTGATGTTCGGCAACCCGGAAACCACGACGGGCGGCAATGCGCTCAAGTTCTACTCGTCGGTGCGTCTGGACATCCGCCGGATCGGCTCGATCAAGAAGAACGACGAGGTGATCGGCAACGAAACCCGCGTGAAGGTCGTCAAGAACAAGGTGTCGCCTCCGTTCCGCGAAGCGATCTTCGACATCCTGTACGGCGAAGGCATCTCGCGTCAGGGCGAAATCATCGATCTCGGCGTGCAGGCGAAGATCGTCGACAAGGCCGGCGCCTGGTACAGCTACAACGGCGAGAAGATCGGTCAGGGCAAGGACAACGCGCGTGAATTCCTGCGCGAGAATCCGGAAATCGCGCTCGAGATCGAGAACCGCATCCGTGAATCGCTCGGCGTTGCCGCCATGCCGGATGGTGTCGGCCACGACGAAGCCGAGGCGATGGACGAAGAAGAGTGATGGTCGGGCGCCGAGGTCAGGCTGGCGAACCGGAAGAGAGCGACGCGCCCGAAGCGGCGGGTCGCTCCGGCCGGCGAGCGGGATCCTCGGGCGCCAACCGGCGGCCTGCAGGCAGCGATGCCGCAGGCCGCACCGCGACGAGGGCATCCGACGATGCCCTCGTTTCGTTTGAGATTGCCGCGCCGGACGATCCGTTCGACGACGACGAATCGTTCGATGCGCACGACCGCTCCCGTCGGCGTGTTTCCGGCGTCAGTTTTCCGGGCGATCGTGCATCCGGTGCGGCGTCGCCGGCCAGGGAAGACGTCTATACGCGCAGCAGCCAACATCCGCGCCGCACGCGCCGCGCGTCCGGCACTTCCGCCGGCGCTTCGTCCGGCGATGCGCCGGGCACGGGCGAGCGCAAATCGTCGAAGCCGCCGCGGTCGTTGAAGGGCCGCGCGCTCGGCTATCTGTCCAGGCGCGAATACAGCCGCGCGGAACTCGCACGCAAGCTCGCACCCTACGCCGGCGAAGACGAATCCATCGAGCCGGTGCTCGATGCACTCGAAAAGGAAGGCTGGCTGTCCGACGCGCGCTTTGCCGAGAGCCTCGTGCATCGCCGCGGGTCGCGTGTCGGCGTCGCGCGCATCGTCAGCGAACTGAAGCGCCATGCGGTCGGCGACACGCTCGTCGAAGAGGTGAGTACCCAGCTTCGCGAGACCGAATGGGCGCGTGCGCAGGCCGTCTGGCGCAAGAAATTCGGTGCACTGCCGCAAACGCCGGCCGAGCGTGCGAAGCAGGCGCGCTTTCTGGCCGCGCGCGGCTTCTCGAGCGCGACCATCGTGAAGTTGCTGAAGGTCGGCGACGATTTCCCGATCGACGACTGAGCAGGCCGATCGCGCGCGTGGCGCGCGATTTTGCTGCAATGCAACCGCTTCCGGACAGGCGGGAATACCCGCCGTCGCGTCAAACTGTCTCAAATACCCAATATGCTAAAATTCATGGGTTTTCCTCTTCGGCCTCAACCTCCAGCATGCCGCTATCCGAGCCCGTGCCCCGTCAGTTGCGACATCGACGCGCAATCCGAGCGGAAGCTTACGAGCGCGGCGACGGCTTGTGGGATATCGAAGCCTGCCTGACCGACCACAAGCCGCGCGATGTCGCGCTTGCGTCGGGCATCCGGCCCCAGGGCCTGCCGATCCACGAACTCTGGCTGCGCGTGACTATCGATCGTGAACTCAATGTCGTCGACGCCGAAGCGTCTTCGGAATGGGTGCCCTATCCCGGTCAGTGTCAATCCGCTCCTCCCGCCTATCGGGCCCTCATCGGGCTCAATCTCTTCCGCCATTTCCGCCGCGATGCGAGCCGGCTTCTCGCCGGCGTCGCAGGCTGTTCCCATCTCACCGAACTGTGCGCCGTGCTGCCGACCGCAGCGATCCAGGCGTTCGCCGGTGACGTGTGGAACGTGCGCGAGGAGGGCGGTGAAGGGCCGGATCATGACGGCGTGCATGCCGAACCGCCTTTCCAGCTCGGCCGCTGCCGGGCGCTGCGGTTCGACGGCGAGGTCGTGCGGCAGTACTACCCGCGCTGGTATGGCGCGAGCCGGCCGGACCTGCCCGGTGAGGGCAGCACGAAGGAATGAACGGAAATCATTCGAAGAAGCGTCTTAAGCGACTTTTCATCCAACTCTCAGACTGAAGGGAATCACGCATGAAGATTCACGAGTACCAGGGTAAGGAAATCCTGCGGAAATTCGGAGTCGCGGTACCGCGCGGCAAGCCGGCGTTCTCGGTGGACGAAGCCGTCAAGGTGGCGGAAGAGCTGGGCGGCCCGGTTTGGGTCGTGAAGGCCCAGATTCACGCGGGTGGCCGCGGCAAGGGCGGCGGCGTGAAGGTGGCGAAGTCGATCGAGCAGGTCCGCGAATACGCGAACCAGATCCTCGGCATGCAGCTCGTCACGCACCAGACCGGTCCGGAAGGCCAGAAGGTCAACCGTCTGATGATCGAAGAAGGCGCCGACATCAAGCAGGAACTGTATGTCAGCCTCGTCGTCGATCGCGTGTCGCAAAAGATCGTCCTGATGGGTTCGAGCGAAGGCGGCATGGACATCGAGGAAGTGGCCGAGAAGCACCCGGAACTGATCCACAAGGTCATCGTGGAGCCGTCGACCGGTCTGCTCGACGCCCAGGCCGACGATCTCGCCGCGAAGATCGGCGTGCCGGCTGCTTCGATTCCGCAAGCACGCGCGATCCTGCAAGGCCTGTACAAGGCATTCTGGGAAACCGACGCGTCGCTGGCTGAAATCAACCCGCTGAACGTCTCCGGCAACGGCACGGTCACCGCACTCGACGCGAAGTTCAACTTCGACTCGAACGCGCTGTTCCGCCACCCGGAAATCGTCGCGTACCGCGATCTGGACGAAGAAGATCCGGCTGAAATCGAAGCGTCGAAGTTCGACCTCGCGTACATCTCGCTCGACGGCAACATCGGCTGTCTCGTGAACGGCGCAGGCCTCGCGATGGCGACGATGGACACCATCAAGCTGTTCGGCGGCGAACCGGCGAACTTCCTGGACGTCGGCGGCGGCGCAACGACCGAGAAGGTCACGGAAGCGTTCAAGCTGATGCTGAAGAACCCGGATCTGAAGGCGATCCTCGTGAACATCTTCGGCGGCATCATGCGCTGCGACGTGATCGCGGAAGGCGTGATCGCCGGTTCGAAGGCCGTGAACCTGAACGTGCCGCTCGTCGTGCGCATGAAGGGCACGAACGAGGACCTCGGCAAGAAGATGCTGGCCGACTCGGGCCTGCCGATCATCTCGGCGGACAGCATGGAAGAAGCCGCGCAGAAGGTGGTCGCGGCTGCCGCAGGCAAGTAAGCGCGCGCTCAATGAACACGCATGGCGGCGCGGTCAGCTCGCGACGCCAATCGAACAGAGGTCAAAATACATGTCGATTCTGATCAACAAGGACACGAAGGTCATCACGCAGGGCATTACCGGCAAGACCGGTCAGTTCCATACGCGCGCCTGCCGTGAATACGCAAACGGCCGCGAAGCATTCGTCGCGGGCGTGAACCCGAAGAAGGCCGGCGAAGATTTCGAAGGCATTCCGATCTACGCAAGCGTCAAGGAAGCGAAGGCGGAAACCGGCGCGACCGTGTCGGTCATCTACGTTCCGCCGGCAGGTGCAGCCGCTGCGATCTGGGAAGCGGTCGAAGCCGACCTCGATCTCGCGATCTGCATCACGGAAGGCATCCCCGTACGCGACATGATCGAAGTGAAGGACCGCATGCGTCGCGAAGGCCGCAAGACGCTGCTGCTCGGGCCGAACTGCCCGGGCACGATCACGCCGGACGAACTGAAGATCGGCATCATGCCGGGTCACATCCACCGCAAGGGCCGCATCGGCGTCGTGTCGCGTTCGGGCACGCTGACGTATGAAGCCGTTGCGCAGCTGACGGCACTCGGCCTCGGCCAGTCGTCGGCAGTCGGCATCGGCGGCGACCCGATCAACGGTCTGAAGCACATCGACGTCATGAAGATGTTCAACGACGATCCGGATACGGATGCGGTCGTGATGATCGGCGAAATCGGCGGTCCGGACGAAGCCAATGCGGCCGAGTGGATCAAGGACAACATGAAGAAGCCGGTCGTCGGCTTCATCGCCGGTGTCACGGCGCCTCCGGGCAAGCGCATGGGCCACGCCGGCGCGCTGATCTCGGGCGGTGCGGATACGGCCGAGGCGAAGCTGGAAATCATGGAAGCGTGCGGCATCACCGTCACGCGCAACCCGTCGGAAATGGGGCGCCTGCTGAAAAAGGCGCTGTAATATTTCCGCTGGTTTCGTCCTGCAGAAAACGCCGGCTTTGCCGGCGTTTTTTGTTATGCTCGCGCAATGATTTTGTAAGCGCCGGGCATGTATCACGCATGTGCCGGCGATGAACCAGGTCGCCCGCCGGGCGGCCGTCGTCCTGCCTGTCACCGCCATGCTCGAATTCCTGACGTCGCTGCACTGGGGCGCCGTTCTCCAGATCGTCATCATCGATATCCTGCTCGGCGGCGACAACGCGGTCGTGATCGCGCTCGCTTGCCGCAACCTGCCGGCCAACCAGCGGCTGCGCGGCGTCATCTGGGGCACCGCGGGGGCGATCCTGCTGCGCATCGCGCTGATCACGTTCGCGGTCGCGCTGCTCGACGTGCCGTTCCTGAAACTCGGCGGCGGGCTGCTCCTGCTGTGGATCGGCATCAAGCTGATGGCGCCGGCCGCCGACGCGCACGATCACATCAAGCCGGCCGACCGCCTGTGGGATGCCGTGAAGACGATCGTGATCGCCGATGCGGTGATGAGCCTCGACAACGTGATCGCGATCGCCGGCGCGGCCGAGCAGGCCGATCCGTCGCACCGGATCGCGCTCGTGATCTTCGGGCTCGTCGTCAGCGTGCCGATCATCGTGTGGGGCAGCACGCTGGTGCTGAAGCTGCTCGACCGCTTTCCGATCGTCGTCACGTTCGGCGCGGCGCTGCTCGGCTGGATCGCGGGCGGGCTGATCGTGAACGACCCGGTCGGCGATCGCTGGCCGGAGCTCGATACGCCCACGGCGCTCTATGGCGCGAGCATCGCGGGCGCGCTGTTCGTCGTGGCGATCGGCTCCGCGCTGAGGCGGCGCGGCGACGCACCGCACGCGCGCTGACACTGGCCATCCGGCCGACTGCCGGATTCGGGGCCCGCTGGCTACGATCGAGACGCCTGCCTCCATCGGCAGGCGTTTTTCGTTTCCGGAGCCTGCCATGTTCGAAGCCTTTTCCGTTTCCCTGTTCCGTCGCGTCGTCGCCGATCTGCGGCGCGCGAACCGGCCTGTGCCGCGCTGGCGGCCGGCCGGCTTCACGCTGATCGAACTGATGATCGTGCTGGCGATCGTCGGCGTCGTCGCGGCCTATGCGATTCCCGCGTACCAGGATTACCTGGCGCGTTCGCGCGTCGGCGAGGGGCTGGCGCTCGCGTCGTCCGCGCGGCTCGCGGTTGCCGACAACGCCGCGAGCGGCGCGAGCCTCGACGGCGGGTACAACCCGCCGACTGCAACCCGCAACGTCGAATCCGTCGCGATCGACGGCGAGACCGGTCAGATCACGGTTGCGTTCACCACCCGCGTCGCCGCGGCCGGCGCGAATACGCTGGTGCTCGTGCCGTCGGCGCCCGACAAGGCCGACGCGCCTTCCGCGCGCGTACCCCTCAAAAAGGGCGCGATGCAGGCCGGCGCGATCGCGTGGGAATGCTTCGCCGCCGGCAAGGATGCGTCGTCGCTGCCGGCGCCGGGCGCCGGGCCGCTGCCGGGCGACGCCGCGACGCTGCCCGCGAAATACGCGCCGGCCGAGTGCCGCGCGTAGGGCCGGCGGCGGTGAGGCGCGGCGCGCGCGGCTCGCCGGCTGGCGCTTCGGTCGACCGGGGCGCCAGCCGGGAGTCGCGTCGCGGTGCGACGGCACCGCACAGAGTAGGGAAAGTTTTGTATAGTGCGCCGGTTGCTGACATCCGGTTCGCTCATGCCTTCTACTTTTTCCCGTTCGTTGCCGCTCGTTGCGCTGGCTGTCGCCCTGATCGTGCCGTACGCGATCACGAATCACACGTATCCGATCCCGACCTTCTATTCCGAGTTTTCCGCGCTGGTGCTGTATCTGCTGGTGGGCGTGTCCGTCATGCTGCTCGCGCGCACGGGGCGTCCGGCCGAGCCGTTTGCCGCACCGGCGGCGTTCCTCGCGCCGCTCGGATTCGCCGTGGTGCTGGTCGCGCAGGTCGCGCTGATCCCGCTCAAGGTGCCGTCGATGAACTGGCTGGCGGTTGGCTATCTGGCGGCCGCGCTGGTCGCGATGCAGTCCGGCTATGCACTGGCGCGCGACGGGCTGGCCGAGGCCGTGTCGCGGATGATGGCCGGCGCGCTGCTCATCGGCGGCGTGTTCGCGGTCGGCACCCAGATCGCGCAGCTGTTTCACCTCGAATCGGTTTTGACGCCGTTCGTCGTGATGTACAACGTCGCGGTCGATCGCCGCCCGTACGGCAACATGGCACAGGCGAACCACCTGGCCAGCTACATCGCGTTCGCGCTCGCGGGCGCGCTGTATCTCGTGCAGACGCGTCGGCTCGCGGTATGGGCGTGGTTCGCGCTGTCGGTCGTGCTGTCGGTCGGTCTCGCGCTGACGGTGTCGCGCGGGCCGTGGCTGCAGGTCGCGGTGACGGTCGTCGCGGGCTTCTGGATGGCGCGGCTCGAATCGCGCCGCGCGCCGGGCAATGCGCGCGCTTGGCTGATACCGGTCGTGCTCGCGCTCATGTTCGTCGTGGTGAACGTCGCGGTGCGCTGGGCCAACCTGCACTATCACCTGAATCTCGCGGAATCGGCGGCCGACCGGATGCGCGACGCAGGGCAGATCGCGCCTCGCCTCGCATTGTGGAAGTACGGGCTTGCGATGTTCCGCGAGCATCCGCTGCTCGGCGTCGGCTGGGGCGAATTCCCGTCGCACCAGTTCGCGCTCGTGCGCGCGCTCGGCGGCGTCGAGATCGCCAACAACTCGCACGACATCTTCATCGACCTGCTCGCGAAGTCCGGGCTCGTCGGCCTGGGCGTGCTCGTCGTCACGCTCGTGATGTGGTTCGTGCGCGCGCTGCGCGCGCCGCAGTCGAGCATGCGCGTGTTCGGTTTCGCGCTGATCGGCATCGTGCTGATGCATGCGCTGGTCGAGTATCCGCAGCAGTACATGTTCTTCCTGTTGCCGGCGATGTTCGTGATCGGCCTGCTCGACGTGAAGCCGTTGCGCCTGCTGCCGGGGCGCGCGGCGTTCGGGCTGTTCGCGGTGCTGTCGGTCGGCGGCGTGCTGGCGGCGGTGCCCGTGCTGCGCGACTACCAGCGCGCGGAAGTGTTGTATTACGGCAGCGATCCGGCCGCGCAATATCGCGACGCGCCGTCGCTGCTGTTCGGCGCCTGGGGCAATTACGGCGCGGCGACGCTGCTGCCGCTTTCGCCGGACGACCTGCCGGCCAAGCTCGCCGCGCACGAGCGTGCGATCGCGCTGCTGCCCGGCGAGACGGTGCTGCGCCGCTATGCGGTGCTGCAGGCGCTGGCGGGCCGCCAGGCCGACGCGCTCGATACCGTCGCGCGCCTGCACGTGTTTGCGAAGGAACTGAAGGACTGGCCGCAACAGCTGGCGTCGCTGTACAGGCTGTGCGACCAGCAGCCGGCACTGAAGACGTTCAAGGCGGCCGTCGTCGCGAAGTACGGCGAGGTGCCGGACGACGCGGCCGACGATACGGACGACGACGATTCGGATTGACGCGCGCGGCGTTTGCCGGAGCGGGCGTGCCGGCGTTCGCGGTTTCGCGATGAAGCGGGCGCGCGTGTCGGGCCATGCAGCCCGGCGAGAATCCGGCCCGGCAGCGATTACCTCGTGGTTTGCGCGGATTCCGGCCGAATGTGCGGCGATTCGCGTCAACCATTGTCAAATCGCCGCCATGTATCGAAGGGCGCGTGCACAATGCGCGCAAGCGTTCGCGGGCCGGCCCGCATGAGGTCCGGCCGGCGCACGTACAGGCAACACCCCGGCCATCCGGGGAAGTCGCTACGCAGGATCGCGGCCGGGCATCGATCGGCCGTGCGGCCGTAACGGGGCGCCGGTCCGATGGCCGCGGCGCGGTGTGACGCATGCGATGCGTACCGGGCAATGTTCTCCGGTGCGCGGCGCGATCGTCCGAAACAGTGCTGAAGCACGATATTCGACCATGGCCATTCGCCCGACCTACCTGATCCTGCCAGCCGTCGCGATGCTGTTTTCCGGCTGCGCGATGCTGTCGTCGTCGCAGGAAAGCAAGCTGACCTGCCACATTCCGCGCGCCGTCTATCCGGACACCGCGAAGCCGCTCACGCGCCAGGCGACCGTGCTGGTGCGCGCGCTGATGACGACGTCCGGCGAAGCGCAGAACGTCACCGTGACGACGAGCAGCCGCAATGCGGCGGCCGATCGTGCGGCCGTCGACGCAATGACGCACGCGACCTGCGTGCAGACGGGCGCGACCGCGAACCCGTTCCTGCTGACCCAGCCGTTCATATTCGAGCCGCAGCGCGGCGAATGACGTGCGGGCGGCGCGCCGTCCGGCTTCGTTCCCGGCCAGCCGCGCCAGCGGGCGTCGCCGTCGACAGTCGTTGCGGCGCGCGCCCGACGTTCAGCGCTTCGGCATCAGGTCCGCGCCGCGGCAAGCCGGCTCGGCCGTCGTACTCAGCCCGAGCAGCGTGAACCCGTTGCGTTCCTGGCGAATCAGCGCATAGTGCCGCGCAATCGTGTCCCCGGTCGTGCCCGTCAGGTCGAGTTCGACCTGAAAGCGGTCCTTGCTGTCCGAGCAGCTGCGCACCGGGCCGTACGCGAACCCGATACCGGATACCTTGCTGGCCTTGTCGAATGCCTGCCGGCCTTTCTGCGCGGCGGCGGCGGTGGTGGGCTCGCTCCATTCGCGCGCCTGCGCATCGTCGACCTTCAGCCATTCGTCGACGAAATCGCGGCCGTTGACGGCGACGGGCTGTACGCGCTGCACGGCGCCGCCGTCGACGCGATAGCGGAAGATGCCCGGCCGCGTCATCACCTCGGTGTCCCTCGAGCTGACCATCATGCGCACCTCGAAGCCGTCGGGGCGCACCTTGAACCGGATCGGGTTTTCGTCGATCACGTAGTCGTTCGCGGAATGGAACAGCGTGCGTTGCGCGGTCGAGCCGTTGGCCGGCGCGATCACGTCCGCGCCGAACTGGCTCCAGCGCGACGCGCACCACGGCGTGCCGTGGACGACCGCGACCTGCCCGCCGGGCAGCGCGGAGAACCAGAAACCGCTGCCGTACGCGCCGTCGATGTCCTTGTAGTCGTCGGCCTGCCAGCGCAGCACGCGCCGCCAGCCGCCGCTTTCCCACGCGTAGGCGGTCAGCAGGTTGTCGTCGCCGCATTCGATGTCGAAGCCGGCGCGCACGAAGATCAGCGGGCGCGACGTGCCGCCGCGTTCGACTTCGATCTCGGGATTGCGGCCGAACGCCGATTCGCCGTCTTTCGGCTGGACGGGCCGGGCCGGCACGCCGAGCGCAGCTGCGAGCGTGCGTTTCAGCACGGCCGGGTCGGCCTGTTCGTCGCTGCACGCGAGCCGCGCATCGATCGCGCCGACGAGCGCCTGCTTGTACGCACGCAGTGCGTCGCGCAGTGGCGGAGAAATGGGGACGCCGCCGCCGTCGCTCTGCGGATTGCGGATCTTCTGTACGCGGTGCTGCGCGTCGATGGCCGCGCGCGCGGCGGTGTCGGCGGCGGGGCAGGCGCCGGCGGCCGAAGCGGCGACCGGCAGCAGGGAGAGCGCGCACAGCAGCGGTGCGGCGTATTTCAGCGCGGGATTCTTCATTGTTGTGACTGTTCTTGTGGTTTTCTATCGTTCGAACGGGCAATCGTTACGGCCGACGTTGCTCCGTGAGTGGCCGCCGTCGCGGCCACTGGCGTTCAACCCGCCACGTCTTCGGCTTTCCAGTCCCCCGACTTGCCGCCGCGTTTCTCGCGCACGCTCACGTCGGTGATCACCATCCCGCGATCGACGGCCTTGCACATGTCGTAGACGGTCAGCAGCCCGACCTGCACGGCGGTCAGGGCTTCCATTTCGACGCCGGTCCGCCCGAACGTCTCGACCTGCACGACGCAGTGCACGCCCGGCAGCGCGTCGTCGAGTTCGAAGTCGACGGCCACGCGCGTCAGTGCGAGCGGGTGGCACAGCGGGATGAGGTCGGCCGTGCGCTTGGCGCCCTGGATCGCGGCGATGCGTGCGACGCCGAGTACGTCGCCTTTCTTGGCCTTGCCGTCGCGGATGAGCGCGAACGTGGCCGGCAGCATCCGGATCGTGCCGCGCGCGATCGCGATGCGCCGGGTTTCCTGCTTGTCGCCGACGTCGACCATGTGCGCATGGCCGGCGGCATCGAAATGGGTGAGTCCTGACATGTCGTGCTCCGTTGCAACGGGCGCCTATCATAGCAGCGGCGTCCGCGTTGACGGGGGCGCAGACGACGCCCGTGCGACACGGGACAGTCGCCGCGCCGCCGGTACAATGACCCGAATATTCAGACCAAACGCCGCGATGCGCGCCCGGCGCGCGGACGGCGTCGTTTTCATCCTGCCATGCGTGTCAAACAGTTGCTTGCCGTGTCGCTGTCGGCGGTGCTCGCATTGCCGCCGAGCAGCCATGCGCAGCGTGCGTCCGCGCCGCCGCTCGAGCCGGGGGCCGGTGGCGCGCCGTCGATTTCCACCGTGCCGTCCGGCATCGCGACCGGCGTGTTCGGCACGTACGGCGGCGCGGAGAGCCGGTTGTCGGGCGCGGGCGGCGCGTCGGCGCCGGCCGCGAGCCTGCGCGCGCCGCTTCGCGCGCTCGAACTGCCCGATCTCGGCGACGGTTCCGGCGGCTCGCTGACGCCCCGGGCCGAGCGTCAGCTCGGCGAGCGCGTGATGCGCGAGGTGCGGCGCGATCCCGACTATCTCGACGACTGGCTCGTGCGCGACTATCTGAACGCGATGGCGGTGCGGCTCGCGGCCGCGGCCGCCGCGCGCTTCATCGGCGGCTATATGCCGGATTTCGACCTGTTCCCGGTGCGCGATCCGCAGATCAACGCGTTCTCGATGCCGGGCGGTTTCATCGGGATCAACAGCGGGCTCGTCGTCACGACGCAGACGGAGTCGGAGCTGGCGTCGGTGGTCGGCCACGAGATGGGCCACGTACTGCAGCGGCACATCGCGCGGATGATCGGCGCGAGCGAGAAGACCGGCTATACGGCGCTCGCGACGATGCTGCTCGGCGTGCTGGCCGGCGTGCTCGCGAGAAGCGGCGACCTCGGCAGCGCGATCGCGGTGGGCGGGCAGGCCTACGCGGTGGACAACCAGTTGCGTTTCTCGCGGTCGGCCGAGCGCGAGGCCGATCGCGTCGGTTTCCAGCTGCTCGCGGGCGCGGGCTACGATCCTTACGGGATGCCGGGCTTCTTCGAACGGCTCGACCGTGCGTCGATGGGCGATGCGGGCGTGCCGGCCTATGCGCGCACGCACCCGCTGACCGGCGAACGGATCGCCGACATGGAGGATCGCGCGCGCCGCGCGCCTTACCGGCAGCCGCGCCAGTCGGCCGAGTACGGCTTCGTGCGCGCCCGGCTGCGCGTCCTGCAGAACCGCGCGCCGACCGACATCGCGGTCGAGGCGCGCCGGATGCAGTTCGAGATCGGCGATCGCACGGCGCCGAACGTCGCGGCGAACTGGTACGGCATCGCGCTCGCGAGCGCGCAGCTCGGCGAATACGACGCGGCCGGCAAGGCGCTCGCGTCGGCGCGCACCGCGTTCGAGGCGCGCGAGCGGCGCGACGACGATCCGGCGACGAGTTCGCCGAGCCTCGACGTGCTGGCCGCCGAGATCGCGCGCCGCGCGGGGCGGACCGACGACGCGGTGCGGCTCGCGGCGCTCGCGCAGCGGCGCTGGCCGGCGTCGCACGCGGCGATCGTCGCGCACCTGCAGGCGTTGATCGCCGCGCGCCGCTTCGCCGAAGCGCAGGCGCTCGCCCGCGCGCAGGCGAAGGCCGATCCCGAGCAGCCGGACTGGTGGGACTATCTCGCGAAGGCGAGCGATGGCAAGGGCGACGTGCTCGCGCGGCGCCGGGCGCTCGCGGAGAAACTCGCGCTCGACGGCGCCTGGCCGTCGGCCATTCGCCAGCTGAAGGAAGCGCGCGACACGAAGGACGTCTCGTTCTACGAGCAGTCGATCATCGGCGCGCGGCTGCTGGAATTCGAGGCGCGTTACAAGGAGGAGCGCGACGACGAGAAGAACGGCCGCGGGTAGCGGCCTGCGCGCGGGGCGGGCTGCGGGTCAGCCGTCGCCGGCTGCGTCGCATGCCTGCCGCGCCGGGCTTGCGACGTAGCCGAACCGCGCGGGCACGTCAGCGCACGCGATGCTGCCCAGCGGCAGCGTGCGGCCGTCGCGCCAGCGCAGCACGGGTGGCGCGGCGTCGAAATCCGCGTGGTCGGCAAACAGCCCGAGGTCGTGATCGTGCAGCGCCGCGACCCGCGCCGGCGAGCCGGCCGCGCGGAACAGCACGCCGCCCGCGTCGTCGAGCCATCCTGCATCCGGCTCGAACGGCGCGCCGGTCTGGTCGGCGAGCGTGAGCGCCCCGTCGCGTTCGGCGAGCCGGACGACCCACGGCGTATAGGCAAGCTCGACGTACACGCGCTGCGGCCCGTTCTGGAAGAACCACCGGCCTTGCGCGTCGCATTCGTAGTTGCGGCCGATGAACGCGTTCAGCGCCGCATGCCGGATGGGCGAGCCGAGCTCGCCGGCCGCCTGCGCCGCGTCGTCGCGCAGCCGCCACTCGCCGCGCCGGTCGAGCAGCAGCCAGCCCGTGCAGTGCGGCACGTTCGGCCACTTCGCGATTGCCTGCCTGACGATGTCATCCATGGTCGACGAATTTGGAGCAATAGCCGAACACCCGCGCCGACAGCCAGTCGAGACGGCCGGGGAACGGCCCGGTCATGAATCCCGCGTGGCCGCCGTCCGCCGGCTGGTCGAGCTCGACGGCCGGCGACACGTCGGCCGGCCCCGGCAGCGCCGATTCGGGCAGGAACGGGTCGTTGCGGGCGTTGAGAATCAGCGTCGGCACGTCGATCGCCGGCAGCAGCGGCCGCGTCGTCGCCTTGGTCCAGTAGTCGTCCGCGTTCGCGAAGCCGTGCAGCGGCGCGGTCACGACCTCGTCGAAGTCGCGCATCGTGACGGACTGCAGCATCGCCTCGCGGTCGAACAGCCCCGGGTACTGGTCGAGCTTCGCGAGCGCCTTGCGCTTGAGCGTCTTCAGGAAGCTGCGCGTGTAGACCATCGCGAACCCCTGCGACAGCGCGCGGCCGCCCGCGTGGACGTCGATCGGCGTCGAGATCGCGGCGGCGGCGCGCAGGATCGACGTGTCGCTGCGATGCTCGCCGAGCCAGCGCAGCAGCACGTTGCCGCCGAGCGACACGCCGGCCGCGACCAGCGGCCCGCGATGCTGCGCGGCGAGCCGGCGCAGGATCCAGTCGACTTCGGCGCTGTCGGCGAGATGGTAGAAGCGCGGCTGGCGGTTGATCTCGCCGCTGCAGCTGCGGAAGTGCGGCACGACGGCATGCCAGCCCTTCGCGCGCGCGGCGGCCATCATCGCGAGCGCGTAGTGCGAGCCGGAGCTGCCTTCGAGGCCGTGGAACAGCACGAACAGCGGCGCGTCGGGCGGCGGCGCCGCGCTGTCGAGATGGGCGACCCAGTCGAGATCGATGAAGTCGTGATCGGGGGTTTCCCAGCGCTCTCGTCGGTAGGCGACGACCGGGCGTCGCGCGAACAGCGCGGGCACGATGGTTTGCGCATGACTGTTGGGCAGCCAGCGCGGTGCGCGATAGCGCAGTGTGTCGTCGTCGGGGGCCGGGGCCCCGGTCAGCGGCGAGGTGGGCGGAGAAGCCGTACTCATGATCGCCCCGCGTATGCGTTGTTGCGTCTTTTCGTCAGTGCAGCGGGCCCTGACCATGACGGATCTTGGCGGCGAACTGCCCGGCCGCCTGTTCGGGAATCGGGCTCGCGTGAATATGCGCGATGCGCCACTCGCCGCGTTCGTGAATCATCACGTACGTCGCGAAAACCATGTCGGGTTCGGCCGTCAGGTCGGCCTGCTGATGCGCCTCGGCGATCGTATAGACGACGGTGCCGAGGCTGTCGTACACGCGGATGTCGAGCGGCTCGATCGTCACGGGGCGCGTGGCGAGCCGGTTGGCGAGCCCGCTGCGAATCTGGTCGAGGCCGTGCAGATGCTCGCCGTCCGCCCATACGCAGCTGGCGAAATCCTCGTCGATCCACAATCCCAGCAGCGCGTCGAGATTGGCATCGGCGACGGCCTGGTAGTAGGCGTTCAGCGTATCGGCGGCGGCTTCGAAGAGGCGGGCAAAACGTGGCATCGGGGTTATCTCTCGCGCGCGTCGCGCGCCGTATTCAGCACGGCGGCCCGCATGGGGCCGCCGCACACCGGTGAATCGGATTGCCCGGCGCGTCGTGCGACGCTGCCGGCCAGGGTCAGCGCTGCCCGACGAGCATGCCGCGCAAATCGCCGAATACCTGCTCGGGACCGAGTTCGCGCAGGCACTTCAGGTGGCCGAGCGGGCACTCGCGTTCGAAGCAGGGACTGCATTCGAGATGCAGCCATTGTACCTTCGCCAGGTCCGACAGCGGAGGGGTGTGGCGCGGATCGGTCGATCCGTACAACGCGACGAGCGGCCGGCGCAGCGCGGCAGCCACGTGCATCAGCCCCGAATCGTTGGTGACGACCGCATTCGCGCGCGCGATCAGCGCGCACGCCTCGGACAGCGACGTCTGCCCGCACAGGTTGCGCACGTTCGGCGCATGGTCGGCGATCGCCTGCGCGGCGGCGGCGTCCTTCTGCGAGCCGAGCGCGACGATCTGCGTATACGGGAACGACTGGTGGACGATGTTGGCGAGCGACGCGAAATGCTCGGGCGGCCAGCGCTTGGCCGGGCCGTATTCGGCGCCCGGGCAGAACACGACGAGCGGCTTGCGCGTATCGAGATTGAAACGGGCGGACACGCGCGCCGTCTCGTTCAGGTCGGCGTCGAGGCGCGGCGCGGGCAGCGTCTTCATCGACTCGGGCAGCTTCGCGCCCGGCGCGTACGCGAGTGCCGCGTAGTGGGTCGTCATCGGCGGCCGCTCGCCCGACTTGTCGGGGTTCGCGTGGCGCACGTTCAACAGCCCGTAGCGGTGCTCGCCGGTGTAGCCGATCCGCAGCGGGATGTTCGCGAGCCACGGGACGACCGCGGACTTGAGCGAATTCGGCAGCACGTACGCCGCGTCGTAGCCGACGTCGCGCAGGTCGCTCGCGAGCTGCCAGCGGCGCAGCAGCTGCAGCTTGCCGTGCGCGAGGTCGGTCGCGTAGACATCGTGGATCTCGGGCATCCGCTCGAGCACGGGCGCGACCCACGAGGGTGCGACGGCATCGATCGCGATGCGGGGATGGAGCTTTTTCAGCAGCGCAAAAAGCGGCTGCGCCATCAATGCGTCACCGATCCAGTTCGGTGCGATAACCAGCGCTCGACGCATCAGGTCGACTTCCGATGTCTTGATGAAGCGCGGCGCTCGGGCGCCGCGTTCGGGTTGCCAGAATGGAGAACGGCGGCGCGCCGGAAATCCGGCTGCGCCGCCTTGCGGGTCGGCGGGCCCACGGGCCCGGACGCCGGGGCTCAGTGGCCCTTGACGACCTCGCCGTCGCGCAGCTTGTAGCGTGTGCCGCAGTACGGGCAGCGCGCCTCGCCGTGCGAAACGTCGATGAAGACGCGCGGGTGGGCGCTCCAGCGCGCCATGGCCGGGTTCGGGCAGTAGGCGGGAAGATCCTTGGCCGTCAGCTCGACCAGCGGCATTTCCTTGATTTCACTCATGAGACTTTCTCTTATCACTCTTTTGTGGGGCGGTCGGTGGCGCGGCGCGCTCAGACCTTCGTCAGCCAGTGCGCGTACTTCGCATTCTTGCCCGACACGATATCGAAAAACGCCGACTGGAGCTTTTCCGTGACGGGGCCGCGCGCGCCGCTGCCGATGGTGCGGTTGTCGAGCTCGCGGATCGGCGTGACTTCGGCGGCCGTGCCGGTGAAGAACGCTTCGTCGGCCGTGTAGACCTCGTCGCGCGTGATGCGCTTTTCGATGACCTCGATGCCGGCGTCCCGCGCGAGCGTGATGACGGTGTCGCGCGTGATGCCGTCGAGGCACGACGACAGGTCGGGCGTGTACAGCTTGCCGTTGTTCACCAGGAAGAAGTTCTCGCCGGAGCCTTCCGACACGTAGCCGTCGACGTCGAGCAGCAGCGCTTCGTCGTAGCCGTCGGCCGTCGCTTCCTGGTTCGCCAGGATCGAGTTCACGTACCAGCCCGACGCCTTCGCGCGCACCATCGACACGTTCACGTGGTGGCGCGTGAACGACGACGTCTTCACGCGGATGCCCTTCGCGAGGCCGTCCTCGCCGAGGTACGCGCCCCACGGCCATGCGGCGATCGCGACGTGGATCGTGTTGCCCTTCGCGGCCACGCCCAGCTTTTCCGAGCCGACCCAGATGATCGGGCGCAGGTAGCACGATTCGAGCTTGTTCTCGCGTACGACCTCGAGCTGCGCGGCTTCGAGCGTTTCGCGGTCGAACGGCACGTCCATCTGGAAGATCTTCGCCGAATTCAGCAGACGTTTCGTGTGCTCGTACAGGCGGAAGATCGCGGTGCTGCCGTCGGCCGACTTGTACGCGCGCACGCCCTCGAAGACGCCCATGCCGTAGTGCAGCGTGTGGGTCAGGACGTGGATCTTGGCGTCGCGCCAGTCGATCAGCTTGCCGTCCATCCAGATCTTGCCGTCGCGGTCGGCCATTGACATAGATTTCTCCTGGGATGCGGTTGTATGCAGCGTTGAGCCGGAAAGACGCTCATTTTAGCGTCATTTGGCGACGATCCGGTCGGACCGCGCGGGGGCGGCGCTATAATCGTCCGGTACCGATTCCAATAATGACGGGCCGCACCGGCAGGAGGCGCCGGCGTCCCGACGAACCGCCCGCCGCGGCCCGCCTGCCCATGCTCGCTCGATTGTCCGCCACCGACCGCTTCGCGCTGATCCAGGGCGCGCGCGACTATTCCCCGACGCTGATGGCGATTTTCTCGTGGGGGCTCGTCACGGGCATCGCGATGAGCAAGTCGGTGATGACGATCGGGCAGGCGAGCGCGATGTCGCTGCTCGTCTACGCGGGCTCGTCGCAGCTCGCGGTGCTGCCGCTCCTCGCGGCGAAGCTGCCGATCTGGACCGTGCTGCTCACGGCGGCGATGGTCAACACGCGCTTCGTGATCTTCAGCGCCGGGCTGGCGCCCCATTTTTCCTACCTGCCGCTGTGGCGGCGTCTCGCGATCGGCTATTTCAACGGCGACGTGATCTATCTGCTGTTCCAGAAACAGGGCTTCGCATACGGCCGCGTGCCGGGCAAGGAAGCGTATTTCTGGGGGATGGCGCTCGCGAGCTGGCTGTCGTGGCAGGTGTCGTCGCTCGCCGGCATCCTGCTCGCGAGCGTCTTTCCCGCGAGCTGGGGGCTGGAGCTGGCCGGCACGCTCGCGCTGATCCCGATCATGGTGTCGGCGGTGGCGAACCGCTCGACGCTCGCGGCCGTCGCGGTCGCGGGCGTCGTGTCGCTCGTCGCGTTCGACCTGCCGTACCGGCTCGCGCTGCCGCTCGCGGTGCTCGCCGCGCTTGCGGCGGGCTGCTCCACCGATTTCTTCGTCGAGCGGGCCGACTGGCGGCGCATCCGCACCGAAACCGTGCAAGAAAGGGAACGCGAATGAGCGCGACGGAAATCTGGATCGTCATCATCGGGATGACGGTCGTCACGGCCCTCACGCGCGCGCTGTTCCTGATCGGCGGCGAACGCACCGTGCTGCCCGAGCGCGCGCAGCGCGCCATGCGCTACGCGCCGGCCGCCGCGCTGGTCGCCGTCGTGCTGCCCGACGTGCTCGAAACGCCGGCCGGGCTGTCGTTCGCGCTGTCCAACCATCCGTTTTACGCGGCGCTCGCCGGCCTCGGCTGGTTCCTGTGGCGGCGCAGCATGCTGGGCACGATCGTCGTCGGCATGCTCGTGTTCACCGTGCTGCGCCTCGTCTTCTGATGGGCCGCCGCTCACACCTGCGGGGCGCCGGCCGCCCGCACGCGTGCGGTGCCGCGTTGCGGCAATGTGTCCGTTGCCCCGCGCGATCCCAAATAGGCGGAATTCGCCGCTGCACGGGTCAGTCTGCCGGGCGGATCGGCTAGAATGCCCGTTCGAGATTTTTTACCCGTGCGCGTCATGCGAACCGCCAGCCACGGCCGCATCCGGCGCCCTTTTGCGGCAGCCCGCGCACGTCCAGCGTGAACCCCCTTTCCCCATCCACCACTTCAATCTGTTCAACATGAGCCAAGTCAAGCGTCTTACCGACCTGATCGCCGCCGGCCAGCTCGCCGGCAAGCGGGTATTCATCCGCGCCGACCTGAACGTCCCGCAGGACGACCAGGGCAACATCACCGAGGACACGCGCGTGCGCGCATCCGTGCCGGCCATCCAGGCGGCGCTCGACGCCGGCGCGGCCGTGATGGTCACGTCGCACCTCGGCCGCCCGACCGAAGGCGAATTCAAGCCGGAAGACTCGCTCGCGCCGGTCGCGCAGCGTCTCGCCGAGCTGCTCGGCCGCGACGTGCCGCTCGTCTCCAACTGGGTCGAGAACGGCGTGAACGTCGCGCCCGGCCAGGTCGTGCTGCTCGAGAATTGCCGCGTGAACAAGGGCGAGAAGAAGAATTCGGACGAACTCGCCCAGAAGATGGCGAAGCTCTGCGACGTGTACGTGAACGACGCGTTCGGCACCGCGCACCGCGCGGAAGCGACCACGCACGGCATCGCGAAGTACGCGCCGGTCGCGTGCGCGGGCCCGCTGCTGGCCGCCGAACTCGACGCGCTCGGCAAGGCGCTCGGCAACCCGGCCCGCCCGCTGGTGGCGATCGTCGCCGGCTCGAAGGTGTCGACCAAGCTGACCATCCTGAAGTCGCTGGCCGGCAAGGTCGACCAGCTGATCGTCGGCGGCGGCATCGCGAACACGTTCATGCTCGCGGCCGGCCTGTCGATCGGCAAGTCGCTGGCGGAAGCCGACCTCGTCAACGAGGCGAAGGCGATCATCGACGAAGCGCGCGAGCGCGGCGCGTCGGTGCCGATCCCGACCGACGTCGTCACCGCGAAGGAATTCTCGCCGACGGCCGCGGCCACGGTGAAGGCAGTCGCCGACATCGAGGCGGACGACATGATCCTCGACATCGGCCCCGATACGGCCAAGGCGCTCGCGAGCCAGCTCGAGAAGGCCGGCACGATCGTGTGGAACGGCCCGGTCGGCGTGTTCGAGTTCGACCAGTTCGGCAACGGCACCAAGACGCTCGCCGAAGCGATCGCCAAATCGTCCGCGTTCTCGATCGCGGGCGGCGGCGACACGCTCGCGGCCATCGCGAAGTACGGCATCCACGACCAGGTCAGCTACATCTCGACGGGCGGCGGCGCCTTCCTCGAGTTCCTCGAGGGGAAGAAGCTGCCGGCGGTGGAAGTGCTGGAAACGCGGGCGGCCTGAGCGTGGCGGCGCGCGCAGGGGTGACGAAGGCCGCGCGCTCCGCGAAAGCGGAGCCGGCGGCCGGCGCGGGCAAGCGCAAACGCGCGCCCGCGCGGGCGAACTCCACCTCGCGCGCACCGGCGGCCGCCGGCGACGCGGTCGGGCAGCACCACGAGATTCAGAACAAAGCGATGCCGGGCGCAAGCACCGGCACGCCCCCCGGAACGGCCGCCGCTGGGCCCGCCGCTTCCGGCTCTCGCAGCGTTTCACCCAGCGCATCCACCTTGATCCAGATGAGGAGTTTCATGCAGCGCGCCACCAAGATAGTCGCCACGATCGGCCCGGCTTCCAGTTCGCCGGAGATTCTGCTGCAGATGATGCAGGCGGGCCTCGACGTCGTGCGGCTCAATTTTTCGCACGGCACGGCCGACGATCACCGCCAGCGCGCCGAAATGGTGCGCGAGGCCGCCCGCAGGGTCGGCCGCGAGATCGCGATCATGGCCGACCTCCAGGGCCCGAAGATCCGCGTCGGCAAGTTCGAGAACGGCAAGACGACGCTGACGCCGGGCCAGCCGTTCATCCTCGACGCCGGTTGCGAGCTCGGCAACGACGAGCGCGTCGGCCTCGACTACAAGGAACTGCCGCGCGACCTGAAGCCGGGCGATCTGCTGCTGCTGAACGACGGCCTGATCGTGCTGACCGTCGAGCGCGTGCTCGGCGACGAGATCCACACGACCGTCAAGGTGGGCGGCGAACTGTCGAACAACAAGGGGATCAACCGCCAGGGCGGCGGCCTGTCGGCGCCCGCGCTGACCGCGAAGGACATGGAAGACATCCGCACCGCGATGTCGCTCGGCGCGGACCTCGTCGCCGTGTCGTTCCCGAAGAACGCGACCGACATGGAAATGGCGCGCCAGCTGGCGAACATCGCGGGCGCGCCTTACGGCATCAAGCCGAAGATGATCGCGAAGATCGAGCGCGCGGAGGCGATCCCGGCACTGCAGAGCATCCTCGACGCATCCGACGGCATCATGGTCGCGCGCGGCGACCTCGCGGTGGAAGTGGGCAACGCCGCCGTGCCGGCGCTGCAGAAGCGGATGATCCGGATGGCGCGCGAGTCGAACAAGCTCGTGATCACCGCGACGCAAATGATGGAATCGATGATCCACGCGCCCGTGCCGACCCGCGCGGAAGTGTCGGACGTCGCGAACGCGGTGCTCGACGGCACCGACGCGGTGATGCTGTCGGCCGAGACGGCCGCCGGCAAGTATCCGGTCGTCACGATCGAGACGATGGCGGCCGTCTGCGTCGAGGCGGAAAAGTCCGAGCAGGTCGAGCTGGACAAGGATTTCCTCGATCGCACGTTCACGCGGATCGACCAGTCGATCGCGATGGGCGCGCTGTTCACCGCGTACCACCTGGGCGCGAAGGCGATCATCGCGCTGACCGAATCGGGCGCGACCGCGCTGTGGATGTCGCGCCACTACACGCACGTGCCGATCTTCGCGCTGACGCCGCGCGTCGGCAGCGAGCGCACGATGGCGCTGTACCGCAACGTGACGCCGCTGCACGTCGACTTCAACAGCGATCGCGATTCCGCGCTGCAGGCGGCGCTCGAGATCGTCGTCAAGCAGGGTTACGTGCAGCACGGCGACATGGTGGTGCTGACCGTCGGCGAGCCGATGGGGCAGGCGGGCGGCACCAATACGCTGAAGATCGTGCGGGTCGGCGAACACTATTGAGCGCCGGCCGGCCAGCGGGCCGGCTGCCCGGATAGTCCGGTTTCGATCTGGCACCGTTTTTTCAGACGAAAGCCGCGCGGGGCCTGGCGCCCCGCGCGGCTTTTTTTCTGTTTTTTGCCCGGATTGTGCCGTGCGAACGTAACAAATTGCGAGCAGGTGCCACGGGGCGGTCGGAATCGGAGGCGCTTCGCGATAAAATGCGGCTATTCGACGCTCAGCCGCGCCGCGCCACCCCGGGTTCGACCGGGAGCGAGCGCCGCGCCGGCGTCAGGGCGCACCGGTTTTCATTCCAAGGAGTTCCACAATGCCTCTCGTATCAATGCGTCAATTGCTGGACCACGCGGCAGAGCACGGTTACGGCCTGCCGGCCTTCAACGTGAACAACCTGGAGCAGGTCCAGGCAATCATGGCGGCGGCGGACCAGGTCGGCGCGCCCGTGATCATGCAGGCATCGGCCGGCGCGCGTAAGTATGCGGGCGAGCCGTTCCTGCGCCACCTGATCGAAGCGGCAGTCGAGTCGTACCCGCACATCCCGGTCGTGATGCACCAGGATCACGGCCAGTCGCCGGCGGTCTGCATGGCCGCGATCCGCAGCGGTTTCACCAGCGTGATGATGGACGGCTCGCTCGAGGCCGACGGCAAGACGGTCGCGTCGTACGAATACAACGTCGACGTGTCGCGCAAGGTCGTCGAGATGGCGCACTCGATCGGCGTGACGGTCGAAGCCGAACTCGGCGTGCTCGGCTCGCTCGAGACGATGAAGGGCGACAAGGAAGACGGCCACGGCGCGGAAGGCACGATGACCCGCGAGCAGCTGCTGACCGATCCGGAGCAGGCGGCCGACTTCGTGAAGCTCACGCAGTGCGATGCGCTCGCGATCGCGATCGGCACGTCGCACGGCGCGTACAAGTTCTCGAAGAAGCCGACGGGCGACATCCTGTCGATCGAGCGCATCAAGGAAATCCACGCGCGCATCCCGAACACGCACCTCGTGATGCACGGTTCGTCGTCGGTGCCGCAGGAACTGCTGGCCGAGATCCGCGAATTCGGCGGCGACATGAAGGAAACCTACGGCGTGCCGGTCGAGGAAATCCAGGAAGGCATCAAGCACGGCGTGCGCAAGATCAACATCGACACTGACCTGCGTCTCGCGATCACCGGCGCGATCCGCCGCTACCTGTTCGAGAACCCGGGCAAGTTCGACCCGCGCGACTACCTGAAGCCGGCGCGCGAAGCGGCGAAGCAGGTGTGCGTCGACCGCTACCTCGCGTTCGGCTGCGAAGGCCAGGCCGGCAAGATCAAGCCGGTGTCGCTCGACAAGATCGCCGAGCAGTACAAGTCCGGCGCGCTCGCGCAGGTCGTGCGTTGAGACTGTAGTACGATTGCCCCGCCGAAAGGCCGGGGCTGGCTGCCCGGCTGCCGGATCCGATCCGGCCCCGACAGCCGTTCCGTCCGGCCGAACGAGGGCCGGCCGGCAACCGCCCGGACGCCGTCGCCCGGCCGGTTCGCCGACGTATTGCAAGGCCGCCGTTCCCGCCTGCCGCGGGGAACGGCGTTTCCCTTTTTGTTTGGCTCCTTATCTGCGAAAAGACGATGTCTACCCTCTACGAATCCACGCTCCGCTCGCTGCCGCTCCTCGGTCGCGGCAAGGTCCGCGACAACTACGCGGTCGGCAACGACAAGCTCCTGATCGTCACGACCGACCGCCTGTCGGCATTCGACGTGGTGATGGGCGAGCCGATTCCGAACAAGGGCCGCGTGCTGAACCAGATGGCGAACTTCTGGTTCGACAAGCTCGCGCACATCGTGCCGAACCACCTGACGGGCGATGCGCCGGAAGCCGTCGTCGCGGCCGACGAGGTCGAGCAGGTGAAGGGTCGCGGCGTGGTCGTCAAGCGCCTCGAGCCGATCATGATCGAAGCGGTCGTGCGCGGTTATCTGGCCGGCAGCGGCTGGAAGGAATACCAGGCAAGCGGCGCCGTGTGCGGCGTCAAGCTGCCGGAAGGCCTGCAGAACGCGCAGAAGCTGCCCGAGCCGATCTTCACGCCGGCGGCGAAGGCCGAGATGGGCGAGCACGACGAGAACATCACGTTCGAGGAAACCGAGCGCCGCATCGGCACCGAGCTGGCCGCGACGATCCGCGACATCTCGATCCGGCTCTACAAGGAAGCGGCCGATTACGCGGCGACGCGCGGCATCATCATCGCCGATACGAAGTTCGAATTCGGCCTCGACAACCACGGCAAGCTGTACCTGATGGACGAAGTGCTGACGGCCGACTCGTCGCGCTTCTGGCCGGCCGACCAGTACCAGGTCGGCACGAACCCGCCGTCGTTCGACAAGCAGTTCGTGCGCGACTGGCTCGAGGCGCAGCCGTGGGGCAAGACGGCGCCGGCGCCGGCGCTGCCGGCCGACGTCGTCGAGAAGACGGCCGCCAAGTACCAGGAAGCGCTCGAACGCATCACGGGCCAGTCGCTCGCGTGATCGAGCGTGGCAGGAGGCTGGAGCAGGCGCTGATGGGCCCGCTTCGGTTGACTGCCTTGCAGGGGATCGGAGCAAGCGCTGAAGGGCCAGCTTCGGTCGACCGCTTTGCATGGGACCGGAGTAAGCGCTAAAGCGCCAACTCGGGTCGACCGCTTTGCATGGGACCGGAGTAAGCGCTAAAGCGCTAACTCCGGTCGACAGGGAATCCACGAAATGAGTGAAGTTCAGACTGCCCACACGCACAGCGCGCCGCTTATCGGCGTGCTGATGGGGTCGAGTTCCGACTGGGACGTGATGAAGCACGCGGTCGCCATCCTGCAGGAATTCGGCGTGCCGTACGAAGCGAAGGTCGTGTCCGCGCACCGGATGCCCGACGAAATGTTCGACTATGCGGAGAAAGCGCGCGAGCGCGGGCTGCGCGCGATCATCGCGGGCGCCGGCGGCGCCGCGCACCTGCCCGGCATGCTGGCCGCGAAAACCACCGTGCCGGTGCTCGGCGTGCCGGTTGCGAGCAAGTATCTGAAGGGAGTCGATTCGCTGCACTCGATCGTGCAGATGCCGAAGGGCGTGCCCGTCGCGACGTTCGCGATCGGCGAGGCCGGCGCCGCGAATGCCGCACTGTTCGCGGTGTCGATCCTGTCGGGCACGTCGGTCGATTACGCGAACCGGCTCGCCGCGTTCCGCGTGCGCCAGAACGAAGCCGCGCACGCGATGGTCCTGCCGCCGCTGGAATGACGGCGCACCGGCGGCCGCGCGGCGCGGCTGCCTGATCTTCCCCACTGCGGCGGGCAGCGCCCGCCGCGACCGACCACTGACATGACCGCAACTCCTGATTTCGTTTCCCCGATCCTGCCCGGCGCGTGGCTGGGCATGGTCGGCGGTGGCCAGCTCGGCCGCATGTTCTGCTTTGCCGCCCAGTCGATGGGCTATCGCGTCGCCGTGCTCGATCCCGATCCGACGAGCCCCGCCGGCGCGGTCGCCGACCGCCACCTGCGCGCGGCCTACGACGACGAAGCCGCGCTCGCCGAACTCGCCGACCTGTGCGACGCGGTGTCGACGGAATTCGAGAACGTGCCGGCCGCGAGCCTCGATTTCCTCGCGCGCACGACGTTCGTCGCGCCGGCCGGCCGCTGCGTCGCGGTCGCGCAGGACCGGATCGCGGAGAAGCGCTTCATCGAGGCGTCGGGCGTGCCCGTCGCGCCGCACGTCGTGATCGAATCGTCGGCGGCGCTCGCCGCGCTCGACGATGCCGCGCTCGATGCGGTGCTGCCGGGCATCCTGAAGACGGCGCGCCTCGGCTACGACGGCAAGGGCCAGGTGCGCGTGAGCACCGCCCGGGAAGCGCGCGACGCGCATGCGGCGCTGAACGGCGTACCGTGCGTGCTCGAGAAGCGCCTGCCGCTGAAATACGAAGTGTCGGCCCTGATCGCGCGCGGCGCGGATGGCCGCTCCGCCGCGTTCCCACTCGCGCAGAACGTGCACCACAACGGTATCCTCGCGCTGACGGTCGTGCCGGCGCCGGCCGCCGATGCCGCGCGCGTCGAAGAGGCGCAGCAGGCGGCCGTGCGGATCGCCGATACGCTCGGCTACGTCGGCGTGCTGTGCGTCGAATTCTTCGTGCTGGAAGACGGTTCGTTCGTCGCGAACGAGATGGCGCCGCGCCCGCACAACTCCGGCCACTACACGGTCGATGCGTGCGCAACGAGCCAGTTCGAGCAGCAGGTGCGCGCGATGACGCGCATGCCGCTCGGCAACCCGCGCCAGCATTCGCCGGCCGCGATGCTGAACATCCTCGGCGACGTGTGGTTCCCGGACGGTGCGGCGGCCGAAGCCGTCACGCCGCCGTGGGACACGGTCGCGGCGATGCCCACCGCGCACCTGCACCTGTACGGCAAGGAAGAGGCGCGCGTCGGCCGCAAGATGGGCCACGTGAACTTCACGGCACCGACGCGCGACGAAGCCGTTGCCGCGGCCACCGCGTGCGCGCAGTTGCTGCGCGTGCCGCTCGACTGAGGCGCCGGCCGATGTCCATCGATCTCCCGACCTCCGTGACGCCCGCGCAGATCGACGCGGCCGCCGCGCTGCTCGACGCGGGCCAGCTCGTCGCGTTTCCGACCGAAACCGTCTACGGGCTCGGCGGCGACGCGGCGAATCCCGAGGCCGTCGCGCGGATCTACGCGGCGAAGGGGCGGCCCGCGAATCATCCGGTGATCGTGCACCTTCCGCCGGGCGGCGACCCGGGCTATTGGGCCGACGACCTGCCGGCCGACGCACAGGCGCTGATCGATGCATTCTGGCCGGGGCCGCTGACGCTGATCCTGAAGCGTCACGCGCGCATCCCGGACGCCGTGAGCGGCGGCCAGGATTCGGTGGGGCTGCGCTGCCCGTCGCATCCGGTTGCGCAGGCGCTGCTGGCCGCGTTCAGCGCGCGGCGCGGCGGGCACGGCGGCGTGGCCGCACCGTCGGCGAACCGGTTCGGCCATGTGAGCCCGACGACCGCGCAGCACGTGCGCGACGAATTCGGCGACACCGTGCACGTGCTCGACGGCGGCGCTTCGGAAGTCGGCATCGAGTCGACGATTCTCGACCTGTCGCGCGGCTTCCCGGCGCTGCTGCGCCCGGGCCACGTGACGCCGCAGCAGATCGCCGACGTGCTCGGCCGCGCGCCGCGGCTGCCGGACGGCAGCGACGCGACCGCGCCGCGTGCATCGGGCACGCTGAAGGCGCATTACGCGCCGCGCACGCCGCTCGCGCTGCTGCCGTTCGATACGCTCGAGCCGCTGCTCGCGGCCGCCCAGACCGACGGCGAGCGTGTCGCGCTGGTCGCGCGCGCGTCGCGTGCGGGACGCTGGGCGCAGGCCGACGGCGTGCATTTCGTCGCGGCGCCGGAAGATCCGCAGGCCTACGCGCGCGACCTGTACGGAATGCTGCGCGCGCTCGACCGCGCGCAGGTCGCACGGATTCTCGTCGAGAAGCTGCCGGAAACCGTCGAATGGATCGCGGTCAACGATCGCCTGGGCCGCGCGGCGGCCGCGTTCGAAGCGCACGACTGACGCAGTCCGGCGCACCGGAAACAAAAAACGCCCGACCGGCGAACCGGTCGGGCGTTTCTGTTTGGGCGGGCGGCTGCTTACTTGCCGACGCCGGATTTCGCGATCTGCTGCTCGACGTACTGCGCGAACAGTGCGTGCAGGTGCGTCGTCGGGTGGACCGTGTCGGCGAACATGTAGGTCTGGTCGGCGTTCGCGGCCGTGTAGGTCTGCGGCGAGCAGAACAGCGACGAGCCGAACGCGCTCGGGTCGGACACGCCGTACTGGGTGGCGGCCGTGACCATCGCCTGCAGGTTGCACGCGGTGCCGGTGTTCGACACCGAGAAGCCGTTGGCCTGGTAGTTCGCGAGGATGCCGTCCTGCCAGGTGAACGTGTCGACCAGCACGTACTTGGTCGTGTCGACCTTGAGCGCCTGCAGCGTCGCGGCGAGCGTGCCGTTGAACAGCATCGACAGTTGCGTGAGGGTCGTCTGCGTGCCGCCCTGGACCGCGAGCGGCGTGCCGCCGATGTCCGGCACGTTCGACACGAACACGTGGGTCGCGCCCAACGCGATGATCTGCTGCACGAGGCCCGCGAGCTGCTGCGCGGCGGTGCCGATGTTCTGCTGCAGCTGCGCCTGCGTGATGGCGCCTGCCTGCAGGGCCGCGACCTGGTAGAAGATGTCGTTCGCGCCGCCGTTCAGCAGCACGATCTGGTTCGCGTTGAAGCTGCCGTGCTGCTGCACGTATTGCGTGAGCTGGCTCGCGATCGGCGTGGTGGTTGCCTGTGCGTAGTCGGCGTTCGGGACGCTTGCGGCCGCATGGCCGATACCCGGCTGCTGCGTCACGCGTGCACCGCCCTGCGCGTAGCCGAGGCCGCCGGTGGCCTGCAGCGGGATGCCGAAGCCGCCCTGGTTCGCGGGCTGCAGCGTATTGCCGTAGTACTGCGCGACGTTCTGCGTCCAAACCTGGCCCGGGTTGGTCGTGAAGCGGCCGCCGCCGAAGCCGAGCTTGATCTGCGAGTAGGTGCCGACGTCGGACAGGCTGTCGCCGAACGATACGATCTGCATGTTCACGCCGGACGGCGGCGTGTTCGATGCGCTGCCGCTGTTGTTGTCGTCGCCGCCGCCGCACGCGGCGAGCAGGGCGAACGCGGCGCCGGCGATCGCGACCTGCGCGGTGCGCAGCATGCGCTGCCGGGTGCGGAAAGGTGCGTGTTGTTGTGTCTGCATCGTTCTATCTCCTCGTAGATATGGCCTGATGTGTTTCTCATCTGCCGCGTGCCTGCTCGGTTCCGGGCTGCGCGGCGGCCGTTGGCTGAAACGGTTTATCGGTCGCGCGCAGCCGCAAGCGGCACGGCGCGCGGATCGGGGTTCGCGGCCTCGGCAATCTGCGCATGATAAGCGCTCGCCCACTCGGGCGGGCCGAAAATCGCGCGCAGCTTGTTGCGCCAGCCGTCGACGCGCAACGCGTCGGCGGCCATCGCGATCCACTCGTGGAAGGTCGCGACGAGCGGGTTGTTCGAGCCGAGCCGCTCGACGATCCCGTACTGCGGCGGATCGTCGGGCGTTTCCTCGACATAGCTGCCGAACAGGCGATCCCAGATCACAAGGACGCCTGCGTAATTGCGGTCGATGTAGCGCGGATTGCGCGCATGGTGCGCACGGTGGATCGACGGCGTGTTGAGCACGTATTCGAGCCAGCCGAGCTTGCCGATCGCCTGCGTGTGCACGAAGAACTGGAACGCGAGGTTGATCAGCACGATCCCGACGACCTGCTGCGGCGGAAAGCCGGCGAACGCGAGCGGCAGCCAGAACACCCACATGCCGGCGACGGGGTACATCAGGCTCTGGCGGAACGCGGTCGAGAAATTCATCCGCTCGGACGAGTGGTGGACGACGTGCGCGGCCCACAGCCAGCGCACGCGATGGCTGGCGCGATGGAACACGTAGTAGAGGAAATCCTGGGCGACGAACAGCACCGCGAACGACAGCCAGCCGTCGTGCCACGTGTACAGGCGATAGTGCCGGTAGCAGTATGCGTAGACGGGGATCACGAACAGCCACGCGAGCTTGTCGGCGCCCTGGTGCATCAGTGCGAGCGCCGCGTTGCACAGCGTGTCGCGCCACGCATAGACGTGGTCCTGCGCACGAGTGCGGGCGAGGTGCCAGGCCTCCCACGCGATACAGAGCAGGAAGACGGGCGCCAGCGCGAGCAGAAGCAATTCGACGTCGAATCGCATGGGCGTGTCTCCTTCTTTCCCCTGCAAGCCGTGAGGCCGGGCGTGTGGCCCGTTGTAGATATCGGTCAGGCCAACAGCCTACGCAATCGCCACGCGCTAGGCGAGAGGGGAGCGTAGAGGGTTCCCTCTGAGGACAGGGTTTCTACGGAAGCCGCGTGGCACGGGGGCGGGCGGTATGGCCCTGTTTTATGGGCGCGGTTGGCGCGCGGTGCGTCGCGCACCGGTGGCGGCCCGCGTTTCAAACCGCGGGGGGGCGGGAATCGGGGTGCGGGCCGCCCGCGCGGGCGGCCCGTTGCACGGGGTGGCGCGCCGCGCGGCGCTGGTCGACGCACGCCGGCAGCCGGCGGCGCCGTCCCGCGCGGCTCGTCAGTGCGCGCCCGCGTAGATCCACTCGAGCAGCGTGTCGTGCGCGGCGCGCGCGGCTTCCGCGTGATCGTCGTTGATGAAGCTGACGACGACGTAGCTCTGGCCGTCGGCGCCGGCGACATAGCCGGCGATCGCGCGCACGTCGCGCAGCGTGCCGGTCTTGATGTGCGCGTTGCCGAGCACGCCGGCGTTGGTGAGGCGGTTCTTCATCGTGCCGTCGATGCCGGCGATCGGCAGCGAATCGATGAATGCCTGCGCAACGGGGCTCGCGTTCGCGGCCTGCAGCAGCGCGGCGAGCGACAGCGCGCTCACGTGCTCTTCGCGCGACAGCCCCGAACCGTTCTCGAGCACGAGGTCGGGCATCGCGATGCCGTTCTTCTGCAGGAACGCCTGGATGACCCGGCTCGACTGCTCGGGTGTCGCGGGCGGCTTGCCGCTGACCGCGCCGATCGTCAGGAACAGGTTGCGCGCCATCACGTTGTTGCTGAACTTGTTGATGTCGTAGACGATGCTGCCGAGCACCGGGCTGTGATGCACGGCCAGCGGGCGCGCGGTGGTGGGCACCTTGCCTTCGCTCACGGGCCCCGTGATCGTGCCGCCGTCCTGCTGCCACAGCGCGAGGAAGCCGCGTGCGAAGAACGTCGTGTGATCGAGGATCGCGAGGTTGGTCGTGTGCGCGCCGCAGCGCAGCGGATAGTCGCCGGCGAACGATGCGGTCATGATCCCGCCGCCGCCGTCCGTCAGTGTCGGCCGCGCGGCCGCGGCGGCCGCGCTGCACGAACCGGTGCCTTCGACGAGCTGGTTGTCGACCGACAGGTTCGCGAGCGGCGGCAGCACGTCGACGGCCACCTTGCCGTCGTCGCCCGGTGTGACGGTGAACGTCACGGCCTTGAACGCATACAGCAGCGGATCGGGGCCGACGTTGTATGGCGCGCTCGCATCGTCGTCGAACGACGGCAGGTCGCGCGTCGACGGCGCGAAATAGCTCTTGTCGAGCACGAGGCCGCCGGCCACGCGCTTGACGCCGGCCTTGCGGAGCTTGTCGACGAGGTCGACCAGTTCCTCGGGCACGAGCTTCGGATCGCCGGTGCCCTTGATGTACAGGTTGCCCTGCAACGTGCCGTCGGGGTCGACCGTGCCGTCCGTGTAGGCGGTCGTGTGCCAGCGGTAGTCGGGACCGAGGATCGACAGGCCCGAGAAGGTCGTCACGAGCTTCATCGTCGACGCCGGCAGCATCGGCCGGCTCGCATTCCACGCGATCAGCGGTTCCGGATCGCCGATGCGCTCGACGACGACGCTCATCGCCGACGCCGGCACCTTTGCGCGCTGCAACGCGACGAGCACGGACGCCGGCAGGCCGGCCGCGCGCGCGGCCGGCGACACGACGGCGGTCTTGTGCGCGTCCTTGTGGGATTTCTTGCGGGCCTGCGCGGCTGGCGCGAAGGCGAGGGCCGCGCAGGTGGCGATGACGGTGGCCGCGCGCAGGCAGGCGCGGGTGCTGGGGGCAAACCGGGTGGAAAGTTCGGAAATCGGCATGGGCGAATACGGGGGAAGCGCGGGGTTCGGGCAGGGCGCGCGGGGCGCCGAAGCGCCCATTGTAGAGACAAGTCCGGACAGGCCCCTTGCAATCCACCTTTCTGTTGCATTGCAGAAGCGCCCGCGCGCATCTTTGCCACGGGCATGCCGCGCACGCGATTCGCGGCGCTACAATGATCGGCGTGTTTGACTCGCCCCATGGATGCCTGTCCCGATGCGGATTCTGCTTGTCGAAGATGATCGAATGATTGCCGAGGGCGTGCGCAAGGCGCTGCGCTCGGACGGCTGCGCGGTCGACTGGGTGCAGGACGGCGACGCGGCGCTCACCGCGCTCGGCGGCGAGACGTACGATCTGCTGCTGCTCGATCTCGGCCTGCCCAAGCGCGACGGGATCGACGTGCTGCGCACGCTGCGCGCGCGCGGCCTGGCGCTGCCGGTGCTGATCGTCACCGCGCGCGACGCGGTCGCCGATCGCGTGAAGGGGCTCGACGCGGGCGCCGACGACTACCTCGTCAAGCCGTTCGATCTCGACGAGCTGGGCGCGCGGATGCGCGCGCTGATCCGCCGTCAGGCCGGGCGCAGCGAATCGCTGATTCGCCACGGCGCGCTGACGCTCGATCCCGCTTCGCACCAGGTGACGCTCGACGGCGCGCCGGTCGCGCTGTCCGCGCGCGAGTTCGCGCTGCTCGAAGCGCTGCTCGCGCGGCCCGGCGCGGTGTTGTCGAAGAGCCAGCTCGAGGAGAAGATGTACGGCTGGGGCGAGGAGATCGGCAGCAACACGGTCGAGGTGTACATCCACGCGCTGCGCAAGAAGCTCGGCTCGGACCTGATCCGCAACGTGCGCGGGCTCGGCTACATGGTCGTCAAGGAAAGCTGACGCGTGAGGTCGATTCGTCATCAATTGCTGATCTGGCTACTCGCGATCGTCGTCGCGGGCGTGGGCATCGCGGGCTGGCTCATCTATCGGCAGGCGCTCGCCGAGGCGAACGAACTGTTCGACTACCAGTTGCAGGAAATCGCCGCGGCGCTGCCGTCCGAGCCCTTCTCGCAGGTGTTCGGCTCGCGCACCAACGGCGACGAAGGCATCGTGATCCAGATCTGGAACCGCAACGGCGTGCTGATGTACTTCTCGCATCCGCGTGCGCCTATCGCGCCGCGCGCCGAGCTCGGCTTCTCGACCGAGCGCACCGACCGCGGCGAATGGCGCGTGTACGGCGCGATCGTCGGCGACAACGTCGTGCAGCTCGCCCAGCCCGTGTCGGTGCGCAACCGCCTCGCGGCGAACGTCGCGCTGCGCACGCTGTGGCCGCTGATCGTGCTGCTGCCGTTCCTCGGCGCGGCCGTGTGGGTGATCGTCGGGCGCGGGCTTGCGCCGCTGGGCCGCGTGACGCGCGCGGTGGAAGCGCGCCGGCCGGAAGCGCTCGATCCGTTGCCCGACGCGCGCCTGCCGCTCGAGGTGCAGCCGCTCGTGCGCGCGCTGAACGGGCTGCTCGCGCGGCTGTCGGCCGCGCTCGATACACAAAAGGCCTTCGTGGCCGACGCCGCGCACGAACTGCGCACGCCGCTCGCGGCCGTGCAGATCCAGGCGCAGCTCGTCGCCCGTGCGAAGGACGACGCGTCCCGCCGCGAGGCGGTCGCGGATCTCCAGGACGGCGTCACGCGCGCGACGCGCCTCGCGGAGCAGCTGCTCGCGCTCGCGCGCGCCGAACCGGACGGCGCGACGATGCGCGAGCCGATCGATCTGCAGGCGCTGCTCGCCGAATGCGTGGCCGCCCATGCGCCGCTCGCGCAGCGCCGCGATATCGATCTCGGCTTCGAGGAGGCGCGTGCGGCGAGCGTCGTCGCGGACGTCGGCGCGCTGCGCGTGATGTTCGGCAACCTGCTCGACAACGCGGTGAAGTACACGCCGGACGGCGGCCGCATCGACGTGTCGCTGACCCGCGACGCGGCCGGCCGCGCATGCGTGCAGATCGGCGACAGCGGGCCGGGCATTCCGGCCGACGAACGCGAGCGCGTGTTCGACCGCTTCTACCGCGACAGCTCCGCGCGGGCGCGCACCGACGTGTCCGGCAGCGGGCTCGGGCTCGCGATCGTCAAGCGCGTGGCCGCGCAGCAGGGGGCGACGGTGTCGCTCGGCGACGCGGCCGCGGGCGGCCTGCTCGTGAGCGTCGTGTTCCGCGACGCCGACCTGCCGGCCCAGGCGCCGCGCGAGCAGGAAGCCGTCTGACGGGAGCTCCGGGCGGTGGCCCGGGGCCTGTGCGCGCGAATGGCGGGCCAGCCTCACGGATGAATCGTTCCGGGCAGCGGAGCGCGCCTGGCACCGCGGCCGGCAACGCGCGTTCGCGAGCCCGTTGTGCGCGCGAGCCGGCCCTAAGCTTCGCTCAAGGCTGATTAAGCCTCCTTTAAGTCAGGGTCGTTACGCTGCATTCCAACAAAGAGGAGGTCCTACGATGAACACCCGATTCCTTGCGCGCGGCGCCGTCGCGGTCGCCGTGGCGGCTGCCCTGTCCGCTGGCTACGTCGCCGGCACCCGCCGCGCCGATCCGCAGATCATCACGCCCGCGCAGGCCGCCGCGCTGATGCCGGCCGAAGCGGCCGCCAAGACTGGCATCCCCGATTTCTCCGGGCTCGTCGAGACCTACGGCCCGGCGGTCGTGAACATCAGCGCGAAGCACGTCGTGAAGCAGGTGTCGCGGCGCGTGCCGCAGCCGCAACTGCCGATCGATCCGAGCGACCCGTTCTACCAGTTCTTCAAGCACTTCTACGGCCAGGTGCCGGGGATGGGCGGCGACGCGCAGCAGGACGACCAGCCGAGCGCGAGCCTCGGTTCGGGTTTCGTGATCAGTTCCGATGGCTACATCCTCACCAATGCGCACGTGATCGACGGCGCGAACGTCGTCACGGTCAAGCTGACCGACAAGCGCGAATACCGGGCGAAGGTCGTCGGCTCCGACAAGCAGTCCGACGTCGCGGTGCTGAAGATCGACGCGAGCGGCCTGCCGACCGTGAAGATCGGCGATCCGGGCCAGAGCAAGGTCGGCCAGTGGGTCGTCGCGATCGGTTCGCCGTACGGCTTCGACAACACGGTCACGTCGGGCATCATCAGCGCGAAGTCGCGTGCGCTGCCGGACGAGAACTACACGCCGTTCATCCAGACCGACGTGCCGGTGAACCCCGGCAACTCGGGCGGCCCGCTGTTCAACCTGCAGGGCGAGGTGATCGGCATCAACTCGATGATCTACTCGCAGACGGGCGGCTTCCAGGGCCTGTCGTTCGCGATCCCGATCAACGAGGCGATCAAGGTGAAGGACGAGCTCGTGAAGACCGGGCACGTGAGTCGCGGCCGTCTCGGCGTCGCCGTGCAGGGGCTGAACCAGACGCTCGCGAGTTCGTTCGGGCTGCAGAAGCCGGACGGCGCGCTCGTCAGCTCGGTCGATCCGAACGGCCCGGCCGCGAAGGCGGGCCTGCAACCGGGTGACGTGATCCTGTCGGTCAACGGCTCGCCGGTCGCCGATTCGACGTCGCTGCCCGCGCAGATCGCGAACCTGAAGCCGGGTTCGAAGGCCGATCTGCAGATCTGGCGCGACAAGTCGAAGAAGTCGGTCAGCGTGACGCTCGGCGCGATGGCCGACGCGAAGCTGGCGTCGAACGACGGCGGGCCGGTCGAGCAGGGGCGCCTGGGTGTCGCGGTGCGGCCGCTGTCGCCGCAGGAGCGCAGTGCCGACAACCTGTCGCACGGGCTGATCGTGCAGCAGGCCGGTGGGCCGGCCGCCAACGCGGGCATCCAGCCCGGCGACGTGATCCTCGCGGTCAACGGCCGCCCGGTCACGAGCCCCGAGCAGTTGCGCGATGCGGTCAAGAACGCGGGCGACAGCCTGGCGTTGCTGATCCAGCGCGATAATGCCCAGATCTTCGTGCCGGTCGACCTGAGCTGACCGGCCACGACGGGCGCCGCCGCCGTTCGTTCGCGCGGCGCCGCGCCCGGCCCCTGTTCCGACCCCAAGGAGAGAGCCATGCACCATCTACGCAACGTGTCCCGATTTGCCGTCGCCGCGGCCCTGGCCGCCGGCCTCGCAGCCGGGGCGACCGGCGCGTACGCGCAGGACGGCTTGCCTGCCGCACGCCAGCAGGGCGACGTCAGCTTCGTGTCCGGCGGCGTCGGGCAGGACGAGTCGACTGCCTTCCAGCGCAACGAATCGAAATGGCCGCTGGCGCTGCGCTTCACCGGCAAGGGCGGCGAGTTCCTGGCCGACGTTCACGTGCGGATCGTTGACGGCAAGGGCGCCGACGTGCTGAAAACCGACGCGCGCGGGCCGTACATGCTCGTGAAGGTGCCGCCGGGGCGTTACACGGTGCATGCGTCGTATCAGGGCAACGATGAATCGCACGCCGTCACGGTCGGGGCGAAGGGCGGCACGAAAACCGCGTTCCAGTGGAGCGCGCAGTAGCCGGCTATCTGCGGCCCCGGCCCGGGTCGCGCATTCGGACGAAGTTTCGCCCATAATGAAGCCACGGCACCCTGCCGTGGCTTTTTCGTTTCCTGCGCCCGGCCTGCCCGCCGGGCCGCCCGAAGGAGAAACGATGTCCGATGCCGCCGATCCTCGACTCGAAATCGTGCCGAACCGCCATCGCGTGCGCGTGATCCATCGCGGCATCACGTACGCCGATTCGCATGGCGCGCTGACCGTGCGCGAATCCGGACTGCCGGACATCCACTACCTGCCGCGCCGCGACGTCAACATGCGCCGGCTCGTGAAATCGGCCATCACGACGACCTGTCCGTTCAGGGGGCAGGCCGTGCACTTCGATTTGCAGACGGAAGACGGCGTGATCGAGCGCGCCGCATGGAGTTACGAAGAACCGGAGGGGGCGGCGTCCGCGCTCGCGCACTACGTCGCCTTCGATGTCGCACGGATCGACAGTCTCGTCGAGACGTCCTGATGCGGCGCGCGTTCATCGGGGAGGCGTCATGGAACTGAACGACACGTTACGCGTACCGCTCGCGCCGCTTGTCGTGCGGGAGGCTTTCGAGGATCTCGCATTGCTGCGGGCGAGCTTCGACCATTGCGAATCGTTCGCGAAGCTGGCGCACGGCGAGTTCGCGCTGACGATCACGGTGCCGCTCGGCCCGTTGCGTGCCCGCTACGACGTGCGGGCGCATGCGGCCGCCGAACGGGACGACGCGCAAGGGCAGCCGCGCCGCGTGATCAATTTCAAGGCGCGGGCCGATGGCCTCGGCGCGCTGCGCGGCCAGGTCGAGCTCGTGCTGATGCCGGATGACGACGCGGGCGCGACGCGTCTGTCGTACGTGGTCTGGGCGACGGCGAGCGGACCGCTCGCGGAGCTGCCCGGGCGGCAGATCGACAACGCGCTGCGCGAATGGACCGACGATTTCTTCCGTGAATTCTGCGCGGTCGTGCAGGCGAAGCACGGTCTCGCGCCGAATCGCGCGCGCTCGGCCGCGCACCGGCGCCAGCACGTGTTCCTGCGGCCGGCGTCGCTGATGGCCGCGACGAAGCGTCCGCTGCCGCATCTCGGCGGCGCGCTGACCGGGCGCGCGGCCAGCGCGCTCCCGCATCGCGGTTCCGGTACGGTGCCCGTGTGGGCGTGGGCCGCGATGATCGTGTTCGTCGCGCTGCTGCTTTACGCGACGCGCTGGATCAACGGCGGCTGAGCGGCCGCCCCGTTCGGCCGCCTGCGCTGCTTCACGGCCTGCCCGTTGCGCCGTTGCTCGCGGGGCGGGCGCTAGCGTCCTGCCTCGGCGCCGCTTCCGGCGCCGCGAAATTCCCTTCGATACGCGGACGGCGACGTGCCGAGCGCGCCCGCGAAATGCTGGCGCAGCGACACGCTCGATCCGTAGCCGGCCGCCTGCGCGATCGCGTCGATCGATTGTCCGGTGGTTTCCAGCAGGTGTTGCGCGCGTGCGAGCCGTTCGGCCTGCAGCCATGCGGTGACGGTCGTGCCGGTCGCCTGGCGGAAGTGCCGCGTGAACGTGCGCCGGCTCATCAGCACGCGTTCGGCGAGCGAATCGACGCTGTGCGCGGTATCGAGCCGTGCGCGCACCCAGTCGAGCAGGCCCGCGAGCCGTGCGTCGCGCGGGTGCGCGGCAACCGGCTGCGGCACGTATTGGGCCTGCCCGCCCTGGCGGTGCGGCGGGATCACGAGACGGCGCGCGATCTGGTTCGCGGCGTCGGAGCCGAAGCGCCGCCGCACGACGTGCAGGCAGCAGTCGAGCCCCGCGGCCGTGCCGGCCGACGTCATCAGGTTGCCGTCGTCCACGTACAGCACGTCCGGATCGAGCTTCACGCGCGGAAAGCGCTGCGCGAAGTCGTCGGCCCAGGCCCAGTGCGTGGTGGCCGGGCGGCCGTCGAGCAGGCCGGCGGCGGCGAGCACGTAAGCGCCCAGGCACAGCCCGACGAGTTGCGCGCCACGGGCGGCAACCGCGCGGACGGCGTCGAGCAGCTCGTCGGGCGGCGCTTCGTCCGGGTCGCGCCACGCGGGCACGATGACGATATCCGCGTCGTCGAGCCCGTCGAGGCCGTACGGCGCGGTGATCGTGAAGCCGCCCGTCGTCGACAGCGGGCCGCGCTCGGCCGAGCAGACGCGGAATTCGAACACGGGCGACGCGGCCGCGTCGCGTTCCTTGCCGAACACGACGGACGGCACCGACAGGTGGAACGGACTGACGCCGTCGTACGCGATCACGGCGACGACGGTCGGGCGGGGCGGGGCGGGCGAGACGGCGGCGGCCATGGCGGGCTCCGGAATGGCGATGGCCCGATTCTATCGAAGAATGGCTATCGGGCCACTGTCCGCGTGGGCGACGCGGCCCGACAATGCATCGCATCGCGCGGCTGGCCGTCCCGTTCCGGGGCGGCGCCGCGCTCCACCGACCCGGAGCCCGCCATGTCGAACGCCGTCCCGCATCCCGCCTCTCAATCCGCCTCCCGTCCCGCCGCCCGCCGGGCGCTGATCGTGATCGACGTCCAGAACGAATACGTGACGGGCAACCTGCCGATCGAGTATCCGCCGCTCGACGTGTCGCTCGCGAACATCGGCCGCGCGATCGATGCCGCGCATGCGGCCGGCGTGCCGGTGATCGTCGTCCAGCACGTCGCGCCGGCCGGCGCACCGATCTTCGCGCCCGGTTCCGACGGCGCCGCGCTGCATGCGGTGGTCGCCAGCCGGCCGTATGCGCATCTGATCGAGAAGTCGCAGGCGAGCGCGTTTGCCGGGACCGATCTGGCCGCGTGGCTCGACGCGCACGGTGTCGACACGCTGGCGGTGGCCGGCTACATGACGCACAACTGCAATGCATCGACGGTCTATCACGCGGCACACGCGGCGTTGAAGGTCGAATACCTGAACGACGCGACGGGCGCGCTGCCGTACGAGAACGAAGCGGGCGCGGCGAGCGCCGAGGAGATTCACCGCGCGTACGCGGTGGTGTTCCAGTCGAATTTTGCCGCCGTGATGTCGACCGACGCGTGGATCGCCGGACTGGCCGGCGCGCCGATGCCGCAGTGCGATTCGGTGGTCGCGTCGAACGGGCGGGCCCGCGAGCGGCGCGTGAAGGCGGCCTGAACCGGGCGGGCGGCGCGTTGCCGCCCGCCGTCCGGAGAAACGCAAACCGCGGCGGGCAGGCGATGGCCCTGCCCGTCAGTCGGCGGCCTTCAGCATCGCCGGGCTGTAGCGCATCATGTCGAAACAGCCGTCGACGAGCTTTTCCGCATGCTGCTCGGCATCGATCTCGTCGGGCAGCATCAGCATGTCGCGCACGAAGCCGCTGACCAGCGTGTGCAGCATCAGCGCCGCGCGCCACGTATCGAGCCGCTCGGGCAGCAGCTTGAGCCGCACGGCCGCCGCCAGATCGGCGTCGATCGCGTGCAGCGCCTCGCTCATCCCCGCGCGATTGCGCTGCAGCAGCGGCTCCATGTCCGCGACGTATTCGCACTTCATGAACAGGATGCTGAACACGCGGCGCAGCTGCGGGTCGCGCTGCACGCCGAGCAGGCACCAGATCAGGATCTGGCGGATCTTCTCGAGCGGATGGCCGCCCGGCGCGTCCAGCGGCATCCGCTTCAACTCGTCGATCGGCAGAAACACGCGGTCGAACATCGCGTCGAACAGCTCGCTCTTGTTCGCGAAATGCCAGTAGATCGCGCCGCGCGTCACGCCGGCGTGCTGGGCGATGTCCGCGAGCGACGTGTGCGACACGCCCTTCTCGAAGAACACGTGCTCGGCGGCGTCGAGGATGCGATTGCGCGTCTCGAGCGCCTCCTCCTTGGTACGTCTGACCATGTGCAGGCCTGATTGGATCGATCGTAGATGAATATAGGGTCGGTGACCCTCGCCGCCGTCGTGCAGACGGGCTATGCTTGCGATTGGTAACAATCCGTAAGACTGGACCGTTGGCGGGGCATAAACGGGCTTTTTACATACATTCGTGAATGTATATACAATACCACCCTACGATCGAATGACCCAAGTGGCAATCAGTTAATATCCCACACTGCTGATTCCCGCCCAAGCACCAGTCCGCAGTTCGCTGCATCCCGTCGGCATGGAGGTCGCGTGCCGACGTGCCGTATCCAGTAGTCCAGTAATTCAGGTATTCGATCTGCGCCGCGAGGCGCATCCGTGTTGCACTCCCGACGGTCGGGTGTGGCACTTATTCCATTGGTTATACACAGAGGTCGCTCCATGCGCGTCGAACGGGTTCCATACCGCTTAATCACTGTCGCGACGGCCGCCGTTTTCCTGGCCGCGTGCGGGAAAAAAGAATCGGCACCGCCGCCGCAAACGCCGGAAGTCGGCGTCGTCACCGTCCAGCCGCAATCCGTACCGGTCTTCTCCGAACTGCCGGGCCGCACCAGTGCGTTCCTCGTCGCGCAGGTGCGCGCGCGGGTCGACGGCATCGTGTTGCGCCGTGAATTCACCGAAGGCACCGACGTCAAGGCTGGCCAGCGCCTCTACAAGATCGACCCGGCACCGTACATCGCCGCGCTGA
>NZ_JPGM01000071.1:0-54177 GCF_000731655.1 Burkholderia sp. MSh2 | reverse complement strand
CCACCCCTTCCCATCCCGAACAGGACCGTGAAACGACTCTACGCCGATGATAGTGCGGATTCCCGTGTGAAAGTAGGTAATCGTCAGGCTCCCTAAGCCAAGAACCCCCGCCCGAAAAGGCGGGGGTTTTTGCATTTCGGCGGCGGAAATGCTGCGAGGCATGTTGGCAGGTGGAATCGGCTACGCCGGTTTCCGGATGCGGTGTCGATACATCGATGCCGGCCCCCGCCTTTCGACCGCTCATCCTCGGCGGGAGCCGTTGCTCCGAAATCGCAACCGCGGCTCCGTGATCGTCGCTACGCTGGCTACCCCTGGCGTTACCCATCGACAAGGAGCAAACGATGAAGATATTTCCGGCACCCTGGTCCGTTACGAAGGCCTTGGCCCGGCTCGCGATGACCGGCATGACGATGGCCGCACTCGGCCCGGGCCTGGCACATGCGGCCACCGACGCGCCGAACGTGCCCGGCAAGGTGCAGGTCGAAGTGGTCGGCAGCGGTCGCCCGGTGCTGATGATTCCCGGGCTGAACAGCAGCGCGGAAGTCTGGCGCGACACCTGCCGGGCGCTGCAGCCGCAGGTGCAATGCCTGCTGGTTCAGTTGCCCGGTTTTGCCGGTGCGGCTGCGGCCGTCCCGCGCCCGGCCGACTTCCTGCCGGCCATGCGCGATGAACTGCTGGCCTATCTGCAGGCGCGGGGTCTGGCGAAGGTAGCCGTGATGGGCCACAGCCTGGGCGGTGTGCTGGCGATGGAACTGGCACTGAAGGCGCCCGAGGCCGTTGGCCCGCTGATCATCGTCGATTCGCTGCCGTTCTATGCGGCGGCGATGAATCCGCACACGAATGCGCAGAACGTGGCCGTCGTGGCCGGACAACTGCGCCAGGCCCTGCTGACGGCCGACGACGCCAGTTTCCAGGCGCGCAACGACGCCACCGCCAGAACGCTGACCCGCAGCGTCGACCATCTTCCCGAACTGCAACGCTGGGGCCGCGACACCGATCGCGCGACGATGGCCGATGCGCTGTACTCGATGATGATGCGCGATCTGCGCGACGATGTCGCGGGCATCCACACCCCCGTGCTGGTGCTGGGCGCCTGGGCGAGCTATCAGCCGTTCGGCGGTACCGAGGCTTCGGTCCGGGAAGTGTTCCAGGCACAGTATGCGAAGCTGCAGGGCGTGCAGATCGCGATGAGCGCGCAGGGCTACCATTTCCTGATGTGGGACGATCCGCGCTGGCTGCAGGATCAGGTGCGTACCTTCCTGGCTGCGCATCCGTGATCGTCGCACGCCACCTCGCCCGCACATCCGCCATGCCCATCGACGCCACGACTTGCTCCCGCCGTTTCTGGTCGCTCAACGCGCTGGCCTGGGCGGGCTATGGCGTGTTCTCCGTGTGGGCGGGCAGCCGCTTCACCCATGGCGCGGTCGTCAGCGGGGTGGTGCTGATCAGTGTGAGTCTCGCGGTTTCGTTATGGTTGTGCAGCGGTGCGTTGCGCGCGGTGGCGTTGCGCCGGGGCTGGTGGGACGGTGGTCTGGGCAGCCTGATGTTGAAGCTGACCGCCGGCGTGGCGATCGGCACGAGCGTGGCGCAGGCGGTGACGGCGGCGCTGCTGCTGCCCGCGCTGACCCTGGGCTGGGTGCAACTGCCCGGCGGGCAGGCGGACTACCGGCTGTCGTCCATGCTGGTGTACTGGATGAACACCGCGCTGTTCCTGCTGATGTGGACGGGTCTGTGGGCCGGCTTGCATGGCCTGCGCCGCGCTCGCGACAGCGAACTGGCGCGACTGCGCGCCGAGGCCGAGCGCAGCGTGCTGGAGCGCGACGCGTTGCGCGCGCGGCTCAACCCGCATTTCGTGTTCAACGCGTTGAACAACCTGCGCGCGCTGATCCTGGAAGACCCCGAAGGCGCGCGCGACATGGTCACCCGCCTGTCGCGCACACTGCGCCGCGCACTGGCGCACAATCGTAGCGAGCAGGTGACGCTGGCCGATGAACTGGCGGTGGTCGACGACTATCTGGCCATCGAGGCCATTCACTTCGAGCAGCGCCTGCACGTGCGCCTGGATATCGCCGCCGGGGCGGAGCAGGCACGGTTGCCGGCGATGGCGCTGCAATTGCTGGTGGAGAACGCGATCAAGCACGGCATCGCCGCCCGCCCGGGTGGTGGCGAGGTACGCATTCATGCCACGCTCGACGGCGACCTGCTGCGGCTGCAGGTGGACAACCCGATTGGCACGGGCAGCCCTGACGTCGATGGTCACGGGGTCGGTCTGGCGTACCTGCGCGCGCAATTGGGCGCGCGCGGGCGTTTCGCGCTGCAACCGGTAGGCGAGCGCATGCGGGCCATCCTGGAGATTCCTCAATGAGCGAGTTGCTGCGCGTGCTGATTGTCGACGACGCACGGCTGGCCCGGCAGGAGTTGCGCATGCTGCTGTCGGCGCTGCCATGGGTGGAATGCGTGGGCGAGGTCGACGATGTGCCGGCTGCGCGCGACGCGATTGTCGCGCTGGCGCCGGATCTCGTGTTGCTGGACGTGCAGATGCCGTCCGGCAGCGGCTTCGACGTACTGGACGGGTTGGAGACGGTGCCCGCGGTGGTGTTCGTCACCGCTTACGATACCTATGCCGTGCGCGCGTTCCAGGCCAACGCGCTGGACTATCTGGTCAAGCCGGTGGAGGCGCCGCGCTTGCTGGAAGCACTGCAGCGCGCGCGTCGGCGAGAGGTGCCGGTGGTCGGGGCGCCCGCGCTGCGCACGACGCTGGGCGAGCAGGACCAGGTGTTCGTTCGCGAGGGCGAGCGGTGCTGGTTCGTGGCGGTGCTCGAAATCCGCCGGCTGGTGGTGGACGGAAACTACACGCGGCTGTGGTTCCGAGACCAGAACGCGCTGCTGCCTCGCAGCCTGAGTGCGCTGGAGGCGCGATTGCCGTCGGCGCTGTTTTTTCGCGCCAACCGCAATACGCTGGTCAACCTGCGGTGCATCCGGGCGGTCACGCCGGGCATCGGCGACGGATATGACCTGACGCTGGATGATGGCAGCGAGGTGGAGGTGTCGCGGCGGCAGGCGCGGGAGCTGCGCGAACGGATGGCGTTGTAGCGGTTGCCGTGGTTTGGCGTGGCGCCCTTTTCAAGGTAAAAGATAAGGAATGCGAAGGTAATGAACGGAGACCGTGACGCACCGGATTTCGACGGTCGTCCGGCGGGCGATGGACCGATCGCGAAGGGACGTTCGGCCCATCCGGGAGATCGATCGTCACACTGTGATTTTCAATCATGCACGGAGGCCTTGAGGCATCAGATTGCGTCGGTCGTCCGGCGGGCGGTGAACCGATTGCGAAGGGGTGTTCGGCGCATCCGAGAGATCGATCATCACACAATGATCTTCAATCATGCACGGAGGCCGTGACGCACCGGATTGCGTCTGTCGTCCAGTGGGCGATGGACCAATCGCGAAGGGACGTTCGGCCCATCCGCGAGACCGATCATCAAACTGTGATTTTCAATCATGCACGGAGACCGCGGCGCACCGGATTGCGTCAGCCGTCCGGCGGGCGATGGACCAATCGCGAAGGGACGTTCGGCCCATCCACGAGATCGACCATCACACCGTGATTTTCAAGATCGGGAAGAACCGGCCCGGGATGACGGACGACTCCTTTTCACCGATTTTCACCGCACCGAGCGACAGGTAGAACGGCGCCGCGTTCGGATCCGCTTCGATCACGAAACTTCCGATGCCTCGTGCGGCAGCCTCCTGCCGGACTGCGGACCACAACGCGCGGGCGATACCGCGGCCCATGTAGTCCGGGTGAACGAACAGCCACCCGGGCGTCGGCAGGTCGGAATCCGAAGCCGTCCTGATCCAGAACCCGACGACGTGTGCTGCGGATTCGGCGACGTAGCCGATCGAACCGGCGATCATCTCCGGCGCGATCGTGAGGTCGCCCTCCCACACGGCGAGCCACTCCTCGGGGTAGCCCCAGTGCGCTTTCGAAACACGGGCGAGCGCCGTGAGCGCGTTCGCATCCGAGGGATGAGCGGCACGGACGGAAAAAGGCGGGTGCATCCTGTCTCCCGTTAACTGTCGAAGCGGCAGATTACGGCCGATTCGGTGGGCACGTGTGGCGCGGCACCGCGCATCGGCGCTCGACTCCGCGCCCGATTCCGCGCCGATTCAGCCGATCCCGGACGCGTGTCCGGCGACGACCCGCCAGCGTGCACCGGAGGGTCGCCACAGACGCGTGTAGGCAAACGTCCCGGCGATCCCGACCGAGTCGAAACGACCTGCGAGCGTTGCCTGCACGGTTACCAGAATCATCTCGTCGATCGCATGCGCTTGAACATCGTGGAGATCGAGTCGATCGAGCCGCAGCCGTTTCGCGCGATGCGCCGCAAGATCGTCGTCCTTCGAGATGACCTGGCCGCCCGGTACGGTAAATACCAGGCCGTCGTCCAGCAGCGCGTCGAGTGCGTCGACGTCGTTGGCCAGCATGGCCGCCCGAAGGGCGGCTTCGTACGGCTCGATGCGTGTCAGTGGCGTATCCATGTCGGGTTCCTGCCTCCCGGAGGTCACGGCTTCGTCGATGGGCCGCGGCGGGGCGGGCGCTCGTCAATTTACCTCAATACCGTGTGCGTGCGTTACGAACCGCGCTCCGCACGCGCTTTTGCCGGTGACGGGCGCCGGCCGGCATTGTCACGCGGATGCCGGGCAACGCGCGTGCGCCGACGGTCGGATAAAGCGCGGCCGCAATGCGCCACGCCGTCGGCGCACGCAACGCCAGCGCGCATTCGACAATGCGCGGCGAGCGGCACGTCGGGTTTGCGCTCGACGGTGGACGAATCGCCTTGCCGGGGTGGCCGGAGCGCCATGCGACGTCGCACGACGACACGCGCGATGTTCGCCGCATCTGCGGCCCCTCCGCTATTCCCGTCGCACATGCAGCCTGGCAGGAAGACCGGCCGCACGCCGGCCGGATGGATAGAAAGAACCTCTTCAATGAGAAGCAAAAGTGTTCTTTCAGATTGCTATTTGATGACCGACAGTTCGACAACCGGACAACGGCAGCGATGCGCGGCGGCCGTGAACGACGGTCGTGTCCGCCGGCGTCTGTCGTCGGGTCGAATGCCGGCGGAGAACCACGTAACGCCGCCCGGTCGTCAAAACGGAGCCCTGAATGAACCCAGCTTCAGCAGAAAGCCATCAGTACGCGGACTGGAGACGTCTCGCGGCGCAAGTCATTCCGAGAACGCTTGCACACATCGGCGGCCGAAGCGTGCCGGCCCGAAGCGGCCGGACGTTTGCCGCCGTCAATCCGGCCACCGAGGCCGTCATCGCGGAAGTCGCGTCGTGCGATGCGGCGGATGTCGACGACGCGGTGCGCGCCGCGCGTGACGCGTTCGAATCCGGTGTCTGGTCGCGCTGCGCGCCGGCCGAGCGCAAGCGCGTGCTGTGCCGGCTCGGTGAACGCGTCGCGGCGCATGGCGCCGAGCTCGCGCTGCTCGATTCGCTCAACATGGGCAAGCGCGTGGCGGACGCGTTCGACATCGACGTGCCGGCGGCGAGCGGCCTGTTCAGCTGGTATGGCGAAGCCGTCGACAAGCTGCACGGCGAAGTCGCGTCGACCGACCCCGGCAACCTCGCGGTCGTCACGCGCGAACCGCTGGGCGTCGTCGGCGCGGTGGTGCCGTGGAATTTCCCGCTCGACATGGTCGCGTGGAAGGTGGCGCCGGCGCTGGCGGCCGGCAACAGCGTCGTGCTGAAGCCGGCGGAACAGTCGCCGCTGTCCGCGCTGCGTCTCGCGGAGCTGGCGCTCGAGGCCGGCTTGCCGCCGGGCGTGCTGAACGTCGTGCCGGGCTACGGCGAGACCGCGGGGCGCGCGCTCGGGCTGCACCCCGACGTCGACGTGCTTGCATTCACGGGTTCGACGGCCGTCGGCAGGAAATTCCTCGAGTACGCCGCGCAGTCGAACCTGAAGCAGGTGTGGCTCGAATGCGGCGGCAAGAGCCCGAACCTGGTGTTCGACGACACCGACGATCTCGATCTGGCCGCGCGCAAGGCCTGCTTCGGCATTTTCTTCAACCAGGGCGAGGTGTGTTCCGCGAACTCGCGGCTGCTGGTGCAACGCACGATTCACGATGCGTTCGTCGACCGGCTGATCGCGCATGCCGCCGCGTTCATGCCGGGCGATCCGCTCGATCCGTCGAGCGGGATGGGCGCCATGGTCGACGCGCGGCAGCATCGGCGCGTGCGCGAGTGGATCGCGCGCGGCCGCCAGTGCGCAACGCTCGCGCTCGGCGGCGGCGCGCCGCAAGTCGACGGCAAGGGCTACTTCATCGAGCCGACGATCTTCATCGACGTGAAGCACGACGACGCCATCGCGCGCGAGGAGATCTTCGGGCCCGTGCTGTCGGTGATGGCCTTCGATACCGAGGACGAGGCCGTGCGGCGCGCGAACGACTCGATCTATGGGCTGGCCGCGTCGGTCTGGACCGGCAGGCTGTCGCGCGCGCATCGCGTGTCGGGCCGGCTGCGCGCCGGCACGGTATCCGTCAACACGGTCGATGCGCTGAGCGCGCAGACGCCGTTCGGCGGGTTCCGCCAGTCGGGTTTCGGCCGCGATCTTTCGCTGCACGCGATCGACAAGTACACGGGCCTGAAGACCACCTGGATCCGCTACTGATTCGACGCGGCGGCCGCCAGCGGCCGCGCCGGGCAGCACGACAGCCCTTTTCATCCGTAAAACGAACCGGAGACTCGCCCATGAACGCGCCCAATTTTCAGCATCGCACGACGCAGGACTATCAACGCAGCGACGCCGCGCATCACCTGCATGCATTCGTGGACCAGAAGGCGCTGAACGAGGAGGGCGCGCGCGTGATGGTGCGCGGCGAAGGTGTCCATCTATGGGATAGCGACGGCAACCGCTATCTGGACGGCATGTCGGGACTGTGGTGCACCAATGTCGGCTACGGGCGGCCGGAGCTGATCGATGCCGCGGCGCGGCAGATGAAGGCGCTGTCGTACTACAACATGTTCTTCCATACGACGCACCCGGCGGTGATCGAATTGTCGGAGCGGTTGTTCGCGCTGCTCGGCAACCGCTTCAGTCACGTGGTGTACACCAATTCGGGATCCGAAGCGAACGAGGTGATGATCCGTACCGTGCGGCGGTTCTGGGACGTGATGGGCCAGCCGGAGAAGAAGGTGCTGATCGGCCGCGTGAACGGCTATCACGGATCGACGGTCGGCAGCGCGTCGCTCGGCGGCATGGCGTTCATGCACGAAATGGGCGACCTGCCGATTCCGGACGTTGCGCACGTCGACGAACCGTACTGGTATGCGCATGGCGGCGACCAGAGCCCGGTGGCGTTCGGCAGGCAGGCGGCGTTGTCGCTCGAGCGCAAGATTCTCGAGATCGGTGCGGACCGCGTCGCCGCATTCGTCGCGGAGCCGTTCCAGGGGGCGGGCGGGATGATCTTCCCGCCGGACGGCTACTGGCAGGAGATCGAGCGCATCTGCCGCCAATACGACGTGCTGCTCTGCGCGGACGAAGTGATCGGCGGCTTCGGCCGTACCGGCGAGTGGTTCGCGCATCGTCACTTCGGCTTCGAACCGGATCTGATCTGCATCGCCAAGGGGCTGACCTCGGGCTACGTGCCGATGGGCGGCCTGATCATGAGCCGGCGCATCGGCGGCGCGCTGGTCGACAAGGGCGGGGTCTACGCGCACGGGCTGACCTATTCGGGGCACCCGGTTGCGGCCGCGGTCGCGCTGGCCAATCTCGACGTGCTCGAGCGCGAAGGCCTCGTCGAGCGGACGAAGACGGATACGGGCCCGTATCTGCAGCGGGCGTTGCGCGACGCGTTCGACGGTCATCCGCTGATCGGCGAGATCCAGGGCGTCGGCGCCGTCGGCGCCATCCAGTTCGCGAAGAACAAGGCGACGCGCGAGCGCTTTGCCAACGAAGCCGATCTGACCTGGCACAGCCGGACGGTCGGATTCGAGCTCGGCGCGATCGTGCGTTCGACGAACGGCCGCCTGATCGTTGCGCCGCCGCTGGTGATCGATCACGGGCAAATCGACGAACTGGTCGCCACGATGCGCCACGCCGTCGATGCGACCGCACGCGAAGTGCTCGGGATCGACGTGTGACCGGCTGAGCGACGCGCCTGCGTCCGGCGACGGGCAGGCGTGCATCGACGGGGTGTCCCGCCGGGCCTGCGTCACGTCACGGCACGAAGTGCCGCAGGCGCTCGGCGTGGGCTTCGAGTCCGTCGAGCCCGAGATGGTGGCTGAGCTTGCCGGCGCGAACCTGCGCGATGTCGGCCGTGAGCTCGCGCAGCAGCTTTGCACTCGCCGCGCGGTAGGCGGACGCCGCATCGACGCCTTGCGCCGTCAGCGCCGCGCCGATCAGGCGGGCACTGTCGGCGCCGCCGCCGGAAACGCAGCGTGCCATCGCGGCGGCATCGGGTCGTACGCCGGCGTCGAGGAGCGCACGCATCAGCGCGGCCGGCACGTTGCCGGACGCGGACGCCAGCGAATCCGGCGCGACCGGTGCGCCGGCGTCGAGCAACGCGGCGGCGGCCGCGAACCTCTGGCGCCGCAGCGCATAGTCGGTCGGGATCGAGCTGCCGGAGAGCGGCGCGCCGAGATTCGCGACGATCGGCGCCAGTTGCGCGGTGAGCGCCGCGTCGTCGCAGTCGATCGCATGTCGCAACGCCTGGCGCGCGAGTGCGGGCTGCGCCGCGAGCGTGCCTTCGGCGAGCGGCGTGCGCCAGTCGATCAGCGCGCGGCGATAGAACGCGACCAGCTTGTCCGCCAGCGGCGCCGGCAGGCCGTGCGACATCCGGCGTTCGTCGAGATACTCGAGCAACGTCATGCCGGTTCCGCTGTCGCCGGGTTCCAGCGGATCCGCATGGAGTTGCAGCGCGCCGAATGCCGCGTACAGGTCGGGGGCGACCGTCTCGAGGCCGTCCTCGTGCATCGCGCCGCGCCACGCGGGCGGCAGCCCTTGCTTCCACGCGAGCACGTGCCCGCAGTCCCTGGCGCCGGGCTCCGTCACGATGTAGATCCGGTCGCAATACTCGAATCCGCCGAACGGCAATGCGTCGATCCTGCCGTTCCACGGGCGTGCGTCGTCTTCGGCGGCTTCCTCGGCGAGTTCGAGTTCATGGTCGATCCAGCCCTGCAGGTCGCGATAGCCGTCGCTGCCGTTGTAGAACAGCTCGCCCCAGCTGATCCCCTCGACATGACCGTTCATCTCCAGCGTCAGGTCGTAGTCGAGGCTGCCGCCGGCCGTGACGCGCCACAGGTCGAGCAGCGCGGGTGGAATGTCGCCGTGGCAGCAGGCCGCTACGGCCGCGATCTGGTCGGCCGGCATCGGCGGCTGCGCGTCGAAGATCACGCGATCGGCAAACAGCACGATGCCGTGCGTGCGCAGGTCGGCCAGTTCGGTATCGGAGAAGTCGGTTGCTTGCATCGGAACGGGAACGGTGGAGTGGAGCGAGGCTTGCCGTCGTCGACGCGCAACGGACGGCAGTCGGAAGAGCGCATCGTATCAGCGTTGCGCGACGGGCGGCTGCCTTCGCCGCGCGCCGCTCCAGACGAGAGCCGGCGGCCTCATCCGCTCGCGACGCCCGGCTCCGCTTCCGCCTCGTGCACGTCACGCCGGAACGCGCCCGGGCTCGTGCCCGTCCACTTCCGGAACGCGCGATGAAACGCGCTCGGTTCGGTGAAGCCGAGTTCGACGGCGATCTCCGCGACACTGAGCGTCTGCCCGCGCAGCAGCGACTGGGCCAGCGCGCCGCGCAACTCGTCCTTGATCGCCGCGAAGCTTTGCCCTTCGCTGCGCAGACGCCGCCGCAGCGTGGCGGGCGTCGTGCCGAGGCGCGCGGCCAGCGTATCGAAGTCCGGCCACTCGGCGGCCGGCAGCGTTTTCAACTGCGCGCGGGTTTTCGCGACCCAGCCCGTGTCGTGCCGGTAGCGGACGAGCAGGTTGCCGGGTGCGCCGCGCAGGAAAGTCTTCAGCGCCTGCTCGGAGCGGATCGTCGGCAGTGCGAGGTACGCGGCGTTGAAGGCGAGCCGGCTGTCGGGCCGGTCGAAATGCACGGGCACGCCGAAGAACTGGTGATAGTCGCTGCGCTGGTCGGGGCCCGGGCACGCGAAATCGATGCGTTGCAGCGGGATGCGCCGGCCGATCAGCCAGCACGCGACACCCAGCAGCAGCAGCCAGAACGTCCGGTACGCGAACGCCGGGTAGGGCGCGCCCGACTGCGTCAACACGATCTGCGCCTGCCCGTCGGCCACGACGAGCTCGCCGTGCGGCTCGTCCAGGACCACGCGCAGGAACTGCAGCGCGCGCCGCAGCGCCTTGTCGAGCGTGCCGGCGTGCAGCACCGCGTGGCACAGCAGCGTGAAGCTGCCGTGCCGCATCGGGCGCGCGGCGAGCCCGAAGAATTCGTCGTCGAGCGTAGCGGCGATCGCGAGCCACAGACGGCCGTACTGCTGCGGCGTGACGGGTTCGCGCACGGCGGCCGGCAGGCCGGCGGCGCGCAGCACCGGCTCCGTCGGCAGGCCCTGCCGGCGCAGGCACGCGAGCGCGTCGTCGACGAAATCCGGCGAAATCATCTGCGGCCCCATTTTCCTGCACCCTCCCGACATGGCAAAAACGATCACGATTCTAGATTCTGTTTGTCATTGATTGCAATGTCACGGCTGTCTACTATCGATGTATCCCCGTCGCGCCCGAGGCTCGCCGGCGGCCACAACGCACAGGAGACACGCATGCCTGATGGAGCAACCGCCCGGGCGGTGCCGGCCTACGCCGACGCCGTCGCCCGGTTCAGTATCGAGACCGCCGCGGCGCAACTGCACGGCGACCTGGAGCGCGGCCTGAACGCGTGCGTCGAATGCTGCGACCGGCACGCATCGGCGGACGCGATCGCGCTCGACTGGATCGACGCCGGCGGGCAGCACCACAGCTTCACGTTTGCACGGATGCAGGCGCTGTCGGCGCGTGTCGCGAACCTCCTGGTCGCGCAGGGCGTGAAGCCGGGCGACGTGGTGGCGGGCCTGCTGCCGCGCACGCCGGAGCTCGTCGCGACGATCCTCGGTACGTGGCGCGCGGGCGCCGTCTATCAGCCGCTGTTCACGGCGTTCGGTCCGAAGGCGATCGAGCACCGGCTGCGCATGAGCGACGCGCGGCTGGTCGTGACCAACGTCGCGAATCGCGCGAAGCTCGACGAGATTGCGGACTGCCCGCCGGTGGCGACGGTGCGCGAGCCGGGCGAGACGCTGCCGGAGCGCGACATCGACTTGCGCGCGGCGCTCGATGCGCAGGCCGATACGTTCGAGCCGGTGCCGCGCAAGGGATCGGACCTGTTCATGATGATGTCGACGTCGGGCACGACGGGTTTGCCGAAGGGCGTACCGGTGCCGCTGCGCGCGCTGCTCGCGTTCGGCGCGTACATGCGCGAAGCGGTCGACCTGCGCGCGGGCGACCGGTTCTGGAACATCGCCGACCCGGGCTGGGCGTACGGCCTCTATTACGCGATCACCGGCCCGCTGCTGCTCGGCCACGCGACGACGCTGTACGAAGGCGGCTTCACGGTGGACAGCACCTGCGACGTGATCGAGCGGCTCGGCATCACGAGTCTCGCCGGTTCGCCGACCGCGTACCGGATGCTGATGGCGGCCGGACCGGATGCGGCGGCGCGGCTGAAGGGGAAACTGCGCGTGGTGAGCAGCGCGGGCGAGCCGTTGAATCCGGAGGTGGTGCGCTGGTTCGCCACGGCGCTCGACGCGCCGATTCACGATCATTACGGCCAGACCGAACTCGGGATGGTCGTGAACAACCATCACGGGCTGGCCCACGTGGTTCATTCCGGCTCGGCGGGCTTCGCGATGCCAGGCTACCGTGTCGCGGTGCTGGACGAAGCGAGCCGCGAGCTCGGCCCCGGCGAGCCCGGCAACCTGGCGATCGACATCGCGCGCTCGCCGCTGCTGTGGTTTCACGGCTACTGGCGGCAGGACACGCCGGCGATCGCGGGCGGCTACTACCGGACCGGCGACAACGTCGAGCTGGAGCCGGACGGCACCGTGAGCTTCATCGGCCGCGCGGACGACGTAATCACGTCGTCCGGCTACCGGATCGGCCCGTTCGACGTGGAAAGCGCGCTGATCGAGCATCCGGCGGTGAGCGAGACCGCCGTCATCGGCGTGCCCGACGCGGAGCGCACGGAGATCGTCAAGGCGTTCGTCGTGCTGTCGAAAGGCTACGAGGGTACGGCGGCGCTGGCCGACGAGCTGAGCCTGCACGTGAAGCGGCGGCTGTCCGCGCACGCGTATCCTCGCGCGATCGACTTCGTCGACGCGCTGCCGAAAACCCCGAGCGGCAAGATCCAGCGCTTCGTGTTGCGCAAGATGGAAGCCGAGAAGGCCGCTCAACCCTGAACATCTAATTTACGGACTGCGAATGGATATCAAGGATCGTGTTTTTCTGATCACGGGCGCCGGTTCGGGCCTGGGCGCCGCGGTGGCGCGCATGGTCGTCGCGGAAGGCGGCAAGGCCGTGCTGCTGGACGTCAACGAAGAGGCGGGCGCGGGCCTCGCGCACGAACTCGGCGCGGCTGCCCGCTTCGTGAAGACCGACGTGACGAGCGAGGCCGACGGGCAGGCCGCCGTCGCCGCCGCGCGTGACGCGTTCGGCCGCGTCGACGCGCTGGTGAACTGCGCGGGCGTCGCGCCGGGCGAGAAGGTGGTGGGCCGCGACGGCCCGCATTCGCTCGATCGTTTCGCACGCGCGGTATCGATCAATCTCGTCGGCACCTTCAACATGATCCGGCTGGCCGCCGAAGCGATGTCGAAGCAGGACGCCGATGCGGAAGGCGAGCGCGGCGTGATCGTCAACACCGCGTCGGTCGCGGCGTTCGACGGGCAGATCGGGCAGGCCGCGTATGCGGCGTCGAAGAGCGGCGTGGTGGGCATGACGCTGCCGATCGCGCGCGAACTCGCGCGGTTCGGCATTCGCGTCGTGACGGTCGCGCCGGGGATCTTCGCGACGCCGATGATGGCCGGCATGCCGCAGGACGTGCAGGATGCGCTCGGCAAGAGCGTGCCGTTCCCGCCGCGCCTCGGCCGTCCGGAAGAATTTGCGGCGCTGGTGCGCCACATCGCCGGGAACACGATGCTGAACGGCGAAGTCATCCGTCTCGATGGCGCGTTGCGCATGGCACCGCGCTGACACTGGAGGAAGCGAATCATGACGACTCAGGATCCGATCGTAATCGTTGGCGCGGCGCGTACGCCGATGGGTGGTTTTCAGGGCGACCTGGCGGCGGCCAGCGCCAGCGACCTTGGCGCGGTGGCGATTCGCGCGGCGCTCGAGCGCGCGAACGTGCCGGCCGAGCGTATCGAGGAAATCGTGTTCGGCTGCGTGCTGCCGGCCGGACAGGGGCAGGCGCCGGCGCGGCAGGCCGCGCTGAAGGCCGGCCTGCCGCTCGGCGCGGGCGCGACCACGGTCAACAAGATGTGCGGCTCCGGGATGAAGGCCGCGATGTTCGCGCACGACCTGCTGCTGGCCGGCTCGGCGGCCGTGGCCGTCGCGGGCGGGATGGAGAGCATGACGAATGCGCCGTACCTGCTGCCGAAGGCACGTGCGGGCATGCGGATGGGGCACGGCCAGGTGCTCGACCACATGTTCCTCGACGGCCTCGAGGACGCATACGAGAAGGGCCGCCTGATGGGCACCTTCGCGGAGGATTGCGCGCAGGCCTACCAGTTCACGCGCGAGGCGCAGGACGCGTTCGCGATTGCGTCGCTGACGCGGGCGCAACGCGCGATCGCGGAAGGCCGCTTCGTGTCGGAGATCGCGCCGGTGACCGTGAAGGCCGGCAAGGCCGACACGGTCGTGTCGATCGACGAGCAGCCGGGCAAGGCGAAGCTGGACAAGATCCCGACGCTGAAGCCGGCATTCCGCGACGGCGGCACGGTGACGGCCGCCAATGCGTCGTCGATCTCGGACGGCGCGGCCGCGCTCGTGATGATGCGTCGCTCGCAGGCCGAGCGCCTCGGCCTCACGCCGAAGGCGGTGATCGTCGGGCATTCGACCCACGCGGACAAGCCGGGCCTGTTCGCGACCGCGCCGATCGGCGCGCTGCGCAAGCTCTCGGAGAAAACCGGCTGGAACCTGCGCGACGTCGACCTGTTCGAGATCAACGAAGCGTTCGCGGTGGTGCCGATGGCCGCGATGCGCGATCTCGACCTGCCGCACGAGAAGGTCAACGTGCACGGCGGCGCGTGCGCGCTCGGGCACCCGATCGGGGCGTCGGGCGCACGCGTGATGGTGACGCTGCTGGCCGCCCTCGAAACGTATGGGCTGACGCGCGGCGTGGCGTCGCTGTGCATCGGCGGCGGCGAGGCGACGGCGATCGCGATCGAGCGCGTCGCGTAACTCGCATCACGTATCGCACGCACGCCGTGACGCGGGCGACGGGCAGGGCGCCGGGGCACCGGCGCACGACCCGCCGCCCGTTTTTCATTCGGCGAATCGGCCGTGCTACGGCTTCGCATGCGGCGACACCGCGCCGCATGCGCGGATCACCAGTTGCACGACCTGCTCGGTCCGGTCGTCGAACGCCTTCCGCGTGAATGCACGCCGGCCGCTCAGCGCGCGGATCTGCGCATCGAAATCCGCGTAATGCTGCGTGGTCGCCCAGATCAGGTACAGCAGCGCGTGCGCGTCGATCGGGGCAAGCAATCCGCGCGCGATCCAGCCGTCGATGACCTCCGCGCGCGTGTCGAACCACGGCTTCACGCGTTCCGACAGGATGTCCTGCATGTGCTCCGCGCCCTGGATGATCTCGTTGGCCCAGACCTTCGAGCCGAGCGGGCGCCGCCGCGACAGCGCCATTTTCGCGCGCACGTAACCGCCGATCGCTTCCACCGGGTCGTCGTCGGCCTCGAAGGTGCCGGCCGCGCGATGCCAGTCCTCGAACAGGTCGTCGAGCACGCGGCGGTACAGCGCGAGCTTCGTCGGGAAGTAGTAGTGCAGATTGGCTTTCGGCAGACCGGCGCGTTCGGCGATCATCGCGGTGCTTGCGCCGTCGAGCCCGCGCTCTGCGAACACGGCTTCCGCGCAGGCGAGCAGGTGCGCTTCGTTGGACTCGCGAATGTGCGCCTTGCGTCGCCGCAAAGGCGCGGACGCCTCGTCGCTGTCGGTGGCTTCGGTTGCCGCCTCGTCATGTCTCATCGTTGCCCTCGCGCAGCCGGCATGCCGCGTTGCGCTTCATTCTAGCCGTTCATCCGCGTCGAGCGCACGCGTGCGAACACCACGCATCCGCCGCCATGCTGCGTTGCGATGGCACGTTTCTCGCTCCATTCGTTCACGCAAGAAAGACATTGATTTGGTCATTTTGATCGTCTAAAACCTGTCCAATCGGACAGGATTCGATGCGCGGGAGATGGCGGCGGAAAGTGTGGCGGCGATGCGCCGGACGACTTTCGCGAGCAGCCGGAACATGCACCGCGCATGGGCGGGTTTGCCCCGAAGCAGGTCCGGCGCGCACCGGCACAGACCGGGCTGACGACATCACCGACCCCACAGGAGCGATACGAATGAATGCGGTATCGGAAACAGTGAAACGGGCAGCTTTCGACACGTCGATCCGGGTCGACGGCAGGCGCTTGTGGGACAGCCTGATGGAAGTCGCGAAGATCGGCGCGACGCCGAAAGGCGGCGTGTGCCGGCTCGCACTGACCGATCTCGACAAGGCCGGCCGCGACCTGATCGTCGGCTGGGCGAAAGCCGCGGGCTGCACGGTGACGGTCGATACGATGGGCAACGTGTTCATGCGCCGCGCGGGCCGCGTGGCCGATGCGGCGCCGGTCGTCACGGGCTCGCATGCGGATTCGCAGCCGACGGGCGGCCGCTTCGACGGCATCTACGGCGTGCTCGGCGGCCTCGAGGTGATTCGCAGCCTGAACGATCGCGGGATCGAGACCGAGCATCCGGTCGAGGTCGTGATCTGGACCAACGAGGAGGGTTCGCGCTTCGCGCCCGCGATGGTCGCGTCAGGCGTGTTCGCGGGCGTGTTCCCGCTCGAATACGGGCTGTCGCGCAAGGACGTCGACGGCAAGACGATCGGCGAGGAACTGGCGCGCATCGGCTACGCCGGCGACGTGCCGTGCGGCGGGCGCAAGCTGCACGCGGCGTTCGAGCTGCATATCGAGCAGGGGCCGATTCTCGAGGCGGAGTGCAAGACGATCGGCGTCGTGACCGATGCGCAGGGGCAGCGCTGGTACGAGATCACGCTGACCGGCCAGGAAGCGCACGCGGGGCCGACGCCGATGCCGCGCCGTCGCGATGCGCTGCTCGGCGCGTCGCGCGTGGTCGATCTGGTCAACCGCATCGGGCTCGATCATGCGCCGTTCGGCTGTGCGACGGTCGGCATGATGCAGGTCTACCCGAACTCGCGCAACGTGATTCCCGGGCGCGTGTTCTTCACCGTCGATTTCCGTCATCCGGACGATGCCGTGCTCGCGAAGATGGACGCCGCGCTGCGCGAAGGCGTGACGCGCATCGCGGCCGACATCGGGCTCGACACGGCGCTCGAGCAGATCTTCTACTACCGGCCCGTCGCGTTCGATCCGGCATGCGTGGCGGCCGTGCGCGGCGCGGCCGAGCGCTTCGGGTACTCGCATCGCGACATCGTGTCGGGTGCGGGCCACGACGCGTGCTATCTCGCGCAGGTCGCGCCGACGTCGATGGTGTTCGTGCCATGCGTGGACGGCATCAGCCACAACGAGATCGAGGACGCGACGCCTGCGTGGATCGAGGCCGGCGCGAACGTGTTGCTGCACGCGATGCTGTCGCGTGCGTGCGAGCCGGCTTCATGACGCAGAGGCGATAGCGTCCGGAAGGCCGCGGATCGCCCGATCGCAGGATGCTTCGGCATGACCGCCCCGACTGTGCATTCGCAGCCGGCGGGGACGGCTTTGTCTCCACCCAGTCGAAGGAACGCGTATGACCACTCAGCCAACCGGCGCGATCGCCGCGCATCGCCTGTCGTCCACGCAACTCTCGTGCGAATTCGCGGATATCGCGCCGCTGCTCGATCCGACCGCGGCGGCGGCGGCCGCGAGCCGCTGCCACTACTGCTACGACGCGCCGTGCGTGCAGGCCTGCCCGACGCAGATCGACATCCCGAGCTTCATCCGCAAGATCGGCAACGGCAACCTGAAGGGCGCCGCGACCGACATCCTGTCGGCCAATCCGCTCGGCGGGATGTGCGCGCGCGTATGCCCGACCGAGATCCTGTGCGAAGGCGCGTGCGTGCGCAATCACCAGGACGCGCAGCCCGTCGCGATCGGCGCGCTGCAGCGGCATGCGACCGACTGGGCGATGGAAACCGGCGCGGTGCGCTTCCGGCGCGCGGCCGACACGGGCCGCCACGTCGCGGTGGTCGGCGCGGGGCCGGCCGGGCTCGCGTGCGCGCACCGGCTCGCGCTCGCCGGGCACCGCGTCACGCTGTTCGACGCCCGCGCGAAGGCCGGCGGCCTCAACGAGTACGGGATCGCCGCGTACAAGACCGTCGACGATTTCGCGCAGCGGGAAGTCGAGTGGCTGCTGTCGGTCGGCGGGATCACGGTGAAGACGGGCGTTGCGCTCGGGCGCGACGTCGCGCTCGCCGCGCTGCGCGAGCAGCATGACGCGGTGTTTCTCGCGATGGGCCTCGGTGGCGTGCGTGCGCTCGCGATCGACGGCGAGCAGCTGGGCGGCGTGATGAACGCGGTCGACTTCATCGAGCAGGTGCGGCAGGCCGACGCGCTGGAGAACGTGCCGGTCGGGCGGCGCGTGGTCGTGATCGGCGGCGGCAATACGGCCATCGATGCGGCCGTGCAGAGCCGCAAGCTCGGCGCCGAGCGCGTGACGATGGTGTATCGGCGCGGCGTCGACGCGATGAGCGCGACGTGGGCTGAGCGCGAGTTCGCGCAGAAGAGCGGCGTCACGCTCGTCACGCACGCGAAGCCGGTGCGCATGACGGGCGCGAACGGGCAGGTGACGGGCGTGGAATTCGAGGCGGCGTCGGGCGAGCGTTTCGGCGTCGACGCCGACATGGTGCTGAAGGCGATCGGCCAGACGCTGGCGCCCGACGGCGTCGACGCCGCGTTGCTGACGGCGGACGGCGCGCGCATCGCGGTGGACGCGGACCTGCGCACCGCCTGGCCCGACGTGTGGGCCGGGGGCGACTGCGCGGCGACGGACGGCATCGACCTCACGGTGCAGGCCGTGCAGGACGGCAAGCGCGCGGCCGCGTCGATCGACGCGGCCCTCGCGCGGCGCGCCGTGAAAGCCGCGTGAAGGCGCGACCCGCGCCACGCACCACGAGCACGACGATAGCGACCCCACTCTCACGGAGCCGATCATGGCCGACCTTCGCTGCACCTTCGCGGGCATCACTTCGCCGAATCCGTTCTGGCTCGCGTCCGCGCCGCCGACCGACAAGGCCTACAACGTCAACCGCGCCTTCGAGGCGGGCTGGGGCGGGGTCGTCTGGAAGACGCTCGGGCTCGATCCGCACGTCGTCAACGTCAGTTCGCGCTACGGCGCCGTGCAGTGGAACGGCCAGCGCATTGCAGGGCTGAACAACATCGAGCTGATCACCGACCGTCCGCTCGACGTGAACCTGAGAGAGATCGCGCAGGTGAAGCGCGACTGGCCGGATCGTGCGCTGATCGTGTCGCTGATGGTGCCGTGCAACGAGCGCGACTGGAAATGGATCCTGCCGCTGGTCGAGGATACCGGCGCCGACGCGGTCGAGCTGAACTTCGGCTGCCCGCACGGCATGAGCGAGCGCGGAATGGGCGCGGCGGTCGGGCAGGTACCCGAATACGTCGAGATGGTCACGCGCTGGGTGAAGGAAGGCACGAAGCTGCCGTGTCTCGTGAAGCTCACGCCGAACATCAGCGACATCCGGATGGGGTCGCGCGCGGCCTTCAAGGGCGGTGCGGACGGCGTGTCGCTGATCAACACGATCAACTCGATCGTCGCGGTCGATCTCGACCACATGGCGCCGATGCCGACCGTCGACGGCAAGGGTACGCACGGCGGCTATTGCGGCCCGGCGGTCAAGCCGATCGCGCTGAACATGGTCGCGGAAATCGCGCGCGACCCGGAAACGCCGAACCTGCCGATCTCGGGCATCGGCGGCATCTCGACGTGGCGCGATGCGGCCGAGTTCATGGTGCTCGGCGCCGGCAGCGTGCAGGTGTGCACTGCCGCGATGCATTACGGGTTCCGGATCGTGTCGGATCTCGCCGACGGCTTGTCGAACTGGATGGACGAGAAGGGCTATGCGACGCTCGACGACGTGCGCGGCCGCGCGGTGCCGAACGTGACCGACTGGAAATACCTGAACCTGAAGTACGACATCAAGGCGCGCATCGACCAGGACCGCTGCATCCAGTGCGGGCTGTGCCATATCGCATGCGAGGACACGTCTCACCAGGCGATTACGCGCGAGAAGGACGGCGTGCGGCATTTCGAAGTGGTCGATGCCGAATGCGTCGGGTGCAATCTTTGCATGCACGTGTGTCCGGTCGAGCAATGCATCACGATGGAGCGTGTGGATTCGGGCGACTACGCGAACTGGACCACGCATCCGAACAATCCGGCGAGTGCGGATGGCGGTGCGGGCGGCAGCACGGCGGCGTCGCCCGGAACGCACGCGAAGGCGGCCTGACCGGCGTGCGGCGCGCGGGGTGTCCCGCGTCGCCGCTTTTTCGTGACCCGGGGCCGGCATCGCAGGATGCCGGCGCCGACGTTTTTCGTGGAGTGCGATCGATGACATCCGCAGCGAATCCCGCCGATCCCGACAGCGCCGCGGCGCACGGCGGCAGCCTCTACAACGACGACCTCGCGCCGACGACGCCGGCGCAGCGCACGTGGAAGTGGTATCACTTCGCGGCGCTGTGGGTCGGGATGGTGATGAACATCGCGTCGTACATGCTCGCGGCCGGGTTGATCCAGGAGGGGATGTCGCCGTGGCAGGCGGTGCTGACGGTGCTGCTCGGCAACCTGATCGTGCTCGTGCCGATGCTGCTGATCGGCCACGCGGGCGCGAAGCACGGGATTCCGTACGCGGTGCTCGTGCGCGCATCGTTCGGCACGCAGGGCGCGAAGCTGCCGGCGCTGCTGCGCGCGATCGTCGCGTGCGGCTGGTACGGCATCCAGACCTGGCTCGGCGGCAGCGCGATCTACACGCTGCTGAACATCCTGACCGGCAACGCGCTGCATGGCGCGGCGCTGCCGCTCGTCGGCATCTCGTTCGGGCAGCTCGCGTGCTTCCTCGTGTTCTGGGCGCTGCAGCTCTACTTCATCTGGCACGGCACCGATTCGATCCGCTGGCTCGAGAGCTGGTCCGCGCCGATCAAGGTCGTGATGTGCGTGGCGCTCGTCTGGTGGGCGACGTCGAAGGCGGGCGGGTTCGGCTCGATGCTGTCGGCGCCTTCGCAGTTCGCGGCCGGCGGCAAGAAGGCCGGACTGTTCTGGGCGACCTTCTGGCCGGGGCTGACCGCGATGGTGGGCTTCTGGGCGACGCTTGCGCTGAACATCCCCGACTTCACGCGCTTCGCGCATTCGCAGCGCGACCAGGTGATCGGGCAGTCGATCGGGCTGCCGCTGCCGATGGCGCTGCTGTCGGTGGTGTCGGTCGTCGTGACGTCCGCGACGGTCGTGATCTACGGCAACGCGATCTGGGACCCGATCGACCTGACGAGCCGCATGACGGGTGTCGGCGTGGGCGTCGCGCTCGTGATCCTGACGCTCGACACGATGTGCTGCAACCTCGCCGCGAATCTCGTCGGCCCCGCGTACGATTTCTCGAGCCTGTGGCCGAAGGCGATCTCGTACCGCACGGGCGGGATGATCACCGCGACGATCGCGATCGCGATGATGCCGTGGAAGATCCTCGCGACGACGGACGGCTACATCTTCACCTGGCTCGTCGGCTATTCGGCGCTGCTGGGGCCGGTGGCGGGGATCCTGATGGTCGACTACTTCCTGATTCGCGGCACGCGGCTCGATACGCGCGCGCTGTTCGACGCGCGCGGCGGCTTCAGCTACGCGCGCGGCTGGAACCCGGCCGCGCTGGCCGCGCTCGCGGCCGGCGTGCTGCCGAACCTGCCCGGTTTCCTGCACACGGCATTTCCGGCGTCGTTCCCGAACGTGCCGGCGTTCTTCAACACGCTTTACACGTACGCGTGGTTCGTCGGCCTCGTGCTGGCGTCGGGCGTGTACGGCACCTGGATGAAGTGGCGCGCCGGACAGCGCGCGCAGATCGCGAGCGCATGACCGGCGTGATGCATGCGACGCGAGTGATGCGGCACCCGACAGTCAACGAGGAGGCAACCAAATGGCTATCCTGATTCGTGGCGGCACCGTGGTCGATGCGGACCGCTCCTATCGCGCGGACGTGCTCTGCGCGGACCCGGCGGACGGCGGCACGATCCTGCAGATCGCCGAGCAGATCGACGCGCCGGCCGGCGCGACCGTCGTCGACGCGCACGACCAGTACGTGATGCCGGGCGGCATCGATCCGCACACGCACATGGAGCTGCCGTTCATGGGCACCACGGCGAGCGACGATTTCTACACGGGCACGGCCGCCGGGCTCGCGGGCGGCACGACGAGCATCATCGACTTCGTGATCCCGAGCCCGAAGCAGCCGCTGATCGACGCGTTCCGCGAATGGCGCGGCTGGGCCGAGAAGGCGGCCGCCGATTACGGTTTCCACGTGGCCGTGACGTGGTGGGACGAGAGCGTGTACCGCGACATGGGCACGCTCGTGCGCGAGCATGGCGTATCGAGCTTCAAGCACTTCATGGCGTACAAGAACGCGATCATGGCCGACGACGAGATTCTCGTGAACAGCTTCTCGCGTTCGCTCGAACTCGGCGCGCTGCCGACCGTGCATGCGGAGAACGGCGAGCTCGTGTTCCGGCTGCAGCAGGCGCTGCTCGCGCGCGGGATGACCGGGCCGGAGGCGCATCCGTTGTCGCGGCCGCCGGAGGTCGAGGGCGAGGCCGCGAACCGCGCGATCCGCATCGCGCAGGTGCTCGGCGTGCCGGTGTATATCGTGCACGTATCGGCGAAGGATGCGGTCGATGCGATCGCACGCGCGCGCAGCGAAGGGCTGCGCGTGTTCGGCGAGGTGCTGCCGGGCCACCTGGTGATCGACGAGGCGGTCTATCGCGACCCGGACTGGACGCGCGCGGCCGCGCACGTGATGAGCCCGCCGTTCCGCTCGGCCGAGCATCGCGAGGCGCTGTGGCGCGGGCTGCAGGCGGGGCAGCTGCATACGACGGCGACCGACCACTGCGTGTTCTGCGCGTCGCAGAAGGCGATGGGCCGCGACGATTTCACGAAGATCCCGAACGGTTGCGGCGGGGTTGAGGATCGCATGTCGGTGCTGTGGCATCACGGCGTGAATCGCGGCCGCATCACGCCGAACGAGTTCGTGCGGATCACGTCGACGAACGCCGCGCAGATCTTCAACCTGTATCCGCGCAAGGGCGCGGTGCAGGTGGGGGCCGATGCCGACCTGGTGGTATGGGATCCGGCCGCGACGAAGACGATCTCGGTGAAGACCCATCACCAGCAGGTCGACTTCAACGTGTTCGAGGGGATGACGGTGCAGGGCGTCGCGACGCACACGCTGACGCGCGGCGCACTTGCATGGGCCGACGGCGAACTGCGCGCGGTACGCGGCGCGGGCCGCTACCTGAAGCGCCCGCCGGCAGCCGGCTACTACGAGGCCGCACGGATCGCGAACCGGCTGCGCGAACCGCAGCCGGTCGAGCGCGCGGGCTGAGCGGCGCGGGGGGAGTGCGGGGCGTGCCGTGCATGCGGCACGCCCCGTTGGCGTTCCTGCCAGGTGTGCATGATCGTCGATCGGGCCGATGAAGCATAAAAGGAAACAGTCGACGGAATTGGCGGCAACGTTTTTTTCGGCGTTGCGGGGGGACGTATCGAGCGGGTAACATCCACCCACCCTGTCGCACGGGAGACGTCCGCGGGCTTCGGGCCACGCTCCGGACACGTTCAAATAGTGAGAAAGGAGCACACGGTGGATATCCTGCGCAGTCTCATTGGTATGGTGTCCTTGATATTGGTTGCCTATCTGCTGTCGAACAACCGGCGCGCAGTGAGCGGCCGGACCCTGATCGCCGCGCTGTGCACGCAACTCGCGGTCGGTGCGCTGGTGCTGTTCGTGCCGCCGGGCCGCGCGGCGCTGGCGGCGGCCGCGAACGGCGTCAACCGCGTGCTCGACATGGGCAATCACGGCATCGCGTTCGTGTTCGGCGGGCTGGTCGACAGCCGCATGTTCCAGCTGTTCGGCGACGGCGGCTTCGTGTTCGGCCTGCGCGTGCTGCCGATGATCATTTTCGTGACCGCGCTGATCGCGGTGCTGTACTACGTCGGCGTGATGAAGTGGATCGTCGCGATTCTCGGCGCGGGGCTCGCGAAGCTGCTCGGCGTGAGCCGCATCGAGGCATGCTCGGCGGTCGCGACGATCTTTCTCGGGCAGAGCGAGATGCCCGCGCTCGTGAAGCCGTTCGTGCGGAACATGACGAGCGCCGAGATCTTCACGGTGATGGCGAGCGGCATGGCGTCGGTCGCGGGCTCCGTGCTGGTCGGCTATGCCGGCCTCGGCGTGAAGATGGAATACCTGCTCGCCGCGTCGTTCATGGCGGTGCCGGGCGGGCTGCTGTTCGGCAAGCTGCTGTTTCCGACCGTCGAGCCGAGCCGCATCGTGGTCGACGGTCTCGATTTTGACGACAAGCGGGCCGCCAACGTGATCGAGGCGGCGGCGTCCGGCGCGTCGGTCGGCCTGCGCATCGCGATCAACGTCGGCGCGATGCTGATCGCATTCGTGGGGCTCATCGCGCTGATGAACCTGATCGTCGGCGGCGTGGCCGCGTTCGCGGGCTTTCCGCAGGTCACGCTGGTGGACATCATCGGGCACCTGTTCGCGCCGCTCGCATGGATCATCGGCGTGCCGTGGCACGACGCGGCGCTCGCCGGCAACTTCATCGGCGAGAAGCTGATCTTCAACGAGTTCGTCGCGTACGGCGACCTGTCGCCTTACCTGAAGGGCGGCGCGCACGCCGCCGCGGCCGGCCTGCAGGTGCTCGACCCGAAGACGCTCGCGATCGTGTCGTTCGCGCTGTGCGGCTTCGCGAATTTCTCGTCGATCGCGATTCTCGCGGGCGGGTTCAGCGCGGTCGCGCCCGAGCGCCGTTCGGAAGTCGCGCGGCACGGCTTCCGGGCGCTGACGGCCGCGACGCTGTCGAACCTGATGAGCGCCGCGATCGCGGGCCTGTTCTTCTCGCTGCATTGAGCGCGCGGCGCCCACCGACCGATCGAGGAGCGGCAACGATGTTTCTACCGCAGGAATTCATCCGCCGGAAGCGTAACCGGCAGCCGCTCGACCGCGACGGGATTGCCGCGTTCGTGCGCGGCGTGACGGACGGCAGCGTGACCGAAGGGCAGGTGGCCGCGTTCGCGATGGCCGTGTATTTCAACGACCTGAGCGTCGACGAACGCGTCGCGCTGACCCTCGCGCAGCGCGACTCGGGCGACGTGCTCGACTGGCGCGCGCTCGATCTCGGCGGACCGGTGATCGACAAGCACTCGACCGGCGGCGTCGGCGACGTCGTATCGCTGATGCTCGGGCCGATGGTGGCGGCGTGCGGCGGCTACGTGCCGATGATCTCGGGGCGCGGGCTTGGCCATACCGGCGGCACGCTCGACAAGCTGGGCGCGATTCCCGGCTACGACGTGACGCCCGATACGGACGCGTTTCGCCGCACGGTGCGCGACGTCGGCGTCGCGATCATCGGGCAGACCGCGCGGCTCGCGCCGGCCGACAAGCGCATTTACGCGATTCGCGACGTGACGGCGACCGTCGAGTCGGTCGCGATGATCACCGCGTCGATCCTGTCGAAGAAGCTCGCGGCCGGACTCGACGGGCTCGTGATGGACGTCAAGGTCGGCTCCGGCGCGTTCATGCCGACCGCCGGGCAATCGGCGGAACTGGCCCGCAGCATCGTCGACGTCGGCAACGGCGCGGGCATGAAGACGACCGCGCTCCTCACCGACATGAGCCAGTCGCTCGCACCCTGCGCGGGCAATGCGCTCGAAGTGGCGTGCGCGATCGACTACCTGACGGGCAAGTCTCGGCCGGCGCGCCTGCATGACGTCACGATGGCGCTGGCGGCGGAACTGCTCGTGACCGGCGGGCTGGCGCGCGACGTCGAACAGGCGGGCGCGATGCTGCGGCGGGCGCTCGACTCGGGCGCGGCGGCGGAACGCTTTGCGCGCATGGTCGCCGCGCTCGGCGGCCCGGCGGACCTGATCGATGCGCCCGAGCGTCATCTGGCGCGGGCCGCGGTGGTCGCGCCCGTTCCGTCGCCCGCGAGCGGCGTGGTGCAGCGGGTCGATTGCCGCGCGCTCGGGCTGGCGGTGGTCGCGCTCGGCGGCGGCCGCACGCGTGCGGAAGATCCGATCGATTACAGTGTCGGCCTGTCCGGGCTCGCGGAGATCGGGCAGCGCGTCGCCGCGGGCGAGCCGCTCGGCTACGTGCATGCGCGCGCCAGCGCCGCCGCGGCGCAGGCGGTGGAGGCGATCCAGCGCAGCTACGGGCTGGGCGATGCGGGCAACGCGCCGCCGACCGTTCTTCGACGGATCGGCTGACCGGCCGCCATTTCATTCACTTTCTCATGACGCGCGTCGCGACTCCGCCGGGACGCGCCGCGTCGATGCACCCGGACACACTCATGGAGGCCCACGCATGATGGAACGCAACGCATTGATCGAACAGGCCAAGGCGGCGCGCGAACGCGCGTATGCGCCGTATTCGCGGTTCAGGGTCGGCGCGGCGCTGCTGGCGCACGACGGGACGGTTTTTCACGGCTGCAACGTCGAGAATGCGTCGTACGGCCTGTGCAATTGCGCGGAACGCACGGCGATGTTCTCGGCCATCGCGGCCGGCTATCGTCCGGGGGATTTTGCGCGGCTTGCCGTCGTCGGCGACACGGACGGGCCGATCGCGCCGTGCGGCGCGTGCCGTCAGGTAATCATCGAGATCGGCACGCCCGACCTGGAAGTGATCCTGGGCAACCTGGCAGGCGCGCTCGAGGTGACGACGGCGCACGCGTTGCTGCCCGGCGCGTTCCGGCTCTAGCGGCAGCCTTGTCGCATGCGGCGGGCCGCGTGCATCACGTGTCGTCGCGCGCCGCGTGGATCGGTATCACCGTGCGCGCGCCGCACTGGCGCAGCAGGTCGCGCAACTCGTTGATGACCGGAAACACCTCGTGGTTCCAGTCGGCGCCCTGCCGGTCGTGCGCTTCCTGCTCGCGTTCGACGATCCAGCGATCCTCGCGGAAGATGCGCTCGGTGAACCACACGAGCAGCGGCCATGCGAGATCGAGCGCGAACGGTATGCCGGGACGGTGGATCGACAGGAGTCCGAAGGTGCGGTTGGTGCGTTGCTCGGCGTCGAGCGGCACGTAGACGATCCACAGGTCCATCACGAGCGTGCCTTCGCTCGACCGGATCTGCAGCGTCTGGTACGGATAGCCGGTGCGCACCGTCATCACGCTCTTGTCCGACTGCTCGCCCGGCTTCTTGCTCGCGCCGAAGACCAGCGCCTCGCCGACCGGCTGCTTGCCTTCCATCCGCGCGAACGTGTAGTCGACCTCGACCCAGTCGTCGCCGCGGCGCCGGCCCACCGAACGCGCACGCATCTGTCCCATCTGCTTGCGATGCAGGAACTGATGGTTCATGTCCATCAGGTTCTCGTGCATGAACGAGTAGTGGCACTTGACCTCGCGGCCGAAGCGGCGCGTCTTGAACGCGCGGTCGTCCGCCGATTCGAGCGCGGGGAACGGGCGCGTGTCGGCGAGCGCCGCATCGCCCGGGAACACGAAGATCAGCCCGTGCGCTTCGCGGCACGGATACGCGCGCACGCCGTTGGGCAAGCGCTCGCGGCCGAGGTAGGGCACGTCGACGCAACGGCCGCTGTCGCACGCATAGGTCCAGCCGTGATAGCAGCAGCGCAGCGTCTCGCCGCTCACGACGCCCGCATGCAGCGGCACCTGGCGGTGCGCGCAACGATCCTCGAGCGCGTATACGGCGCCGGACTCGGTGCGCACGAGCACGATCGGATCGCCGGCGAAGCGCACGCCGAGCGTCTTGCCGCGCTTCAGTTCGCGCGACCAGGCGAGCGGGTACCAGTGATCGGGATGAATGGGCACCCGGCGCAGGTCGCGCGCGACTGCGCCGGAGGCGGGTTCTCCGAGGGTACCGCCGTCTGGGAAGGGCATGGCGCGCATGCGTGACGCCTCCGGGCTGGACTGGGATTCCGGGCGCCGCACGATGCGGCGGGGATCTGGAGAAGTCTACGCGAAGTTACCCGTCGCGGCAGGCGCGATGCGGGTTTGCCCCGGCACGGCGGCCGGGGTTTCGTTGATGCAGCGCAAATCCGGCCGAAGGCCGTGCATGCCGGCCGTGCGGCGGGCGGGGGCCCGTCGCGCGACCGCTTGCCGGTCACGAGCGCGCTTCGCGCCACAGCACTGCGTCGGTACGGTACAGCGCGGGGAAGTACTGCTTCAGCCCGGCGATCTTCGGCATGTCGTTGTAGGCGATGTACGGGGCATCGGGATGCAGTTCGAGGTAGTTCTGGTGATAGCCTTCGGCCGCGTAGAACCCCTTGTAGTCCTCGACGCGCGTGACGACGGGCGCCGGAAACACATGCGCGGCGCCGAGCTGCGCGATGTACGCGGCGGCGACCGCGCGTTGCCGCGCGGTGGTCGGGAAGATCGCGGACCGGTACTGCGACCCTTCGTCGGGGCCTTGCTGGTTGAGCTCGGTCGGATCGTGCGCCACCGAGAAGAACACCTGCAGCAGCCGGCCGTACGTGATCTGCGTCGGGTCGTAGACGATGCGAACCGATTCCGCATGCCCTGTCAGCCCCGAGCCGACGAGCGCATAGTGCGCGGTTTCGGACGCGCCGCCGGCATAGCCGGCCGTGACCTGCTTCACGCCCTTCACGTGCTCGAACACGCCCTGCACGCCCCAGAAGCAGCCGCCGGCGAACACGGCCGTCTCGTCGTGCGACGTGCCGGGCGTTTCGTCGAGCGTCGGCGCGGGTACGGTGCGCATCGGCTCGGCGGACTGGACGACATGCTGGTAGCCGAACGCGGCGGCGGCCGCGAGGGCGACGGCGCCGATGCGGCGCAGCAGTGCGGCGCGCCGTCGCGGCGCGCGATCGCGGGTGGGTGTCGGATTCATCGTGGGCTCCTTCTGAAACGATTGGGGGAGGACGGCGGTCGGGCCGCGGCGGCGCGTGCGTTCAACCGAACGTGAATGCGTACGCATCGACGCCGGGATCGAGAAACTCGATCGCGAACGTGCGGTCGGCGATCGCGCCGGGCTGCCGGACGAGCTGGTACAGGCGTTGTCCGGTGACGGTGCCGTAGCCCTGCGCGTCGATGTCGCTGCCGTGCGCGGCACCGGGCGCAGCCCCGTCGAGCGTCACGCGAAAGCGCACGGGCCGGCCGTTTTCGCCCGGGCCGAGCACCAGGTGCAGATCGCGTGCGTGGAAGCGGTAGACGATGCGGCCGGCCGGCGCCGCGAGCGTCGCGCGTTCGGCGCCGACCCGCCAGGTGCCGGCGAGGCCCCAGTCGTTCAGCCCCGGGCTGGCCGGCTCGGCATAGCGGGACGTTGCGTCGCGCACCACGCCGCCGGGCGACGTGAAATCCTCCGCGCGGGCATAGCCGACGTAGGTCTCGGGCGAGCGGACGTCGGCGCTGTCGGCTGCCGCGAGCGCTCCCTTCGCGGGTGCGCCGGCGAGCCCGATCGGCACGTTCAGCGCTTCCGGATGGCCGGCCTCAGCGAGCAGCGACTGGATCGCGCGCTCTGATTCCGCGTATTCGCCTTCGCCGAAGTGGTGGCGGCGCACGCGCCCCTGCGCATCGACGAAGTAGTGCGCCGGCCAGTACTCGTTGCCGAACGCACGCCAGATCGCGAAGCGGTTGTCGATCGCGACCGGGAAGTCGATGCCGAGGTCGTGCACGGCCTTCTTCACGTTGCCGATGTCGCGCTCGAACGCGAACTCGGGGGCGTGCACGCCGATCACGACGAGCCCGTAGGGCGCGTACTTGCGCGCCCACGCGGTCGTGTACGGCAGCGTGCGCAGGCAGTTGATGCACGAGTAGGTCCAGAAGTCGATCAGCACGACCTTGCCGCGCAGGCCGGCCGCCGTCAGCGGCGGCGAATTCAGCCACTGCACCGCGCCGTCGAGGGACGGCAGCGTGCCTTCGACGGGCAGCGCGTCCGACGCATGCGTCGGGGCCGCCGTATCCGCGGCGCGGATCATCGCGCCGCCGGTCATGACGTTGCCGGTCATGACGCCGCCGTCGGCGTGCGCGGCGCCGGCGGTCGCGGACATCATGGCGCCGTCGCCCGGGTTGCCGGCCGCGCTGCCGGTTGCGGCCATCGCCGTCGGCGCGCTGTTCGCGCGCCCGCCGAGCCGCTCGACGAGCTTCGTTTCGAGCCCGCCCGTGGTGACGGTCGACAGTTGGGCGAGCACGCCCGTATCGAGGCCGAGCGCGATCGCGCCGACGCCGGCCAGCAGCGCCGCGCCGATGCCGCGCTTGATCCATTCGCCGGCGCCGAGCGAGCGCTTCATCGCGGCGAACACCTTGCCGCCGATCACGAGTGCGACGCCGAGCGACGTCGCCGCGCCGGCCGCATAGGCCGCCAGCAGCAGCGTCGTGCCGACGCTTGCACCGCGCAGCGCGGCGCCGGTCAGCACGAGTCCGAGGATCGGGCCCGCGCACGGCGCCCACAGCAGGCCGGTCGCGACGCCGAGCAGCAGCGACGACGCGGGGCCGGCCGGGCGCCCGTCGCGTTGCGCGAAACCGGTGAGGCGGTTGCCGGCGGCGACCAGCGGACGCGTCAGGTGCTCAGCGAGGCGGGGCATCAGCAGTGTCAGGCCGAACACCGCGAGCAGCACGATGGCGGCCCAGCGGCCGGCCTGGTTGGCCTGTGCGACCCAGCCGCCGCCGACGGCGGCGAGCGTTGCGACGGCGGCGAACGTGAGCGCCATGCCGGCGAGCAGCGGCAGGCCGGTGCGCACGAAGGGCTGGTCGGCGCGCGCGAACACGAACGGCAGCACGGGCAGGATGCACGGGCTGAGGATCGTGAGTACGCCGCCGAGGTAGGCAAGGACGATGAGCAGCATGATGCGTTCTCCAGTCGGTCGGGAGTGGGGCCGGATCAGGCGGCGGTCGGGTGGAAGGCGAGCGCGAGGCCGTTCATGCAGTAGCGCAGGCCGGTCGGCTGCGGGCCGTCGTCGAACACGTGGCCGAGATGGCCGCCGCAGCGGCGGCAGTGCACTTCGGTGCGGATCATTCCGAACGACGCGTCGGTGTCGGTGCCGACCGCGTGGTCGAGCGGCTTCCAGAAGCTCGGCCAGCCCGTGTGGCTGTCGAACTTGGTGGCCGACGAGAACAGGGCGAGGCTGCAGCCGGCGCACGCGAAGGTGCCGTGCCGGTGTTCGTCGTTCAGCGGGCTGCTGTACGGCCGCTCGGTGCCGGCTTCGCGCAGGATCCCGTACTGGGCGGGCGTGAGCCGGCGATGCCATTCGGCGTCGCTGAGGGTGATTTCGAACGGGGCGGCCGTCTGCGGGGCGGCCGGCGGCGCGGCGAACGCGCGGCCGACCAGCGCGCGGCGGCCGGCGGACGACAGCGCCGCAAGCGCGGCGAGGCCGGTGGCGCCGGCGAACAGCAGATGTCTGCGGGTAGGCATGATGGGCTCCTGGCGGCAGGTCCTGAAAACATGCGCTTATCGTAGGCAGTGGCCGGTGTCGAAGTCCTCACGGAAAGTTAAATGAATTGTGATTACTTTCCGGGTGTTCCGGTCAGTTCCGCAGAAACCCGTCAGAGCCCCGTCTGACAAGGGTTTTCGGGAAAGTGGTGGTCCGCCCACTTCCGCGGAAATCCCGCACGAGCCGCAACTTTTTAGTGTCTTTTTAGTGTTCGTGGCGTGGGGTAGGCTCTGCGTAGGATGCGCGGGCCGATCGGGTCACGATATCGATGGAGGGCGATCATGGGTGCATTGACGGTCAGGCAAATCGAAGCTGCGAAGGCGACCGGAAAGCGGTATTTCCTGTCGGATGGGCGTGGACTGTTCCTGCGCGTGGGGCCGGCCGGCGGGAAAACTTGGTTTGTTCGCGTCAGTATCAATGGCAAGCAACGCGATAAGCCGCTCGGTAAGGCGTGGGCGCGCTCGACAACCGATGCGCAGTTATCGCTAGAGGATGCGCGTGCAGCGGCTGAGACGATTCGTTCACGGGCGCGCGACGGTGTGGACTATCTCGAAGCGAAGAAGCGTGAACGCCAGGCCAACGTTGAACAAGCGGTGACGGCGGACCTCACGTTCGGCGACTTATTCGATGCGTGGTTCGCGACGATCAACAAGAAACGCGGAAAGAAAGGCCGAAAGGATGGCGGTAAGTCGCTTCGAGGTGCGATGGAGAAGCATGTGCTGCCGACCATTCGTGCGCGCAGGATCGCAGGCGTGTTTGCGTCGAACGTTCTGCCGTTGCTTACCGCGATTTCCGATGTGGGGTGCAACCGGCAAGCGGTCGAGATGTTGGTAACCATCCAACAAATGATTCGGTGGGGCGGGCGTAATCAGCCGTGGAAGCGCTTGTTGATCGATTGCGATGTGCTCGCGCTTGCGAAAGAGGATGTCGTCTCAGGTGATTACGACCCGGTGCGTGACAACGAGCGTAATCGGACACTTACGGATGACGAAATCTGCGCGCTCGGTGAGCAGATTCCAGCCGCTCGGCTTCCACGCTCCATTGCGTCAGCGGTATGGGTGATGCTCGCTTGCGGAACACGCGTCGGCGAAACAGTCCTGACGCGATGGACCGATCTTGACTTCAAGGCACGGACGTGGACCATTCCAAAGGAACATACGAAGTCGAATGCGGCGATCACGATTCACCTGTCAGATTTTGTCCTCGCACAGTTTGCAGCTCAGCAAGTGGTGCGTGCCGGCGTGCCGGAAGGTGACGCACGCCGCGAATATGTGTTCCCGTCGGAAAAGGGCAAACTGCCGCACGTTAGCATCCATACGACCTGCGGGGCGATTCGTGATCGGCAACGCCCGAAGGATGCGCCGACCGAAGGCCGCACGAGGGCAACCGATGCACTCATTGTCGCGGGTGGTCAATGGAAATGTCATGACTTACGTCGGACATGTGCAACGATGATGCAGTCGTTGGGTATTTCAGAAAGCACTGTGCATCGATGCTTGAACCACGCGCGCAATGATCCGCTCGATCGGATCTATCTACAGTTTGACTATGACACGCAGATGCGCGATGCATGGCGGCGATGGGGTGATCGTCTGTCGGTATTGCTTGGCACGGATACGGAAAACGTACGTTTTCTGTTTGCGCCGTAATCAGAGCGACTCCACCTCCGGAGAGGAAAGGGGAAAGATGTAACCCTGATAATACGAGTTATCACGGTTATAAATAAATGGGGGCGTATCAATAAATCGGAAAATTCGCCTGAATGTCCGTTCTCTTCGCGTGGCCGGCGCGACGTCGAGCGGGCCGGTGGCCGTCACGCGTTCGGCCGTTACGTGTCCGACACCGCCCTCAGGCGGGTTGCTCCGATATCACATCGGCACATCTGGAGCGTCGTTGGGTGACTCACTGCGGCCACTTGCATTCGACGGTCGAATCCCTTAGATTGGTAGCGGGTTTTTCGCCCGCGGCCCCCGACCGGAGCAGCTGTCGCTCATTCGGGTCGCGACTTCGTCGCGAATCAGGTGGTCCACACACTGTGAACCTTCTTGGGACGGTTCTGCGCGTGTAATCGACAGCAAGCATCGAGATGCAGAACCTCTTATTGGAAGGGTCATATCATGATCGCACTTACTGTGCGCTCTCGAGAAGAGCGCTTGGCTATTCCCCGCAGCATCCAGAAGGCGATTGCGCCGGTATTGTCTGCGAAGCTTTCGTACCTGCAGGAAGCGTGTGCTTTTGCATTCGGGGTGTCGAAGGATGCGTCGCTCGTTGCCGCGATCGACGCCGGCAAGACTTTCGGTCGGGAGGATTTCAGCCTCCTCCGCTTTGTTGAGCGTTACACCGCGCTGTCGGGTGATCGCTTCGGCGCGGAAGCGTGCGCGCTCGCAATCGACGACATCACGCTGCAAATCGAGATCGACCGCTACTCGGAAGTGCGTCAACGGCACGACCGCTACCTCGACTTGGCCTATGGAATTCGCGTTCGTGTCGACGGTCTGTCGGCGGACGCGCGCGCCGAGACGCCTATCTTCGCACTGCCCGACGCCTTCGGCGGGGCCGCGGGCGGTATCGGGATCCGTGTCGCGTCGAACCATGATCACAAATTTGCGGGTGAATATCCGATTAGTGCCAAACGCAACGCCGAGTTGCTGACTGCGAAGCTCGTCGAGGGCAAGTGGGCGGGCGCGGCGTACATCGATCTGCCGTACGACGGGGCAGACGATGCGCGTGCTATCGGCTCGGTTAAGGCTGCGCTCGCGCGCGCCATCGTCCCTGTCATCGACCCGTGGGTGCGGTGCTCGATCTTCCGGCCCGATGGCTATTCCGATCGCGTGTGGCGCGTGCATTTGTCGCTCGGGTCGACCGCCCGAGCGGCGCTCGGCGGTTCGACCCTCGTGTTCGACTTGCCGCAGCACCAGCAGCGTTTCTTCCGTCCGGATACGGGTTTCCTGTTCGACCTGAATCCCGAGATCGGCGTGCACAAAGGCCGGTTCATGGACAGCCAATGGCTGGCGAATATGCAGTCGAACGGCGTGAGTGAAGCCGAAAACGAAGTGCCGATCGGCGAGCTGCGCGCGATGCTGATCCGGAACGTCAACATCGCGCTCGGCCGCAAATAATCGCCTTGCACGCCCGAAGTGCTCCGCGCGCGGATTGTTCGCCGCGGGGCACACGGCAGCGCGACAGGACGTCAAAACGGACGCCTAACATGATCAACTACATCACGCCGGAATTGCTCACGCACCTCTTTCCGACGCCGGCGGCGGCAGACGAGGTAGAGGTGACCGAGCCGTTGTCGATCGATCCATCGATTGAAGCGGTCGGAATCGACTTCGGTGGTACGCGCTTTGTGGTGTTTTTCGCCGATGTAATGGCGTACGCCGGAAGCGACGCGGATTACGTTCGCCAGACAGCTGCCGCCTGGAACAACGGCTTCGTTCCTCTGGAAGGTTCGCGTCTGGTGAAATTCGTGCGTGCGGACGCCGACCCGGACACGATGTTCGACCCAGCAAAATGGCCGTTGCCCGATGCCGCGATGATCTGGCAGTTCATCGAAGCGCTGGCGTTCGCGGTAGAAGGGCACGCCGTCGGGTTCCCGGCCGTCAGCCAGTACTTCTATATGCCGCAGACCGGTAAACTCGACTCGCTCTATAATAGGATGTCGCGCCAGTTCGAGCGCGGCAAATATGGGGTCGCATTCCGGTGCGTGACGCGCCCCGCCAGCGACGAGGGAGGATTCTATGGCTATGAACGCATCGAGCAAGTTGCGCCCGAAGGTGGTCGAGCTGCAGAAGTTCGGGCTCGCCGTGGTGCTTGAGCACACGGAAGCCGCTGTGGCGAAAGGGTCGTTGCCGCCGCGTCCGCTTCAAGCGCGCTACCGCGCGAAGCTGCGCATTCGGCATCCGGTCGAAGGCGGAAAAGAGTAAGCAATCGGGAATTGGAAAGCGCCACCTTTGGGTGGCGTTTTCTTTTGGATGAACGGGAACGTATCATCGGCCGTTGAACCGCTACACAGAGCCCGATATCAGATTCGAGGGCCAGTTCGGATAGAGGAAAAGCAAAACGATGGGACAGCTTGTCGAATTGGCGATTGCTGCGAGGTCGGAAGACGAGTTCGAGCAATTATGTGATCGCGCCGAAGCCTTGGCGGGGGTCGTTGCGATGAAAGTAAGTAATAGGGCAAACAAAATCGAAACGCTGCATGCGCGGCTTGTTACGTCGTATCGACGCGACTCGGCGACCTTAACTGTGACGCTCGAACTGGACGCCGAGGCAATCCAATCTTTCGAGCTTTCGCTGGACGGTCGCACGATCTTTGAGGCTATCGAGAGGTTGACGCGACATTGAGTTGAATCCGGGGATAGGTGCGAATGCAGGTGAGGTAGCAGGTGCGACGCGCGGTGTACAACGACCAGTCATGCGCGAGGCGACCACCGGTGACGGGCACCCGGTATGCTTGCCGTTTTTCATGGTGTGCGGGGAGGACGCGAAGCCAATTGGCCGCAGTAGGTCTCCATCGGCAGGCAGATTCCAATAACATCGAATAAATCGACAATGAAGAAGCTCTTTTGCGCAGCGATCCTGAGCCTATGCGCGGCCGCATGCCATAACAGAACAGACGGCACCGACAGCACCGACAGTATCGTTGGAACGTACGGTGTTGAGGACCACGGTAAGGTGGAGCCGTTTGTGAAAGTCGATGTCAAGGATGGCAAGTACACGTTGTCGGAGTTCCACTCCGGAACTTGGGTGCCGACGAAAGGTGATCTGAGACCGTTCACGAAAGCGGATCTCGAGTCGTTCACCAAAACGAAGGTGGACGTTCCTGTCGATGGCATCTACAACAGCGCCTTTGCGTTGATTCACGTGCCGAAAGGGTGGACCGACGGTTCGCTCACTTCAAAGACGGGGTACTTCGCGATCGTACTTTTCGTTCCGGTGGAGCTAGAGAAGCTTTGACGCCGTCGGGACAACAAGATCGACTTGTGACGGGCCGTGTTCATGACGTCCCTCAACGCGATGGGCTGGTGACTGGTCAGCCAGCAGTATCTGCGTATGAATCCGTTCGCCGGCCTGCCGACGGCGCCCGCCGTCGCGCTCGGCACAACCGGCCGCATGCGTACGCTCGCGCAGTGCCAGTTCGTTATGCAGAATGTCTTACGGCGCGTGTCCGCCTTTGACGTTTCGGGCGAACTGGCGGCGCACGACGCAACGACCGCGTGCGATGCGATCGTGCTGCTATTCGTCTACGCGACCGGGCTGCAGCGGGTCGAGGGCGCTGCGGTCGCCGTCGGCGCACCCTCGCGCGGCGTGCTTGATGACGCTCCGGACGATCGGTGGAGCCTGCCCGTGATGGGCAAGGGCAGGCGGGCACGCACCGTGCCTATGCCGCGGCGCATCAACGATGAGCAGCAAGCGCAGCTGCGCTAGATATGTTGACGCCGGCCGCGGCGATGACCATCGCAGCGGCAAACCTCGTCGGCCGTTCGTTGCATCGTGCCCGAGCGCGACCGGAGACTGATGGGTCTTATCGGATCGATCAGGCTAACAAATTTTGACAGTCGGCCCGAGGCCTCGGCGCGGCGTGTCGCGACGAAACAATGCTAAATTCATGCGACATAACAAACCGAGGGCTGTCTATGACCTACGCGTTTATTCGCGAAGGCGATACGACGTCGCATGGTGGACGCGTACTCGCCTGCACATCAACGAACATGATGTTCGGGAAACCCGTCGCGCTGCTTGGTGACATGGTGGCGTGTCCGAAATGTGGTGGCGTTTATCCGATCGTCGACGTGAAGGTGAGAAGCATGACCTTTGGAGGTCGGCCTGTCGCGACGGAAGGAGACAAGACGGCCTGCGGAGCGTCGCTGATCGCCTCGCTGGGATCTGCGCACGTCGAGCAGGTTTCCGGTGCGGCAGGCGGGATCGGTGGCGGAAAGAGTGTCGTGCCACAGCAGGATTCGAGCGCGACCGATCGGTACCGTGGCCGGTTTCAAGTCCTGAATAGCGAAACCGGCAGTCCCGTTCCGAATCATCCCTACTCCTTCCAGACCCCCGGCGGTTCCACAATCTCCGGCCAGACCGACTCGCAAGGCTTCACCCAGTGGCACGAGTCTGCCGAGCCGACTTCGATCACGTTTCACGGCGAGGGGAGTGCCGAAACGTGAGCAAGTGGTCGATCGGAGGCACGGCGCCAGGCACTGGCGAAACCAGTCCCGTCTACCTCAATTCGAAGCTGCGCCCCAAGGACCAGGCGAAGCTGTGCAGCCTCATGTGCACATGCAAGAATGGCCCGGCGAAGTCGGTAGACAACAAGGACCTTCGACAGATCTGCGTTGCTACGCAACTGAAAAAGGAAGACACCAATTACACGACCAGCATCTACAAGGCTGAAGTGAAGTACCTCATGACGGTTCGGCCACCAACACCGATCATGAGCCCGCGCACCCCGAACAAGACTTATGGTTGGCTGCCACAATGGATCAAAGGCAACTGGGAGGGGGAGTACGAACGAGGTGCAGGCAACGTGCGTATCCCGGACGTCGTGATCGTGAAGGATCCTGCGAAGGAGCCGACGCAGGATAATCTTGATGCGGTGGTCGAGATGAAGTTCAAGGGCGACAACTATTCAACGCGGCACCAGAAACAGGACGAGGATATCGCGGGCCCGCACGCCTCTGCGGTCCTACTGACGCCAGAAGATTGCGGTTGTCCTGACGATGATGGGAAGAAGCAGGAAAAGACCAGCGAGTACCCTGTGCTCGGGCCCGTGCCTCGGGACACCACGGACGGTACATCGAAGGCGGCGCCCTGGAGCCCGTTCGATGAGCTCGAGGGCGTGACGAAGCATGCGCGCAGTGTCTTCGGCCCGCGGCCGCCGGACGGTACTGTGCCTCCAGCATCGCCGAACCTGATTCCGCTATTCTGATGATCATGGACGAACAAGCACTGATCGAGTGGGCGAAAAATGCCCAGACTGATGCCCTGTTGAAAGGGGGCATGCTCCTGCCCAAGCAACGCCACGACTACATTGGCGCTGCGATGGTTGTACGCGCGGCGCTGTTTTTTCCAAACGCGTATCAGGAAGCCGTGCAGGGCGAAATTGCGAACTGCTTCGCCGCCTATGCCGCCTACGCAGGTCCGCGTCTTCGTTGGCTCACGCAGGACGGCCGGAAGCCCGTGCAGCTGAAGGATGGCCAGGTCGACCAGAAGGCGTTTCGAGCGCGGGGCGACGCTGGTGTCACGGCCTATTTGTCGTCTGGCGAAAAAGCTGACGATGCAGGACTATGGGAGTTCCGCGTGTTCGGGATTCTCGAGTACGAGGAAGCGATGCCGGAGGCTGGCGCCAGCGCGCTGACCTTCTCGGTTCCCGCGCCGTTTCTGGTCGCCCATCCTCGTGTGTTTCAGCAGTTGTTCGTCGACTTCGCGAAACGGTTGAACGCCTACAACGGCTATGCCGGCTTCGCAGTGAATCTGAGCCTGACGGAAGCCGAAGCCAACACTCCGACGGAATACTGGTTGGCGCGGCGTTATATTGCACTCGACGTCGGCAATCCGCTGCTCAACGCGACGCACCTGCGAACCAAACTGAAAACAGTGTCCTGGCTCACGTGTCTGGATAAGGCGTTATTGGAGCAGGTGGGCGGGATCACCGCGCTCCGAAGCGAGCTACCGCCAGACTGGTTCGCACTGTACGACATGAACGGCGGGGTCGTGATTCAAGCCGGCCCGGAGCCAGAATCAGGTGGCGCTGCCGATGAGGCAGGGAAGGGGCCGCCGGTCGCGCCGGCGAACTACGTGATCCTCAACAATGCGCTGAAGGCCGCTCGAGCGACGACCGTGTGGCGTTTGCAACGCGGCTTGATGGGTGCCGCCGCGCCATACTTCGACACGACTGCCGAAAGTGATGATTGGCTGCACCGATTCGACATTGATGAGAGCGACGTATTCGACTACAAAGCGAAGCTGTTGAAAATGCCGCGGCTGACGGCGACTTCCGTGCTCCCTGATCGACTTTGAAAGGAGGGTGTCCACGATGGCGGAATATATCCCCCCGCAAGGGGTTGGTCGTGGGGCCCACTTGCCGAACATACAGGCGACGTATATCGACTTGCATCGACTTTTGGCAATCTTTCTCGCAAGCAAGGAATTCGCGGATCGAATTGAAGAGGCCCAGGGCCATGCCGCAGAACTGGGTAACCCGCTTTTCCGGCTGCAGGAATGCGAGGCGGACGAGATTTCCCGGATTTTGTTGAGCCTCGCTGTCACTGCTCGTGCCGTCGACGATGCGCACGATCGAATCTTTGAACTGGCTGCCGGACCATGTGGGACGCTGTGTCGAAATGTCGAGCGGCCAGATGACACGACCGATCTTGAGTTGCGGGAGGCCTGCAACAAGATCATCCATGCGAATCACTGGCATTTCGATATGGAAGAAAACGCGAGCGGCAGGTCATACCTGACCCCGACCATGTACATCTACGGCAGCAGTCAGGGGGGCCGGGGGTGGAAAGCGATCTTGGATGTAGTCGAGTTCGCGAAGCAGTATGTCAATACTGTCGCGGCTATGCGCGGTGTAGCGCGTTAACTGTTTCCCATCAGCAAAACTCTCGCGCAGTCGTCGGCAGTGCCCCGAGTAGTTCGGTCCGGTCGACGAGCTTCCGCGCGATCAGGTGTCGCACCTTGCCGTCGGTCTGCCACACACCATAGACGGCAAGCAGCGCCGTGCCGAGCGCCTCCTTCCGATACATTTCCAGCAGCTGCGGCCAGAGAATCACGTTCACCTGGCCCGTCTCGTCCTCGAGGGTCATGAACAGCACGCCGTTGGCCGTGCCCGGCCGCTGCCGCACCGTCACCAAGCCGTACGCGCGTGCGAGCTGTCCGCTACGCAGTGTCTGCAGTTGTTCGGCCGATCGCAGGCGATCGAGCGTCAGGCGATCACGTAGCAGCGCCAGCGGATGCCGGCCGAGCGTGAAGCCCATCGCGCGATAGTCCGTCACGATCTCGGAACCTTCGGACGCCTGCGGCAGTGCCGGCACCGCATCGTCGCGTTCGGTACCGCGCAGCAGATCTCGATCAGGTACTGTAGAGGTCCGTTAATTTCGCTACCCATGTCCAATCGCCTTGCTAATGACGGACTCTTCTATGTCATTGATTCTTCAGCGTGATCGAAGAATTTCCGTCGTTATGGCGCGTTGCTATTTCACAACATTTCGCACAAGGCTTCCCCACCAATTCAGCTAATACCGATTTCTTGCCCGTCAATTCTACTAATGTAGATTGACCGCCATCGACAATCTGCGTCATCAAGCGCAAAGTGGGCAGAAGCGAAGCCCGTGACATCACGGTTGCCCGCACTCTGCGCCCTTCGGAAATCGGCCGCTCAGCTTGCCCCCAATATCAAGGTATGTGAAGAACACGGCAACAATCTGGAGCGCATTTCTGCGTCGATACCACGGAAGGCAAAAACCATGGATCGCTTGCTCGCGAATATCAGCAAATATCGACAGCGACGCACCGAGGCATCGTGGTACCGGAGATATTAGCGTAATTAGTGCACCCAGTAGCAGAATTAACGGACTTCAACACATGCGGCGGGAGCGGCGGACGATGCCCTGCAGGCGCTGCGCATCGACGTCGAAGCCACGCGGCTCGCCGCCGAATCCTCAGTCGCCGCAGTGCAGGCGGATCTGGCGCGTACGGAAACGGCGCTCGAGCAGCGCACGGCCACCCTTCTGGCCGCGCAGGTATGTATCCAGGAACTTGAGCAGGCGCAGGCTGCGGCCGCGGCAACACGTGACGGGCTCGAAGGCGAGCTGGCACGTGCGCATCAGACACTGCGCGAGCGCGATGCCGCCTTGGCGCAGGCCCGTACCGATTTCGCGGCGGAACTCGACAAACAGCGAATCAGCACGGAGTTGGCCGAGACGCGTTTGCAGGCCGCGGAAAAGCGCGCGTTGCTCGAGATCGAGCGCGAACGTACTGCGAATACGCGTCTGCAGCGTGAACTGGACGGTGCCCAGCAACGCGCGGCTCGCGACGGCGAGCGGGCGCAGGCTGAGATCCAGTCGCTGCATACGCAACTGGGCGATCTGCGCCATCAGGCGGGTATGCTGGAAGGGCGAATCGAAGCCATGTGGGCGAGCCACGCGGCCCAGGCGCAGGAACTCGAACGCCTGCGGCAAAAAGCGTCCAGTCCGGGCAGTGCGCCACGACGCACTCCGCGGCGCGCGACGCGGCAGTCCTCCGGCGCTGCGAAGGGCACTGTTCGCAAGCCCGGAGGAAAGGCATGAGCCGCGCAGGACGCGGGAGGCAGAAGGCAGCGTGCCCGGAAATCGGCGCGCTGATGCGCTACGACGAGCGGGTGGTGAGGGTCGTGGCCGAAGCGCGCGGTCAGCGCGTGATCATCGAATCGATTGACGAGGATGGCCGTGCGTTCCGGAGTGCGGTGAAATGGGTGAATCTCGTGCCGCTTCCGGCGCAGCTATTCTGATGATACCGGCGGTTCCGGTTCGATGATTTCGCCACCCCGGTACAAGTTTTACTTCCGGAATGGATCAACTTTCACTTCGTCGAACGCCGGGTGAACAACCGGGCAGAAAACAGTCACCAGCCCACGCGCCGGCGTGAGCGCCAGATGCAGGGGTTTCGCGATCCGTTGCGCACCCAGGCTTTCCTTTCACGTTTCGGTCCGATCCGACAACACTTCGCGCTACCCCGTCACTGCATGAGGGCTGCGGATCACCGCACCCGGCTGAAGGGACGCATTGCCGACTGGTACCGCTGGAGCGACGCAGGCTTCGCTCGATAATAAGAAGGACTCCTGTGCATTACCAATTCGAACAGCCTCCAGCACTGAACTTGACAAAGCCGTGCCCAGTGATTCCGCTAATGCGGGGCGACGACCGTCAAACTGAGGAAGTGGGCAGCGGCAAGTCGCTGGCCAGGTATTTCATCGACGTGCGCCGAATTCCAAACGATGGAGTTGAAGCGCGACATGGGCGTGCACTACGGCTCAATGTCGACAGCCGACCTCACCCTGGAAAACAGGCATTAAAGTCGAACTCCGGTCCCTTTGACGAGAGGTATCTTGTTGCGCACGCACCCAAGTTGTTGATCTTCGGTTGCGTGCACGCCCTGCTCTCGTCACGAGCGACTTTCCTCATTATGCCGCCCGGGAGCCACATCTGGCATCGCAAGCTCTCGAAGGCGCATTAGCAAAATCTTCGCACATACACCCCCTCATTGTTGCATCAGCGCAACGCGGGCGGACACGAACAGAACGTGGCTCTCGGCCTTTGCAGCCGGCGCTTTCACGAGTTTTCCCATTAGCAGTATCTGTGGTCACTGTTAGCAGAAACTTCGAACGGCAACAGGAGCGAACTTGATCGGCCCGGAAGCAATGCTGCGGACACCGGCGCGCCGAATCGGCGCTGCGGCGGCAACCGCAACCGCTTCGGCACGCCGAATCGCGCCGCGTGTCGTTAGTAGATGATGCCGAGCAGTACCGCCTTGACGATGGCTTGAGTCTTGTTGACCGAGTTGAGCTTCTCCATGATGTTTTGCATGTGGAAGGTAATCGTCCGCTCCGATATGGAAAGAATGGAGGCGATTTCTAGCGCAGTTTTCCCGTCAGCAGCCCATTTCAGCACTTCCTTTTCGCGTGTAGTGAACGGTCCCGTGTGCATCGCGGCCGACGTCGTTGGCGCGTCGACCAGGCGCGAATTCACCGCATGAGCGGCGTGCACCAGATAGATCAGCCGGCTTTCCGTTGCGGCGAGTTCCTGATCGGAAATGGCGTCCGCGCTGCGTGATACGCTCCACATCGCAATGCGCCCATGCTTGTCGCGAATGGGCTGGGACCAGCCGTGCGCAAGCCCGTGTGCCTTCGCTTCCTGCCAGAACGGTTCGTCCGCGCATGCGTCGACCGGCCATACGAGCGGCGATGTATAGATTAACCCGTATCGAACGACGGGGTCGCGTGCGAAATAATTCCCGTCGAGGTAGCGCTGTCGCCAGGACTCGGGATAGGTGTTGCGCGTACTGAACGTAGGCCGGGTCACCGGCAACGGATCGCGTGCGCCATAGGCGCACATGTCAAATTCGAGCGCGCGGGTTTGGGCCGCAACGAAGTCGAAAATCTCATCGAAGCTCTGCGCGCGCGACAACGTCGTCATGACGTCTTCTCTCCATGCATCCACAACATTCTCCAAATAGCGTGTAGTGTCAAACGCACGCGATCGATGACGACTAGGTCGCATGCGTCGGCGAAATGTTCGCTGTGCACGAATTAAGGAGGCTCCATTCCTTGCGCAACACGTTGATTTCGCAAATTTCCGCAGCGTGTCGATATCGACTGGCTGGATCAGCCAGGGAAGAGGTGTGAAGCACGTCGATCGCTACCAACGACGTTATGCACCCGGTTCCGGCCGGATGTCGTGGTGTTTGTTGTTTTGAAAGGCCTGTTGATCCCGGTGCCTGACGTGTGTTGCGAATGCCTTCGCCGGCCGCAGGCGCGGATTTTCCGCAGATGCGCCATGCAGGCGCGGTTACGTCGGCGAGGTACGACACCGACTGCCGGCGGTCGCTTCGTCGAGCGTCGAGTTTCCACCAGCGCGCCCGGTCGTTGTACCGCCGACGGCGGTCGACGCGGTGGTACGACGAGCCGCAGTATGTTCTTGTCGGCTACGTGCGTCTCGTTGACCGCATATACGTCGCCTGTTTCATGCGGTACACGGCACGATCAGTCGAGCCATATCGGCACGATCGACAGCGCGAGCAGAAGCCCCAGCGCCGCGTTTGCGATGCGCCAGTGCCGGTTGGTTCGCAGCGTACGGCCGAGCAGCACGCCGACCGTACACCACAGCACGAGCGAAAAGATAGCCGCGACGCCGAATGCGGTGCCGAGTATCACCGCGAGGCGCCCCGGGTCGGGCGTCAGCGCCGCGAACGATGCGGCCGCGCCGAGCGCCATCGTCCAGCCTTTCGGGTTGAGCCACAGTAGCAGCGCGCCACCGATGAAGCTGGTCGGCGTTTGGGACGCATTCGCATGATTCTTCGGGGCGCCGCTCGACGCGATTTTCCACGCGAGCCACAGAAGGTATGCGGAGCCCAGCACTTTCATGATCAGTTGCAGCGCCGGTACCGCGTGCAGCAGTCCAGCCAGCCCAGCCGCGGCGATGGCGGCGAGCGATCCGAGACCAAGCGCAATCCCGCCGAGCAGCGGTACGCTGCGCCGGAACCCGAACTGCGTACCCGAGGCTGTCGCCAGCGTGGTCGCTCCCCCGGGCGTGATGGTGGCGACGATGACGAATACGATTAGGGAGAACAGCGTCTCGGACATGGCTAGACAACCTCGTATGAAGAGCTGGGGGCGGCTTAGGAATCTGTCTCGGCACGAACTGGATTGGGTACCTGACAAACTCTAAAAGTCTTTCGCAGCCTAGGGTATGGAATGTTTATAATGATCCTATTAGCGTTGCTAATGCTCTATTTCTTCCCATGATCCGCAATCTCGATACGAGTCTATTGCGCACCTTCGTCACCGTTTCGCGTCGTTCGACCATGACGGCGGCGGCGCACACGTTGCATCTGACCCAAGGCGCGATCAGCCAGCAGATCAAGCGGCTCGAGGAATGCTTTGGCCAGCGGTTGTTCGATCGCTCGCAGGGGCGACTGAAACTGACTGCCGCAGGCGAGCGCCTGCTCGAGCGGGCCGAGCAGCTGGTACGGCTCAACGACCGTATCTGGTCCGACATGAACGGACCGGTGTTTGCCGGCGTGCTGCGCGTCGGCGCGCCGTCCGATTTAGTGGGTACCTATCTCGCCGGCATTTTCAAGGCGTTTGCCCACCACTATCCGCACGTCGAGATCGTGCTCATCAACCTGGGGTCAGTCGAACTGTCGGCCGCGCTGCTCGACGGACGCGTCGACATCGCGGTGATCGAGCAGCCGGCGCGCGAGCCGGGCGGGGAGTGCCTGCGCATCGAGCCGCTCGTGTGGGTCGGCGCGGTCGGCGGCAGTGCGTATCTGAAGCGGCCGCTAGCGGTGTCAATCGTCAGCAACGCGTGCGTGTTCCGCCCAGCATTGTTCGACGCATTGACTCAGCATGAGATTGCGTGGCGGACGGTGTTCGAGAATGGCGACATCGAGGCGACGAAGGCCACTGTCAGCATGGACATGGCGGTGACCGCATGGCTCGCGTCGACGGTCCCCACCAATCTGCAGATGTTGCGATCGGCGTCCGGTTTGCCCACGTTGCCGGATTTCGCCGTGACTCTGCATCTGCCGCCATCTGGAACGACGCCACTGGTCGAGGAAATGGCGAACTTCATTCGCAACGGCTTTTTCGACGAGGGCGCTGTCACGTTGGCGGGTGTGGTCGCGTAAGATGAGGCGATGAAACCGAACGCGCTCTACCACGGCCATCGATTCCCCGCAGCGATCATCAGCCAGGCGGTTCGCTGGTATTTCCGCTTCCAGCTGAGCCTACGCGACATTGAGGATCTGCTATTCGAGCGCGGCGTGATCGTCAGCTACGAGACGATCCGCCGGTGGTGCGACAAATTCGGTGCGGCCTTCGCCCGGCGGGTCAAGGCTGCGCGACGAAAGCCGGGCCGCACCTGGCATCTGGACGAGATGTTCGTGAATCTGCGCGGCGAGCCCTGGCTGCTGTGGCGGGCGGTCGACGAACACGGTGCCGAGCTGGATATCCTGCTGCAGAAGCAGCGCGACAAGGCCGCAGCGAAGCGCTTTTTCCAGCGTGTACTGCGTTCCTGTCCGGCACCGCGCAAGATCGTCACCGACCAGTTACGCAGCTACCCGGCTGCCAAGGCTGGCATCCCGGAGCTCGCCAACGTCAAGCACGTGTTCGTGAAGGCCGCCGCCCGCGTGAACAACCGCGCCGAAAACAGTCATCAGCCGACCCGCGAACGCGAGCGACGCATGCGGGGATTTCGCGACCCGAAGCGCACTCAGGCTTTCCTCGCGAGCTTCGGGCCGATCCGCCAGCACTTCGCCCTGAAGCGGCATCTGCTGCGTGCTTCGCTTTATCGCAAACACCTCGCCGTACGTTTCTCGACGTGGCGTGAATTTACCGAGGTCACCCGGAATCCGTCTGCCGCATGAAACATGCAGGTCGCGCTCGCGCCCCTTGTGAACATACTCCGCTAACGTGACAGCGCCATGTCGCGGCGTCCCGCCACCTGCCCCGAGCTGGCCACGCCGAAGTCACATCATGCGATCGCACACGGCGCACGCTCGTCGTGCACGGGATCGCCCCGACAGCGCAACACTTTCAGATCAGGCTCGAGATGAGGTGACATCCACATGTCGCCCGATGCCCATGGCGGGCAATCGGGATCCCGCCGTCCGTCATCGAAGAATCGCCTTCCTCTATGACGTTAGGCAACACATCGGGGTGCTGGGGACAGGACACTCGATCCCCTTTACGAGAGACGTAGCGGCCGTCAAAACGCATGGTTGCGGATCCTGTTTCAACTTTGCCACCGTGATCGGTGTCGTCACCGATTCGAATCAAATTGATCATCTGTCGCGCGCTCAGAGTAAATGAGCCACAAAATCACCAGTTTTTAAAGAAATTAAGTCTAGCCACACACGTGTTGCGGTCTTCCTGCAACTTCGCGGCGCTCATCTTGCAATTCAGATCCACATATTTCATCCAACTTGGATTGCTTCCGTCCGGTGTGTTTTTTATCAGCCTCGACATTACTTTGGTGATATCTCCGCCTTCGTAAAGATTCGCCATGACGGACAGCGACCGCCTGAAATCATCCATCCCAATAGATGATTCCAAGTAGCTAATTTCATTTGTTCGCACCTCTGTCACCGACGTCAAGCAGGCCCATTTGTCTATAGATGCCTCCGCTCCCGGAGCGGTGGCATTAAACGCTGCATCGCAATATTTCTCCTTATACGCGACCCATGCCCTTTGAGTTTCGATGAGATTTTGCTTCTCCGCAGGAGCAACCTTTTTTATAAATTCACTATAATTCTTGTTTAATACTTTATCCGCATCATCATAATTTTTTTGTGCGCAATCAGTTAACTCTGCGTTGGTTTGGCCATTGCAGACAACCTTCGAAAAGGCCACACTCGAAATAAGCATCAGTACAAGAAAAGCAACATTCTTCATCACAATTATCTCCAACAGTCACAAGTCATACCTTTCTCGAAAAGAACTGCCTCCTTCTCCCGCCGTGTGAGTAGTCCGTCGTTCCCGGTTCCCTCCCACAATACTTTCATGGCACGTAACTGCACCGGAACTTCCGGGAGGTTCTTATTCTGAATAGCCGCGTTAATGTTTCTCATGTGAACGCGTGATTTTTGTCCAGGTTTGTCTTCAAGTAGAGACCCGCGATTATAGACTAAACTGAGCAGAGCCCCTTGACAATGGGGATGTAGCTTTGTAACGCCCGGAAATGCATCAACCGTAAATTGAGAGTAACGCTTCTTAACCCTCTTGGCCATCTCAAGCGCCTTCGGCTCAGTTATTTTTATATCGGTGAAAGATGGAATAAATTTCCGTGCTGCGTCCCCACGTTTTCCGAGTGCGGTTAGTAGCCTTGTAATCTCATCCTCTGTATAGAAGCCATCCAAATCACTGCGAACCATTGCTTCGCTTTGTTGCCCCAAGTCATAGCCGTAGCCAAACGTTACTCCACTGGATTCACTATTCTTTGGAACGTACGGAATTTCACCATACCCTTCCGTATCGAGAATAAGATGGAAACCTTCTTGAGACGCGTAGAACATTCCCTCCGTGGTGGGAAAATCCAGCACGTTAGTTTTACATTTTGCGCTACAAACCATGAAATTTCCGATCAGCCCAATCGGATGGAGGTGCCAAGGCGAAAGATCACTAGGGAAGCCATCGACACCCGTGATTTGTTCCCACCACTGAAGCTTCGCGAGCCGATCAAGCTCCGTCTTCCACATCTCAGTCTGCTTCTGCATGAGCGGAGTGAGTTCTTCCCACTTGCCCAGACCGCCGCCCCATTCGGTTTCGTTGCGCACCACAAGATGCGACAGTGCTTCGGCCATCCACCGCGTTTCCAGCGCGTGTTTCAGCTCCTGCGCCGACACCTTCCCGTCATGGTTCGTATCGATCGCCTTTTCAATCTTTGTAATGAGTTCGCCTGCGTTGACCTTCACAGCGTCTCCCAGAAACTCCGTCCCTTCCTCATCCGCCATATACTGCTCGGTCGTATGGATATGGCGCTTGAACATATCGGAGGGGCTAACGCTGCCGTTATCGACCAATTCGAAACCTGGCCATTCCCAAGGACTGCGAAGCTGTACGCGTGGGTGATCGGTTTCGCACACCCAGCCAGTCAGGCCGGAGCCGTCCTTCGAACCGATCGTGATGTTCCACCAATGATGGCCCTTGTCGTCGACCGCAACATTACCCTCGCCGAGCTTGTCAAGTTCGGGACGGCGCAACACGTCCCGGAAGTCCGCGCCCGGGCCGGTTGCCTTAGAAACTTGCAGCGGGAAGTTTTGCCATCCCGGAACATTGGCCGTGCTGATCGTGTTCGCGAGACGACTTTCGACCCACAACGGTTTGCCAACGTCCGCGAACGTCTGCTTGGCCTTCTGCTTACCTTTGGCGGGCACATTGGTCACGCTCTTAGGCTGCACCTTAATCCAGCGCGAACCCTTTGCATCACCGATCGGTACAAGCTTCAACCCGGCTTGGGTCAGCCTCTGATCCGGCTCTGGGATGTCAGTCACCAGTTGTGCCCCGGGCTCGATTTCAAGAAGTGACTTGTTGTCTTCGTTCAGTTCTTTCGCGCGAGCGCGGCTTTTCTCTATGAAGTCCTTGAAATCCGAACCGGCAAACACTTCGAGGTGCAACATAGGAAAGTTCGGCTGGGGTGGTATCGGACTTGCCTTCATTGGCCACTGATACTGACCAACATGAGCGAGGACGTCGCCAGCATTGACTTTCTGCGGTTCCTTTAGGATGACGACCGCATCAAGCGGCGTCGGATCTACAACCGCGTCCAGCTCCCCCTTGAAAAGGTAGCTCCAAGGCGCTTGAGGGGATACCGGTTTGCCAACAACCGCAGGCAGAATCGTCCCGGATTTAATCGCCTTGATCTTTATCCAGTCCTTGTGTGCGGGATCGCTTTCACCTGCAATCACTTCGGCCCCGGTCGGTAACAGACCGAGAAGCTTACTCTTGCCGTCAGGCTGCTCTCGAATGTGCAACCCTTTCGCTAGAACCGGCGGCCCCATATCTTGATCGCTACTTGCAGACGACGGCTCGTCTCCATTGGCGTTCTGATTAGGTAGATTGCCGGCCGAATCGCCAGGTGCGGAAGGCAGCTGCGCTGGCGCCTTCGGCTTGTCAACGGTTTGTGTGTCTTTCGCCTTCGCACCAACACGATAGTAGCGGTCGCCTTCCCAATACGACATCGGCGCGGGAAGCGACGGATCAGGCTTCGGATTGGATTTGGCCTGCTCGATCGCCTTCTGATAAGTCTTCCAATCCATCGTGTGCATGTACAAGCTGAAGAACACGAGGGGCTTGTCGTTTGCCGGTTTGCCGCTGGGCGGTGTGCCGTCGGCGGGGGTAGATGTCGGAGGCGTGGCGGTAGGGGCCGATGCTGGGGCCGATGCTGGGGCGGATGCCGGCGCCGATGCGGGCTTCTCAGGTTGCTTCGGAGCCGGCTTCGGCGGTACTGGTGGCAATTTCAGTTCATGCCGAACCAATACAAAGCCGGTCGAGTAGTGCGCCAGACCAGCATTGTTTGGATACGTCGTTTCCTCGTACTCCTTGTTCAGCCTGTACGCAACGATCTTGCCGTCCGCGATAGCACGGACACCAGCGTCCTGCTTCAACATCTCCGCGCTGCCGTCGGCGAAATGCACGCCTCCATGCCACATCCCGCTGACGCCCAGCGGATAGAACCCGTTCTCGCACTTCGCCAGCGCCGCAAAATAGGTCATTGGGTCAGCGGCGTCATTCTTGCCCACTGGCGTGAACGGATACGCCCAAGTCAGTTGGGTATCAGTGGGCTCGGCTGGCTTCGGTGCCGGATGCGGCGCGGCCGGCGGATGGTGCTTCTTTTTGGGGGCTGTCTTGCTCATATTTCCCGACTCGGATTCGGTTTCAAGATTTTTTTGTTGATGCCTGCTCTACGGGGGGTCTTACCCAGAGAACACCGTAAAACGCCCGCCGTCTGCCGATACCGGCGAGGAATGAAGCGGATTCTGGAGCGACCCACTTGCGGCACCGGATTTTTCCCAATTCGCGCATTTTTCCAAGATTTGGCCCGACGTTGCGTTCTCAATCATGTTCGCCGTCAACTTGATATACGAACCGTTCGCGCCTATCCATATTTCGTCAGCTGACAGATACATCTTCTTGCCTGCCGTGATCTTCACATCCTGCGAGGCGGCCAGGCTCATCGAATCATTCTGCGCTTGAAGATCAATCGGGCCACCTGCAGCGTAAATTTTGACACCGAGCTTTTGCGCAAACAGGCTGATCTGTTCCAGTACGCTGGCGAGCAAAGCCCGGCCGGCGGCAAGATTGATGTCCTCCCCGGCCACCATATTGGTTTGCTTGTTTGCCGTGATGTGGGCTGACCCTTGAGTCGACGCGGCGATCCCTTCCGGACTCGACAGCAGCATGATCGGCTTCGCGAAACCGTTCGCGTTCCCGGTGCCGCCACCTGCCGTACGGCCGCCCTTGCTTGTGCCGGCCACCGCTTGCTGCGTAGCGTCGGTGAACGCTTTTAGCGCATCGCGGCCGCTTTGTTGGCTTTGCGCCCGGTTCGTCTCGCTCGCCTTCGAAGTCGCCTCCAGCATCGCTTCGGCGCGGGTAAGCTGTTCAGACGCTGGTCCCGTACTCAGTGGTTGCGTGGAGGCGGGTTGCGTCGAGACGTAGAGACCTTGTTCAGCCCTCACAGCACCATAGGCTAGTGACTTGAGGTCGAAACCGTGGCCGATAAATGCACCACGTGTATTCCCCGAGTGCTGGATCAGGTAGCCCAGATGAAGGTGGCTGCTATAGCTGGTTGAGTACAAATGCACACGATTTTGACCAGTGGCGTCGTCCATCATGAGTTGGTTGTAGCCATCGCCACCGTATTCGCGGGACAACAAGCCCGAGGTCAGGCCATGCGTGTGCCATTCAGGCATGCTTTTCCCGCCGTGCATCCTGGAAAGGATCACGGGGCGATCGCAATCGCCGTTGATGAAGCCGATCAAGCATTCGTCGTTCTTGCGCAGCGGAAACATGCCACCGCGTTTGTAGCCCGCATCGGGCATGGCCGCGCGTATCCACGCAGACACGTTCTGGTCGCCATCGTTAAGCCGATCAGATGTCAGCCGAATTTTTGCCCGGAGCATGTCGTCCGTATAGATTTCCTCTTCGTCCGCCCCCCCGACGATGCCGGTCTGCAGCTGCATGACAGGCTTCTTGTGTTCGAACGGGCTGCGAAAGGCAACACTGCGCCGTTGCGCTTCGATCTCGACGTGGAAAAAGCCAACACCACCGTCGTCATGCCGCACTGCCGAACCTACACCAGTAGCACGCGCCTGCTCGACCTCTGTACGGAGGCTCTTGCGAAAACGCATCAGATTCTCAAGCCCAGGTACGTTGTTCTGAATCAGCCAGTTCACGGAAAGAATCGCCATTTCGCGATCCTGCTCCGATTGCGCATCGTGCACGGGGTGCCCCGTCAATACGCCGTAGCGACCCGGCCAGGCGCAACGTAATGCACCTACGCCGTAGAAGCGCTGCGCACGCGAGCGCCACCCCTGAGTAACATAGTTCGCCTGGCTTTCGCCCATATCGTGGTCGGACCATGTATGCGAGCCGGTGTAGTCGTACTGTTCGCCCAAGCCAGGAACATCGTCCAGGTCGAGCGCAGGCATGGTGACATGCTTGGGGAGGTCGGGGCGCTTATAGTCGAATGTCCCTGTATCGAGTTCAGCCGACTGAATTTCTTGAGAATCGACCCATTCGCAGAGACCGTCGAATTCCTCGTCTTGCACGGAGCGGCTGAACGAAATGGTCTTGTGCGTCAGTTCGGGGACGGAGAACAGATCGTCCATGATGACGACCTTGTGTGACTTACCGTCCTTCGCCACTTCGAAACGCGGAAAGACGCCGAGTTCCTCAAACGTGCGATGGACGTAGTTCCAGTCGGATTCCCATTGCACACGCTGCGAATAGGAGCGCAACGCTTGCCGTAGTTGCCAGGTGAAATTTCCAGCTGCCTGCGGATACTTTCCGAGCACATCCGCCACCGTTTGCTGCGCGGGCGTCTCGATCCAGTCGCGCCGGTCGCTACCAAGCCGAAGCAGGGCGAGATACGAATTAAATCGGAGCTGGTAATAGGTATTGGCTCCATCCCCGCCCAGGCGACTGAACGCGGTCACATAGCCGTGAACCGGCATTTCACTTCCGTCTACCTGGCGAATCCACAGCGTCACGGATTGGCGGATCAGTGCTTTGGCCTGGATTGATTCAAGCTGCGTCGAGGTTGCGTCTATCGTAAATTCGAAGTCTCGTCCAAGGCATGCACGCCCCCGAACATAGAGTGGGATCAAGCGGTTTTCGCCCAGCGGCGTATCAAGTCGGACGATCCGTCCTAATTGCACGTATTGCGCACGCAGCGCCTTGTTCAACAGATCAGAAACCATCGAGCAACCTCGTGCCATGTGCAAATAAAAAAGCCGCCGAGCAACGTCAGGCGGAAAATTGGCTCCACATCAACAGGAGAAGGCTCGATATGTCGGCAGCTAGCTTGGCCTTCATATGTTGGCGGAATGCGGCTGATCGAGCCATACAGGCTCAACGACTCATCTTATCAAAGGGTCGATTCTACGCCGCCTCAAGCTAACGATGCTTTACATTAGCTCCTCCCCGAGCCGGGGCGGCGCATAGTTACATTCGTTAATCAATTGAATGGTGCTGCCTCTTTTTGCACGCTGCGCAGGACCATTTCGATTTCTGTGCTTATTCATGGTCGGTTTTCCGCCAGCGTAGTGTGGCGCTGCCTTGACCGCCTGCAATCATCGGCGAGATATATCGAGAGTTCGCCGCTGGTCGCCGGCGCCACGCCTAGCTCCGCGTCGTTCGACGGTCACAAGACCTCAAGCTGGGCGGTGCTGATCACGTCGCCTCCGACGTCCGGGCAAGGCTAGCCTCTCACACGAACGCACCCGCACTAATCAGCTTGGAATCGCTCGATAGGTCTCGCCTACGCATTCGATCGAGTACCAACGCGCCCCTCCGTACTCCGGCCTTGTACTATCGTGGCGCGCGTAGAGCAACGCGAGCATGCGTACCGTCTCGCCGGGCTCCGGAAGCCGATCGAGATCGCCACGAAGAACCACACTTTTCCGAGTGATAGTCACGGAGAGCGTTCGGTTCCGTTCGCGAGGCTTCGTTGTCGCCGGATCTCGCGCCCCCGTCGAAGGACGACTAGCGCCTTCGGCAACTGCCCACTGGGCTAGGTCCCCGATCGACAGTGCGTGCCCCAGTATTGCACTTTCAATGATCCAACCTTCGAGCAGAGACACAGCTTCGCATATTTCCGAATCGCGGCTGACCCTCAGTTTCGGACTATCCAGCACCTTAGCGCGCGGGGTTGATGAAATATAGCCAGTTGTTAAGATAGTGGTCCGCCACAACTATAGAGAGACCACCATGGCAATGTCCGTACAGAAAAGAAACGCGCTCATTCGAGTTCAACAAGCGCAGTCACGACTCGCCAGTGAGCACGATGCTTGGCGCCTCGCTATTCGGTCGCACCAGGAGACCATCGATTCCTGCCTCGCAAATGGCATGACCTACGGTGCAGGAAAAGCAACTTCCAACAAGATTCACTCCGGTCATCAGGATGCATTCAATGCCGCCTTGAAGGAGCTGCTCGAAGCAGAAAAAGATTATCTCGCGATCCCGGCGTAAATGCTCAACATCGGAACCAGTCGCTCCGATGTCCTCCAGCGTGGCTAGGCGGTGCTCCCGGTCATGCGGCTCCCATCGACCGCCTGATCCTTCCGCGGGCCGCTTGTCTTTGCATCCCGTGCTCGTTCGCCCGCGATATGGCCGTTGCCGCCTACGACTCATCGCGGTGCGAGTACGCACAGATTAGCGCAACCGACTTGATTTCTTCGCCGCGCAATTGCCCAGACCGGAACGGCCGGTTACGAACTATGACCTGAGACGTTTCTTGTAGCCATTCGGCAAGTGAGTTCTCTTTTATCCTAGAGGCAAGGAGAACTCGATGAAGAAGCGATTTACCGA
>NZ_JPGM01000070.1:0-55801 GCF_000731655.1 Burkholderia sp. MSh2 | reverse complement strand
GGGCGGGCCGCCCCCCCCTGCGGATGCGGCCCGCCCGCCGCACAATGATCCCATCGACTGCGGCCCGAGGAGACCGCCATGGCGCACACGCATTCGGAACAATTCGCCCGCTTCGCCGATTTCTACCCGTATTACCTGAACGAGCACCAGAACCCGACGTCGCGACGGCTGCACTTCGTCGGCTCGCTCGGCGTGATCGGCTGCGTCGCGATGGCGATCGCAACCGGCGACTGGCTGTGGCTGCCGGCGGCGGTCGTCTGCGGCTACGGGTTCGCGTGGGTCGGACACTTCTTCTTCGAAAAGAACCGCCCGGCCACGTTCCGGCACCCGGTCTACAGCCTGATGGGCGACTGGGTGATGTTCAAGGACATCTGTACCGGCAAGATCCCGCTGTAACCGCCGGCCGCCGCGCTCACGCGGGCCGCGGCGGCCGGGCGTGCGGGTCGGACACGCCGTCCGCGCGCCCGGCGCCGCCGGCCGGCTGCGCGCCGGCGGGCCGGTGCGCGGCGATCAGCGTCGCAAGCGACACGTCGAAGCGGTCGCTCGACAGCACCGCGAGCAGCGCCGCGCCGTCGACATGACCATGACGCCGCTGCAACTGGTAGGTCAGCTCCGTACGGTCGATCACCAGCACGTCGAACAGATGCGCGAGCGTCAGCTGCTCCGGGTTCGCGAGCATGATGTAGCGCGGCGTCGCGTCGCCGCCGCCGTCCAGCCGCGCGATCCACTCCCGCTCCTCCATCGTCGTCAGCAGCCGCTGCGCGGTTTCCATGTCGCAGCGCAACATGGTCGCGAGCCGCATCGCCGTGTAGCCGCGCTTGCCGGCCGCGCGTGCGTCGGCCAGCCGCGCGAGCAGGTCGAGGGCGTCGAGCAGGTCGCTGCCCGGATAGTGGATGCGATGGAACTGGCCGACCCGGATCGCCGGCAGCGCGGACGCCACCATCGCGCCGAGCAGCGCGATGAACCAGCTCAGGTACACCCACAGCAGGAACACCGGCAGCGCGGCAAATGCGCCGTAGACGGCCGTATAGGTCGGAATCCGCCGCACGTAGTAGCCGAACCCGCGCTTCGCGAGTTCGAACGCGACCGCCGCGAACAGCCCGCCGATCACGGCGTCGCGCCACGCGACCGTGCAGTTCGGCAGGTAGACGTACAGCAGCGTGAACGCCAGCACCGTGAGCGGCAGCGACACCAGCGCGAGCAGCCACTCGACGATCGACGTCGACGGCGCCGCCCCCGTAAACGCCAGCGACTGCGTGAACAGGTACGACGAGATCGACAGGCTCACGCCGAACAGCAGCGGGCCGAGCGTGATCAACGCCCAGTACGCGAGCACGCGCTGCGCGAACGGCCGCGGCTTGCGCACGCGCCAGATCAGGTTGAACGCCGATTCGATCGTCATCATCGTCATCACCGACGTGACGACGAGCACGATCAAGCCGGCCGTCGTGAGCCCCTTGGCCTTCGACGCGAACTGGTTCAGATACTTGAAGATCTGGATGCTGAACTGCGCGGGCATCAGGTGATCCGCGAGGAACCCCTGCAGCGAGATCTGGAACGACGCGAACATCGGAAACGCCGTGAACAGCGCGAACGCGACCGTCGCGAGCGGCACGAGCGCCAGCATCGTCGTGAAGGTCAGGCTGCCCGCCACCTGCGGGATGCGATCCTCGGCGCTGCGCCGGGCCGCGAACCGCGCGAGGCGCTTGAGGGTGTCGAGATCGACGCTCAACTTCGGCAAACGGCTTCTCCTTCACGATACCGCGCGCCCGGCGGCGCGCCGCCGTCGCGCTGCGCGACGGCTTCAGCCCCTATAATAGCCGCTCGATTCCAGCAGGGGCCGACCGCACCGGGCACGCGCGCGGCCGCACGCGGCCCCGTAGCCCATGAAAGACATCCTCGTCCTCTATTACAGCCGTCACGGCGCCACGCGCGATCTCGCGCTGGCAATCGCGAACGGCATCGACAGCGTACCGGGCATGCAGGCCCGCATTCGCACCGTACCGCCGGTGTCCACCGTCTGCGAAGCCTCCGCTCCCGACATTCCCGCCGACGGCCCGCCGTACGCCGAACTGCGCGATCTCGAGGAATGCGCGGGCCTCGCGCTCGGCTCGCCGACCCGCTTCGGCAACATGGCCGCATCGCTCAAGTATTTCCTCGACGGCACGACGCCGCAATGGCTGTCCGGCGCATTGACCGGCAAGCCGGCGAGCGTGTTCACGTCGACGGGCAGCCTGCACGGCGGCCAGGAATCGACCTTGCTGTCGATGATGCTGCCGCTGCTCCATCACGGAATGATGATCGTCGGGATCCCTTACACCGAATCCGCGCTCAGCACGACCCGCACCGGCGGCACGCCGTACGGCGCATCGCACGTCGCGCAGCACGACCGCTCGGCCGCCACCGGGCTGTCGGCGGACGAAAAGGCGCTCGCCGCGGCGCTCGGCGTGCGGCTCGCGCGCGCGGCCGCCGCCCTCTCCGACGCCCGGGCCGCATGAACGCCCCCGTCCGCCCCGCCGTCGCGGCCCGGCCGCGCCACGCGCGGATCGCCGCGGCGTGCCTCGTCGCGCTGATCGCGCTGTCGCTCGCATGGGAGCTGTGGCTCGCGCCGCTGCGCCCGGGCGGCTCCGCGCTGATGCTCAAGGCCGTGCCGCTCGCGCTCGCGCTGCCCGGCGTCTGGCGGCGTAACATCTATACGATGCAGTGGGCGAGCATGCTGATCCTCGTCTACCTCGCCGAAGGCGTCGTGCGCGGCATGTCCGATCGCGGGCTGTCCGCGACGCTCGGCTGGTGCGAGACCGCGCTCGCCGTCGGCTTCTTCGTGGCGGCGCTGGCTTACGTCGCGCCGTTCAAGCGCGCGGCGAAAAAGCCGCGCGCCGCGTCCTGACCCTTACGCGACAAGGTGATGATGTCTTCCGAAGCTTTCGTTTCCGCGTGCCGCGACGCGATCGGCGCCGACCATGTGCTGACCGCTCCGCACGATACCGAACCGTTCCTGACCGACTGGCGCCGCCGCTACAAGGGTGCCGCATGCGCGGTGCTGAAGCCCGCGAGCACGGCCGAAGTCGCCGCACTCGTGAAGCTCGCCAACGCGCACGGAATCGCGCTCGTGCCGCAAGGCGGCAATACGGGCCTGGCCGGCGGCGCAACGCCCGATGCGAGCGGCAGCCAGGCCGTGCTGAGCGTCGCGCGGCTGAATCGCGTGCGTGCGCTCGATCCGCACAACAACACGATCACCGTCGAGGCCGGCGTGATCCTCGCAGACGTGCAGGCGCGCGCCCGCGAAGGCGGCCGGCTGTTCGCGCTGAGCCTCGCGGCGGAAGGCAGCTGCACGATCGGCGGCAACCTGTCGACCAATGCGGGCGGCACCGCGGTGCTGCGTTACGGCAACGCGCGCGAGCTGTGCCTCGGCCTGGAGGTCGTGACGCCCCAGGGCGACATCTGGGACGGCCTGCGCGGGTTGCGCAAGGACAACACGGGCTACGACCTGCGCGACCTGTTCATCGGCGCGGAAGGCACGCTCGGAATCATCACGGCGGCCGTGATGAAGCTGCATCCGCTGCCGGCCGCCCAGGTCACGGCGCTCGCCGCGCTCGAGTCGCCGCACGCGGCGCTCGATTTCCTCGCGCTCGCGCAGCGCGCGGCCGGGCCGCTGCTGACCGGCTTCGAGCTGATGTCGGATTTCTGCATGCAGCTGGTCGGCAAGCACTATCCGCAACTGCGCTACCCGTTCGCGCAGACGCATGCCCAGACGGTGCTGCTCGAACTGTCCGACAACGAAAGCGAAGCGCATGCGCGCGCACTGTTCGAGAAGCTGATGGAGGAAGCGTTCGAGGCCGGGCTCGTGGTCGACGCGGTGGTCGCGGAGAATCTGGCGCAGTCGCGCGCGTTCTGGGATCTGCGCGAGCACATTCCGCTGGCGCAGGCCGACGAGGGACTCAACATCAAGCACGACATCGCGGTGCCGATCTCGTCGATCGCACGCTTCATCGACGAGACCGACGCGGCGATCCAGCAGGCGGCGCCGGGCGCACGCATGGTCACGTTCGGCCACCTCGGCGACGGCAACCTCCACTACAACGTGCAGATGCCCGAGGGCGGCGATCCGAAGGCGTTCCTCGCCGCGTTCCAGGCGCCGATCAACCGGATCGTGTACGACAACGTGCACCGCCACCACGGCACGATCAGCGCGGAACACGGCATCGGCCAGCTGAAGATCGACGATGCGCAGCGCTACAAGTCGCCGGTCGAAACGACGCTGATGCGCACGCTGAAGACCGCGCTCGACCCGCGCGGGCTGATGAATCCCGGCAAGGTCCTGCGCTGAAGCCGCCCACTCCGGAGCGAAGCCCGTGAAAGTCCGCGTCCTGTCCGACCTGCATCTCGAAGGCAACCAGCCCGACACGATTCCGCATGCCGACGCGGATCTCGTCGTACTGGCCGGCGACATCCACAATCACGCGGAAGGGCTGCGCTGGGCCGCCGAAACCTTCGACCCGGCCGTACCGGTGATCTACGTGCCGGGCAACCACGAGTACTACGACGGGGAATTCGGCGCGCTGGAAACGGCGATGCGCGACGCGGCGCATACGCTCGACAACGTGCATTACCTGAACAACGACGTCTACGTCGATCCCGAACGGCGCTTCCGCGTGCTCGGCACGACGCTCTGGAGCGATTTTTCGCTGTTCGGCGACGACGACGCCAGCATGGCCGGCTCCATCGCCGCCGCGCTGCGCGTGATGCTCGATTTCAAGGGCTTGATCCAGGTGACCTGGCCGCAGGACGCGGCGCTGCATGCGGCGCCGGGCGGGCCGGAACGGGATTTCGCGCCGGCCGACGCGATCGCGCTGCACCGGCAAGGCCGTGCATGGCTGGAAGCGCAGCTTGCGACGCCGTTCGAGGGCCGGACGATCGTCGTCACGCACCATGCGCCGCATCGGCGCTCGCTGGCGGAACGCTACGCGGACGATCCTGCTTCGGCGGGGTTCATCACGGACCTGGCCGAACTCGTCCGGCCGCCGGTGGATCTGTGGCTCCACGGCCACACGCATACGTCATTCGATTACATTGCCGAAGGCGGCACCCGCGTGGTGTGCAACCCGCGCGGCTATATTCACCGGCGCACGGGCGAGCGGGAAAACGGTGCGTTCGCGTGGGACAAGGTGGTCGAACTCGGCTGAGCACCGAGCACGGGCGGCCGCATCGCGCGGCCCGCCCTTTCCGGGGCGCTGCCGCCGGATCAGCGATCGATACGGCGCGCCTCGGGCCGCTCCGCGCGCACCCGCACCGGAACCGGCTTCATCCGCGCCTTCGCCTTCATCGCGCGCAGCAGGTCGCGGGTCGCCGCGGCGGCCGCGGCCGCGCCGAGCAGGACTCCAAGGCCGATCATCAGGTGCGTATCCATTGCTACTCCGGGGTGACGTATCTCATTGGTTCCCACAATATCAAACTGTCCGGCACACATCCGTAAAAAAATGTTGCGTGAAGGACAAATCTGGTCAGAACAGGGGCAACCGCGCCGTCATGTCGCATGCGTGTACTGCTCGAGCGCCGCTTCGTCGGCGGCGAGCGTGGCCGGCAGCTCGTCGCGCAGGAAATCGACCCAGGTGCGGATTTTCGCGTCGAGGTACTGGCGCGACGGATACAGCGCATAGATGTTCATCACGTGCGAGCGGTACTCGGGCATCACGCGCACGATGTGCCCGCTGCGCAGCCAGCCGATCGCCGAATAGACCGGCAGCCCGCCGATCCCCATCCCTTCCCGCACCGCCACCGCGAGCGCCTCGGCGACGTTCACGCGAAACGGCGGCGCCGTGATCGGGACGACCTCGTCGCCGTTCGGCCCCGCCAGCGCCCATTCGTCGAATTGAAAGCCCGGCGTGACCATGCCGAGGCAGACGTGCTGCGCGAGATCCGCCGGCCGCTGCGGCGCGCCTTGCGCGTCGACGTAGCTGCGCGACGCGCACACCACGCTGTAGCTCTCGCCGAGGCGCTGCGACACGAGCCCCGAATCGGGCAGGTCGCGGCCGACGACGATCGCGACGTCATACCCCTCGTCGAGCAGGTCGGGCATCCGCTGCGCGAGCGTCAGCTCGACGTGCACCTCCGGGTAGCGCTCGCGATAGCGCGCGATGGCCGGCACCAGATAGTGCTGGCCGAGGCTCGTGAAGCAATGGACCTTCAGCTTGCCCGACGGGCGCGCATGCGCATCGCCCGCCTCGGCCTCGGCCTGGTCGACGTAAGCGAGGATCTGCTCGCAGCGCTGCAGGTAGCGCTCGCCCGCTTCGGTCAGCGCGATCCGGCGCGTCGTGCGGTTCAGGAGGCGCGTGCGCAGGTGCGCCTCGAGATCCGAGATCGCGCGCGACGCGTAGGCGGTCGTCGAATTCATCTGCTGGGCGGCCGCGGTAAAGCTTCCCGCGTCGACCACACGGACGAACACCCGCATGTTTTGTAACGTATCCATCCCAATACCCGTTTGAATCCGGACGGATTGTTGCACAGAGGCCAACAAGTATTGTCTCAGGATTCGTAAAAATGACTTGCACCATTGTCCATTTATTCAGGAATCACTGAAAAATATAATCGCCTCCGACTCATCTATATCCGAAAGGGAGAAAATCGTGCAGTCTCCGGCGACAAAAGGGACGCTCGCACTGGCGGTTCTTGCAGTCTCATTAATAATGGCCGGATGCGCGGGCATGGGCGACAACAAGCCGCAGTCGGCCCGCATCGAGGCGAACGCGCTCGACGCCGGCGCCGCGATCCGCGGGGCCGACCGCGACGCGGGCTGGCCCGCCGCCGACTGGTGGCGCGCATACCGCGATCCGCAGCTCGACGCCTGGATCGCCACCGCCCTGGCCGGCAGCCCGACGCTCGCGGCCGCCGAGGCGCGCGTGCGCGAAGCGCAGGCGATGGCCCGCGTCGCCCGCTCGGCCGAGCTGCCGCAGATCAACGGCAACCTGTCGCTGATGCGCCAGCACTGGCCCGACAACGTGTATTACGGCCCGGGCCCGCTCGCGAACACCGACACCTGGAACAACACCGGCACGGTCGGCCTGTCGTACCACCTCGACCTGTGGGGCAAGGACAAGAACACGACCGAGCGCGCGCTCGATACCGCGCATGCGACCGCCGCCGACGCGCGTGCGGCGAAGCTCGACCTCGAAGTCGGCATCGTGCGTGCGTACGTCGACATGTCGATGAACTATGCGCTGCTCGACCTCGCGCACGAAACGTTCGAACGCCAGCGCGCGCTCGCCGATCTCGCGCGCAAGCGGCTGCAGGCCGGCATCGGCACGCAGCTCGAGGTGAGCCAGGCGGAATCGACGCTGCCCGACTACGAGCGCCAGATCGACAGCTACGAAGAGGCGATCCAGCTCGCGCGCCATCAGCTCGCCGCGCTGGCCGGCAAGGGCCCGGGCGCCGGCGACACGCTCAAGCGCCCGCAGCTCGCGCTCGACGCGCCGGCCGGCCTGCCGTCGGCGATGCCGGCCGACCTGCTCGGCCGTCGCCCGGACGTCGTCGCCGCGCGCTGGACCGTCGACGCGCAGGCGCGCGGCATCGATGTCGCGAAGGCGGCGTTCTACCCGAACATCGACCTGCTCGCGACGGTCGGCGGCTTCGGCGTGACCGCGCCGTTCACCGACTTCCTGCGCGCGATGAACGGCGGCTGGACGGCCGGCCCCGCGCTGTCGCTGCCGATCTTCGAAGGCGGCCGGCTGCGCGCGCAGCTCGGCTCGGCGGACGCCGGTTACGACCAGGCGGTCGAGCGCTACAACCAGACGATCGTCGACGCGCTCAAGGACATCGCCGACCAGGTCGTGCGGATCCGCTCCCTCGATACGCAGAAGAAGGACGCCGCACGCTCGGTGGAGGCCAACGACCGCAGCTACAGGCTGTCGCGCGAAGGCTTCCGCCGCGGGCTGACCGACTACGTGAACGTGCTGGTCGCGCAGCAGCAGTTGCTGCGCGCGCAGGAAACCGCCACCCGCATCGACGCGGAACGCCTCACCGCGCATGCGCAGCTGATGACCGCGCTCGGCGGCGGCGTCGAGACGGGCAAGGACATGCCGGACACGCCGCCGCAGTCGCACGACGCACCCGCCGCGGGCGCAGCGGCGCCTGCCGCCGCATCGGGCGCACGGCCCGTGGCGGCGGTACGGCCCGCGCAGGTCGCGACCGCCGGCGCGGCCGGCATGCCGGCCGCACGGTAACGCGGAGCGACCGCCATGTCAGCCTCCTCTCCCGCTTCCACTTACGCCGGCGGCCCGTTCGCGGCCTGGTACGCCGCCTTCGGCGACTGGGCCCGCACCGACGGCGCCGCGTGGCTCTACCTGTTCAAGGCGCTGCTCGCGGCCTTCATCGCACTCGGCGTGTCGATGCGGCTCGACCTGCCGGCGCCGAAGACCGCGATGACCACGGTGTTCATCGTGATGCAGCCGCAAAGCGGCGCCGTGCTCGCGAAAAGCTTCTACCGCGTCGCCGGCACGATCTTCGGGCTCATCGCGACGCTCACGTTCATCGGGCTGTTCCCGCAGCAGCCGCAGCTGTTTCTGCTGGCCATCGCGCTGTGGATCGCCCTGTGCACCGCCGGCGCCGCGCGCAACCGCAGCTTCCGCAGCTACGGCTTCCTGCTCGCCGGCTATACGACCGCGCTGATCGGCCTGCCCGCGTCGCAGCATCCGGACGGCGCATTCATGAGCGCCATGACGCGCGTGTCCGAGGTCATCATCGGGATCGTGTCGGCGGGCGTCGTCAGCGCGCTCGTGTTTCCGCAGTACACGGGCGAGCAGATGCGCACGACGGTGCGCAAGCGCTTCGGCAGCTTCGTCGACTATGTCGCGTCGGCGCTGTCGGGCCAGCTCGATCGCGCGCACATCGAGACCATCCACACGCGCTTCGTCGCCGACGTGGTCGGCTTCGAGGCCGCGCGCAGCATGGCCGTGTTCGAGCACCCGGACACGCGCATGCGCAGCGGCCGCCTCGCACGGCTGAACAGCGAGTTCATGAGCGCGTCGAGCCGCTTTCACGCGCTGCACCAGTTGATGAACCGACTGCACGCGGCCGGCGCGCAAGCCGCGATCGATGCGATCGAACCGTATTTCCGCGAGATCGCGCCGCTGCTCACCCGCAACGGCGAGCCCGTGCGCACGTCGATCGACGCCGCGCACTCCGCCGAGCAATTGCTCGCGTGGCGCGACGCCCTGCCGCGCCGGATCCGCGCGACGCGCGCCGAATGCGAAACGCAGCCGGACTTCCCGCTGCTCGACTTCGACACGGCCGCCGAACTGTTGTACCGCTTCATCACCGACCTGCAGGAATACGCGGCGACCTATGCGTCGCTCGCGACCGCAACGCACGAGCGCGAACGCTGGATCGAACGCTACGAGCCGCGCACCAACGCAACGGCCGCCACGATCGCGGGAATCCGCACCGCGGCGGTGATTCTCGTGCTCGGCTGGTTCTGGATCGAGACCGCTTGGCCGAGCGGCGTGATGCTGGTGCTGAACGCCGCGGCGACCTGCGCGCTCGCGTCGTCGGCGCCGCGCCCGACCGCGATGGCCGCCCAGATGGGAATGGGCACGGCGCTGGCCGTTTGCACCGGCTTCCTGCTGACGTTCGGCATCTACCCGCGGATCGACGGCTTCCTGCTGCTGTGTGCGGCGCTCGCGCCGCTGCTCGCGATCGGCATCTACATGACGCTGAAGCCGAAGCTCGCGGGATACGGGGCGGGCTACCTGATCTTCTTCTGCTTCCTCGCCGGCCCCGACAGCATCACGCACTACGACCCCATGAGCTTCATGAACGACGCCCTCGCGCTCCTGCTGTCGATGCTGGTATCGGCGATCGCGTTCGCGGTGCTGTTCCCGCCGACGGCGCCGTGGCTCAAGAAGCGGCTGTTCGCCGACCTGCGCCACCAGGCCGTCGCGGCCTGCCACGCGCGGCTCGCCGGATTGCGCACGCGCTTCGAGAGCGGCGCGCGCGACCTGATGTACCAGGCGCATACGCTGTCGGCCGACCAGCCCGACGTGCAGCGCGACGCGCTGCGCTGGATGTTCGCGGTGCTCGAGGCCGGCAACGCGGCGATCGACCTGCGCCACGAGCTGGCGACGCTGCCGCCCGACCCGCGCTATGCGCCGACGATGCCGTGGCGGCGCGCGATCGAGACGATGCGCACCGCGCTGTCCTCGCTGTTCACCCGGCCGGACAGCGAACGCTTCGATGCAACGCTCGCCGCGGTCAACGACGCGATCGACGCGACCCGGCAGACGCTCGACGCGTTCACGCCGTCACGCGAAGAACGCCACCGGCTGCAGCGCATCCTGAGCCACCTGCACTTCGTGCGCACGGCGCTGCTCGACCCCGAATCGCCGCTCGCCGCGCTCGACAGCGACGGCCCGGTACGACAACAACCTGGAGCCTCGTCATGATGCCGCGTGAAATCGCCATTCTCGATGCCTACATGCCCACGGTGGTGCTGATGTTCGTCCTGGGCGCGCTCGCGACCTGGGCCGTCGACCGCCTGCTCGCCTATACGGGCCTCTACCGCCTCGTCTGGCACCCTTCGCTGTTCCGGGCCTGCCTCCTCGTCTGCATGTGCGGCGGACTGAGTCTCGCCGTTTACCGTTGATTCCGAACCATCATGATTCTCAGAAAACTCTTCGGCTTCGTCGCGACCGCCGTCATCCTTCTCGTCGCGATCCTGATCGGGCGCTCGCTGTGGGTGCATTACATGGACGATCCGTGGACGCGCGACGGACGCGTGCGCGCCGAGATCGTCAACGTCGCGCCGGACGTATCGGGCGCGATCGTCGAGCTGCCCGTGCATGACAACCAGCTCGTGAAAAAGGGCGACCTGATCATGCAGATCGATCCGTCGCACTACCAGATCGCGGTCGAACAGGCGCAGGCGGCCGTCGCCGCACGCCGCGCGGAGCTGCAGATGCGCCGCGACGACGCGGCTCGCCGCGCCGACCTCGATGCGCTCGTCGTGTCGAAGGAAAACCGCGAGAACGCGGCCCACAGCGCGTCGAGCGCCGATGCGCAGTACCAGCAGGCGATCGCCGCGCTCGACGCCGCGAAGCTCAACCTCGAGCGTACGCGCGTCGTCGCGCCGGTCGACGGCTACATCACGAACCTGCAGACGTTCAAGGGCAACTACGCGGTGGCCGGCCAGGCGAAACTCGCGATCGTCGACAGCCATTCGTTCTGGGTCTACGGCTACTTCGAGGAGACCAAGCTGCCGCGCGTGAAGATCGGCGCGCCGGCCGAAATGCGGCTGATGAGCGGCGGCGTGATGAAGGGCCACGTCGAAAGCATCTCGCGCGGCATCTACGACCGCGACAACCCGCAAAGCCGCGACCTCGTCGCGGACGTGAACCCGACCTTCAACTGGGTGCGCCTCGCGCAGCGCGTGCCGGTGCGGATCCGGATCGACGAGGTGCCGGCCGACGTGGTGCTGTCGGCGGGCACGACCTGCACGGTCATCATCGATCCCGACAAGCAGAAGAAGTCGTAAGCGCGGAGCGGCCGGCGTCCCCCGGCCGCGTCACTGCCAGAAGAACCGGTAAGGCAGGAACGGCGACGGGCCGAGCCCAGATTCGCCGAGCATGTTGCGCAACCGCATCGCGAAACCGATGGCGCCGATCCGCGTCCGACGCGATCTTCGCCGCGCAGAACGCGAGACCGTAGCGCAGCCCGCTCATCGCCATATCGTAGAAGAACAACGGAAAGACCAGCGTGGCGAACACGGACGCATCCTCGACCGTCCGTCCGAACGCGATGACGATCAGCAACGACGGGATCGCCGTCGCAATGCGCGGATCGTGCCCGACCCATTCGAGCGCACGCACGAGCCACACGAAGCCGGGCTCGTGCGTGCGCGGCACGAACTTCAGGTTGCCGCTCCAGACGCCGGCCACGATGTCCTGGTAACTCGCCGTGTCGGTACCCGTCCGGCCGCGCAGTACGGCGAATGCGGCAGCCGGCGCGATACCCGCCGCAAGCCACCGCCAGGCAGTCACGCGCGTGCGCAGGCCGATCGCGGCCGCGACGAGCACGCACAGGTATCCGCTCAGGTAAATCATCGCCGTCATTGTTGTCGACGACCCGCCCGGCGCGCCGCCGCCCCGCTACCGGCGCGCACGCGCCGCGGGCGCTCCCCCCCAGCCGTGTGGTAGCGCATTGTAGGGGATTGCGCGCCGTGCGACTGCCGGTCCGGTCATCGAACCACGGGCGGCGCCGGCATGCGCGCGTCGCGGCTGGCCGGCCCGCGACCGCGCGGCGCTCAGGCCGCGATGCGAAAGCGCCCGACCAGCAATTTCAGCGCCTGCGCCTGCTCGTCGAGCGCGTTCGCCGCGGCTGCCGCCTGCTCGACGAGTGCCGCGTTCTGCTGGGTGCCGGCGTCCATCTGCGTGACCGCTCGGCCGATCTCGTCGATCCCGGCGCTCTGCTCGTCCGATGCGGCCGAAATCTCGCCGATGATGTCGGTCACGCGCTTGACGGCCCGCACGACGTCGCCCATCGTGCGGCCCGCGTCGTGCGCGAGCGCCGCGCCGTTCGCGACACGCTCGACCGACGCGCCGATCAATGAGCGGATCTCCTTCGCCGCAGTCGCCGCGCGTTGCGCGAGCAGCCGGACCTCGCCCGCGACCACCGAGAAACCGCGCCCCTGCTCGCCGGCGCGCGCGGCTTCGACCGCCGCGTTCAACGCCAGAATATTGGTCTGGAACGCGATCCCCTCGATCGTGCCGATGATGTCGCGAATGTTTTTCGCGCTGTCGTCGATCTCGCTCATCGTCGCGACCACGCGCCCGACGACCTCCCCGCCGGTCTCCGCGACGGCCGATGCATTGGCCGCGAGCGCGCTCGCCTGCCGCGCGTTCTCGGCGTTCTGCCGTACGGTCGACGTGAGCTGCTCCATGCTGGCCGCGGTGCGCTCGAGCGCGACGGCCTGCTGCTCGGTGCGTTTCGACAGGTCGAGGTTGCCGGTGGAAATCTCGCCGGACGCGGCCGCGATCGCCTCGGCACTGACGGCGATCTCGCCGACGGTCGCCGCGAGCCCCGTCTGCATCTCGGACAGCGCGCGCACCATGCTGTCGCGGTCGTGCCTGCCGAGCACGATCGGCCGCGTCAGGTCGCCGCGCGCGATGTCGGCGGCAATCGCCTTCGCATGCGCGGGCTCGCCGCCGAGCTGCGACGCGAGCCGGCGCACGACGCGCTCGGCGATCACGATCGCGAGCACGATCAGCGCGGCCGTCATCGCCGCGATCATCGCGAACGACGACGAGAAGATGGTGGCGGACGCATCGAGCGTCGCCTTCGACTTCGCGCCGCGCGTCTTCACGAGCTCGGCGACGAGTTTCTCGAGCTTGCCGGTCTCGACCAGCAACGACACGTCCTGCGTGCCGACCTGCCAGTTCATCTGCGACAGGTCGAGCGGCTGCGCGCGCACGAGCTCGACGAAATCGCGCAGATGCGCGCTCCACGCGCCCACTGCCGTCGAAAAGGCGCGCAAGCGCGCCGAATCGTCGGCATCGGACGGATCCGCGTAGCGCTGCAGCGTACCGAGCGCCTGGCCGATCGACGCGAGCCCCGCGCCGACCTCGGCGCCCAGTTCGTCGCGCTCCTTCGCGGTGGTCGCGGTCAGCAGCATCTTCTGGGCCCGGCTCGCGTGCAGCACCTCGGCCCGCACCTCCTGCGCCGCGCGGCTCGCGACGTGGCCCTGCTCGTAAACCGACGCGATCGACCCGTTCAGCCGGCTGATCTGCCACAGCGAGAACATGCCGATCGCCAGCGTGCCCGCCAGCAGGATCGCGAACGCGGCGCGCAAGGTCGCCTTGACGGTCCACGGCCGGCGTGCGCGGCGCGCCGCGCGCGGTCGTCGCACGGCGCGACCGGCGGCCACGTCGGGTGCGGCGGCCGCCGCACCGGGCTGTGGATGCAGAGATGCTGCTTTCATCGATATATCCCCGTATTGATCACGCAGCCGGAAAGGTCGGTTCCAGCATTCCCGCGACGGCCGGCCATGCCGCACGTCCTGCGCCCGCACGGCGGATAGCCGGTGCCGGGCGCGGCGCGCCTGTTGTCATTGGGTCGTTCTACGGCCGCCGCCGCCATTTCTTGAGTCCGGTAAACCACCCACCGGCCCGGGCGCCCCGCTCGCCGCCGTGCGAACGCGCCGCCAGCGTTATACCCGGCCAAAAAACCGGGCACCGGCCGGTCGCGCGGAGGAATGTCCGATTCACGACAAAACTTGGCAGGACATTCTCGATACGCCACATTACACTTCTTTGACGCAACAACGATTCAAGACGCGCCGATCCCCAGCAGAGCGCGCCCGCCACCTCAACTCGTTCAGCTCTCACATGGAAACCAGCCTCGACACCGGCACCGCCGGCGCAGCCGCCGCCCAGCCGTCCGCACCGCCCGTCGCGCGCACCGTCTATCCGGTGCTCGGCGCAATCAGTTTCTCGCACATGCTCAACGACATGATCCAGTCGTTGATCCTCGCGATCTACCCGATGCTCAAGAGCCAGTTCGCGCTGTCGTTCGCGCAGATCGGCCTGATCACGCTCACCTACCAGATCACCGCGTCGCTGCTGCAGCCGCTGATCGGTCTTTATACCGACAAGCGTCCGAAGCCGTATTCGCTGCCGGTCGGCATGGGCTTCACGCTCGCGGGGCTGCTGCTGATGTCGGTCGCCCCCAGTTTCCCGATACTGCTGGTGGCCGCGGCGCTCGTCGGCTGCGGCTCGTCGGTGTTCCATCCCGAATCGTCGCGCGTCGCGCGGATGGCGTCGGGCGGCCAGCACGGGCTCGCGCAGTCGGTGTTCCAGGTCGGCGGCAATGCGGGCTCCGCGCTCGGGCCGCTGCTCGCGGCGCTCGTGATCATTCCGCACGGCCAGCACAGCATCGCGTGGTTCTCGGCGGCCGCGCTGGTCGCGATGATCGTGCTCACGCAGATCGGCCACTGGTACAAGAAGCATCCGTCGATGAAGAAGAAGGCCGCGGCGGCCGGCCACCCGACGCTGTCGCGCGGCCGCGTGATGGGCGCGATCGGCGTGCTGGTGCTGCTCGTGTTCTCGAAGTACTTCTATCTGGCAAGCATCAACAGCTATTTCACGTTCTACCTGATCGACAAGTTCCACCTGTCGGTGCAGGCCGCGCAGATCCACCTGTTCGTGTTCCTCGCGGCCGTGGCGGCCGGCACGCTGATCGGCGGGCCCGTCGGCGACCGGATCGGCCGCAAGTACGTGATCTGGGCCTCGATCCTCGGCGTCGCGCCGTTCACGCTGCTGCTGCCGTACGCGAACCTGTTCTGGACGAGCGTGCTGACCGTGATCATCGGCGTCGTGCTGGCGTCGGCGTTCGCCGCGATCCTCGTGTACGCGACCGAACTGATGCCCGGCAAGGTCGGGATGGTCGCGGGCCTGTTCTTCGGCTTCGCGTTCGGTCTCGGCGGGGTCGGCGCGGCCGTGCTCGGCCAGCTCGCCGACGCGACGAGCATCGCGTTCGTCTACAAGGTGTGTTCGTTCCTGCCGCTGATCGGCGTGCTGACGGTGTTCCTGCCGAACCTCGAGGGCAGCCGCAGCCGGCGCAAGCCGGCGTGACGGGGCGGCCGCGGCGTGCGCGCCGCGGCCGGCCGAACGGGCGCATCGGCCCGGAAAGAGAAAACGGCGGCGGCTTCAGGCCGCCGTCGTCGCGTGCAGCATCAGGAAACGCCGGAGAATGCCGGACGAATAGCTGCTCGCGATCGCCGACAGGAAATGCGAGAACGATTGCGTCGCGTGATCGTCGGCCGTATCGGAAATCGTGCGCACGAGCGCGAACGGCACGTCGTGTTCCGCGCACACCTGCGCGATCGCGGCGCCTTCCATTTCAACCGCGAGCGCGTCCGGCAGCGCGTCGCGCAGCGCGACGACCTCGCGCTCGCTCGACACGAAGCGGTCGCCGCTGATGATGAGCCCCGCGTGCAGCGTCGCGCCCGCCAGCCCGAAGCGCGCGGCGAACTGCGCGCCCTCTTCCGCGACGAACTGCGTGCAGGCGGCCCTCAGACGCACCGTCAGCGCCGCGTCGGTCGCGAAACGCGTGATGCCGAGCAGCGGCACCTCGTAGCGCGGAAACAGCGGCGAAGCATCGAGGTCGTGCTGGAGCAGCATGTCGGCCACGACGACGTCGCCGACCCGCACCGTGCGCGACACACCGCCCGCGACGCCGGTGAACACGACGCCCGCCACGCCGAACACATGGATCAGCGCGCTGACCGTCGCGGCGGCCGCGACCTTGCCGACCCGCGCGAGCGTGACCACGCAGGCCGCACCGTGCACGGTGCCAACGTGGTAATCGCGGCGGCCGAGCGTGACCGTCTTCATCGCGCCGTCGGCGCGCATCGCGGCGATCAGGTCGCCGAGTTCCTCGGGCAGCGCGGCCAGGATGCCGAGCGGGCGAGCCGCGGGCGTTGCGCTCGTATCGATGCCCATCATTCCACCGCCTGCAGTTTCGCGACCGCGAGCGCGAGCCATTTCTCGCCGTGCCGCTTGAACTTCACCTGCGCCTTCGCATCGGTGCCGCTGCCTTCGAGCGCGGTGACCGTGCCTTCGCCGAACTTGGTATGGAACACCTGCTGGCCGACCCGGAAGCCGGTATCGGCCGCGCGCTGCTTGTTCGCGAACGCGGGCAGCGGCGCGGACACGGCCGCGTCGACGATCTGCTCGCGATTGCCGCCGCCCGGCCGCGCGAACCAGTCGCGCCCGTACCCGGCGTTGTCGGAACGCCCGCCCCAGCGCGAACCGGCCTCGACTTTCGGCGTCAGCCACTTCAGCACGTGCTCCGGCAGTTCGTCGAAGAAGCGCGAGCGCACGTTGTAGCGCGTCTGGCCATGCAGCATCCGGCTCTGCGCGAACGACAGGTAGAGCCGCTCCTTCGCGCGCGTGATCGCGACATACATCAGCCGGCGCTCTTCCTCGAGGCCGTCCGATTCGAGCACGCTGTTCTCGTGCGGGAACAGCCCTTCCTCGAGGCCCGTGATGAACACGGCCGAGAACTCGAGCCCCTTCGCCGCATGCACGGTCATCAATTGCACGGCGTCCTGGCCGGCCTGCGCCTGGTTGTCGCCGGCCTCCAGCGACGCATGCGACAGGAAGCCCGCGAGCGGCGTCATCGTGTCGGGGTTCTGTGCCGGGTCGGCAGGCGAAGCCGGATCGAGGACGTCGACCGCCGGATCGTCGGCCGCCGCCCCGAGCGCGGGCGCCGCGATCGCGCCGGCGCGCAGCGGAATCGAGCGCGCCGGCGTGTCGAGCCCGTAGCCTTCCTCGGCGATGAACGCGGTGGCCGCGTTCACGAGTTCCTGCAAGTTCTCGAGGCGGTCCTGGCCTTCGCGCTCGCCCTGATAGAAATCGGCAAGGCCGCTCGCGCGCACGATGTGCTCGACGGTGTCGGGCAGGTTCATCTGCTGCGTATCGGCGCGCATCTTCGCGACCAGATTCGCGAACCCGCCGAGGCTCGTGCCGGCCTTGCCGGTCACGTACGGAATCGCGGCGGCCATCGAGCAGCCGTACAGGCGCGCCGCGTCGGCCAGCTGCTCGATCGAGCGCGCGCCGATCCCGCGGGTCGGGAAGTTCACGACGCGCACGAACGCCGTATCGTCGTTCGGGTTGTCGATCAGGCGCAGGTACGCGAGCGCGTGCTTCACTTCCTGCCGCTCGAAAAAGCGCAGGCCGCCGTACACGCGGTACGGGATGCCCGACGACATCAGCGTGTGCTCGATCGAGCGCGACTGCGCGTTGCTGCGGTACAGGACCGCCACCTCGCTGCGCGCCATTCCGGTGTTGATCAGCGAACGGATCTCCTCGACGATCCAGCCGGCCTCCTGCGAATCGGTGCTCGCCTCGTACACGCGCACGGGCTCGCCGTGGCCCGCGTCGGTGCGCAGGTTCTTGCCGAGGCGGTGCGCGTTGTTCGAGATCAGCTGGTTCGCCGCGTCGAGGATGTTGCCGTGCGACCGGTAGTTCTGCTCCAGCTTGATCAGGTTGCGCACGCGGAATTCGTCTTCGAAGTCACGCATGTTGCCGACGTTCGCGCCACGGAACGCGTAGATCGACTGGTCGTCGTCGCCGACCGCGAAGATCGCGTTCTGGCCGCCCGCGAGCAGCTTGAGCCACGCGTACTGCAGCTTGTTGGTGTCCTGGAACTCGTCGACGAGGATGTGCCTGAAGCGCGCCTGGTAGTGCGCGCGCAGCGGCGCGTTGTACGCGAGCAGCTCGTAGCAGCGCAGCAGCAGCTCGGGGAAATCGACGACGCCCTCGCGCTGGCACTGCTGGTCGTATGCCTGGTACAGCTCGACGAACTTGCGGTTGAAGTTGTCGGTCGCGTCGACCTTGTCCGGGCGCAGCCCCTGCTCCTTCGCGTTGTTGATGAAGTACTGGACGTTCTTCGGCGGGTACTTTTCGTCGTCGACGTTCGCCGCCTTCATCAGCCGCTTGATCGCGGACAGCTGATCGGCCGTGTCGAGGATCTGGAAGGTCTGCGGCAGGCCGGCGTCGCGCCAGTGCGTGCGCAGCATCCGGTTGCAGAGGCCGTGGAACGTGCCGATCCACATCCCGCGCGTATCGATCGGCATCATCGCCGACAGGCGCGCCATCATCTCGCGCGCGGCCTTGTTCGTGAAGGTGACGGCGAGCACGGTGGGCGGCGACGCGTAACCCTGCTGGATCAGCCACGCGATGCGCGTGATCAGCACGCGGGTCTTGCCGCTGCCCGCCCCTGCGAGGATCAGCGCCGGTTCGTTCGGCAACGTGACGGCGGCGAGTTGTTCGGGGTTCAGATTGGCGAGCAGATCGGGCATGGAGCGGCAGCGAACGGGCGAGAAAAATACGGACCCGACATTATAAGTCGGCCGCGCGATGCCGTTCCCGATCCGTTCGAACGAACGTCGCGGGCGCATCGCGACGGGCCCGCGGCGGCCGGGCGATGGCTGGTCGATGTGCATCCATTTATAATTGTCGGATTCGGCATCCAATTCACGCATTTTTCGGCAGATTTCCAACATGAGCGACAACACGCTTGCGAAGAGTTTCGAACCCCACACCATCGAGTCCCAATGGGGGCCGGAGTGGGAAAAACGCGGCTACGCGGCCCCGGCATTCGACCCGGCCCGCCCCGATTTCGCGATCCAGTTGCCGCCGCCGAACGTGACGGGCACGCTGCACATGGGCCACGCGTTCAACCAGACGATCATGGACGGCCTCGCCCGCTACCACCGGATGCTCGGCGAGAACACGCTGTGGGTGCCCGGCACCGACCACGCGGGGATCGCGACCCAGATCGTCGTCGAGCGCCAGCTCGACGCGCAGGGCGTGTCGCGCCACGACCTCGGCCGCGAGCAGTTCGTCGAGCGCGTGTGGGAATGGAAGCAGAAATCCGGCTCGACGATCACGGGCCAGGTGCGCCGGCTCGGCGCGTCGACCGACTGGTCGCGCGAATACTTCACGATGGACGACAAGATGTCGGCCGCCGTGCGCGACGTGTTCGTCACGCTCTACGAACAGGGCCTGATCTATCGCGGCAAGCGCCTCGTCAACTGGGACCCGGTGCTGCTCACCGCCGTGTCGGATCTCGAAGTCGCGAGCGAAGAGGAAAACGGCCACCTGTGGCACATCCGCTATCCGCTCGTCGACGGCTCGGGCTCGCTGACCGTCGCGACGACGCGCCCCGAGACGATGCTCGGCGACGTCGCGCTGATGGTGCATCCGGAAGACGAGCGCTACGCGCACCTGATCGGCAAGCTCGTCACGCTGCCGCTGACGGGCCGCGAGATCCCGGTGATCGCCGACGACTACGTCGACCGCGAATTCGGCACGGGCGTCGTGAAGGTCACGCCCGCGCACGACTTCAACGACTACCAGGTCGGCCTGCGCCACAAGCTCGCGCCGATCGAGATCCTCACGCTCGACGCGAAGATCAACGACAACGGCCCCGAGCAGTATCGCGGCCTCGACCGCTTCGACGCGCGCAAGGCGATCGTCGCCGACCTCGATGCGCTGGGCTTCCTCGACTCGGTGAAGCCGCACAAGCTGATGGTGCCCCGCGGCGACCGCACGGGCGTCGTGATCGAGCCGATGCTCACCGACCAGTGGTTCGTCGCGATGACGAAGCCGGCGCCGGAAGGCACGTTCAATCCCGGCAAGTCGATCACGGAAACCTCGCTCGACGTCGTGCGCAACGGCCAGATCAAGTTCGTCCCGGAAAACTGGACGACCACCTACTACCAGTGGCTCGAGAACATCCAGGACTGGTGCATCTCGCGCCAGCTGTGGTGGGGCCACCAGATTCCCGCGTGGTACGGCGAAAACGGCGAGGTGTTCGTCGCGCGCAACGAGGAAGAAGCGCGCGCGCAGGCTGCCGCGAAGGGTTACGCGGGTGCGCTGAAGCGCGACGAGGATGTGCTCGACACGTGGTTCTCGTCGGCGCTCGTACCGTTCTCGTCGCTCGGCTGGCCGAACGAAACGCCTGAACTGGAACACTTCCTGCCGTCGTCGGTGCTCGTCACGGGCTTCGACATCATCTTCTTCTGGGTCGCCCGGATGGTGATGATGACCACGCACTTCACCGGCAAGGTGCCGTTCCACACCGTCTACGTGCACGGCCTCGTGCGCGACGCGGAAGGCCAGAAGATGTCGAAGAGCAAGGGCAACACGCTCGACCCGATCGACATCGTCGACGGCATCGACCTCGACACGCTGATCGCGAAGCGCACGACGGGCCTGATGAATCCGAAGCAGGCCGCGACGATCGAGAAGAAGACGCGCAAGGAATTCCCGGACGGCATCGCCGCGTTCGGCACCGACGCGCTGCGTTTCACGATGGCGTCGATGGCCACACTCGGCCGCAACGTGAACTTCGACCTCGCGCGCTGCGAGGGCTACCGCAACTTCTGCAACAAGCTGTGGAACGCGACGCGCTTCGTGCTGATGAACTGCGAAGGCCACGACTGCGGCAGCGACAAGCCGGAAGTCTGCGGCGCGGGCGACTGCGGCCCCGGCGGCTACCTCGACTTCTCGGCGGCCGACCGCTGGATCGTGTCGCTGCTGCAGCGCACCGAGGCCGACATCGCGAAGGGCTTCGCCGATTACCGCTTCGACAACATCGCCAGCGGCATCTACAAGTTCGTGTGGGACGAGTACTGCGACTGGTATCTCGAGCTCGCGAAAGTGCAGATCCAGAACGGCACGCCGGAACAGCAGCGCGCGACGCGCCGCACGCTGCTGCGCGTGCTCGAAACGGTGCTGCGCCTCGCGCACCCGGTCATCCCGTTCATCACCGAGGCGCTCTGGCAGAAGGTCGCGCCGCTCGCGGGCCGCTATCCCCAGGGCAAGGCCGAAGGCGAGGCGTCGCTGATGACGCAGGCCTACCCGGTCGCCAACCTGGAGAAGATCGACGAGACCTCCGAGCAGTGGGCCGCCGACCTGAAGGCGATTGTCGACGCATGCCGCAACCTGCGCGGCGAGATGAACCTGTCGCCGGCGACCAAGGTGCCGTTGCTCGCGGCCGGCGATGCCGAGCGCCTGCGCTCGTTCGCGCCGTACGTGCAGGCCCTCGCGCGCCTGTCGGAAGTGCAGATCCTCGCGGACGAGGCAGCGCTCGACAAGGAAGCGCACGGCGCGCCGATCGCGATCGTCGGCCCGAACAAGCTGGTGCTGAAGGTGGAAATCGACGTCGCGGCCGAACGCGAGCGCCTGTCGAAGGAAATCACGCGCCTGACGGGCGAGATCGTGAAGTGCAACGCGAAGCTCGGCAACGAGGCATTCGTCGCCAAAGCCCCGCCGGCCGTGGTCGAGCAGGAGCAGAAACGCGTCGCGGAATTCCAGAGCACGCTCGAAAAACTGCGCGCGCAGCTCGATCGGTTGCCTGCGTAACAAACGGTAAGGTCGTTTGCGTTCACTATAATGCAAACGTGAACATAAGCCGTCTGACAAGTCGATTACAGGAATAAAGGTTCGATCATGTTGAAAGTCACCAAGGCGGTATTTCCGGTTGCCGGGCTCGGCACGCGGTTCCTGCCGGCAACCAAGGCAAGCCCGAAGGAAATGTTGCCCGTCGTCGACAAGCCGCTGATCCAGTACGCGGTCGAGGAAGCGATCGCCGCGGGCATCACCGAGATGATCTTCGTGACCGGGCGCAGCAAGCGCGCGATCGAGGATCACTTCGACAAGTCGTACGAAATCGAGGCCGAGCTCGAGGCACGCGGCAAGGCAAAGCTGCTCGAGCTCGTGCGCAGCATCAAGCCGAGCCATGTCGACTGTTTCTACGTGCGCCAGCCGGAAGCGCTCGGCCTCGGCCATGCGGTGCTGTGCGCGGAAAAGCTGGTTGCCGACAACCCGTTCGCGGTGATCCTCGCCGACGACCTGCTCGACGGCAACCCGCCGGTGATGAAACAGATGGTCGACGTGTTCGACCACTATCACAGCTCGGTGATCGGCGTCGAAGAGATCCCGCCGTCGGAAACGAAGTCGTACGGGATCGTCGACGGCAAGGAGTGGGAAGAGTCGATCGTCAAGATGTCGGCGATCATCGAGAAGCCGGCGCCGGAAGTCGCGCCGTCGAACCTCGGCGTGGTCGGCCGCTACATCCTGAAGCCGCGGATCTTCCAGCACCTGCGGGCACTGAAGCCCGGCGCGGGCGGCGAACTGCAGCTCACCGACGCAATCCAGGCGCTGCTCGCCGACGAACAGGTGCTCGCCTACAAGTACCAGGGCACGCGCTACGATTGCGGCAGCAAGCTCGGCTACCTGAAGGCGACGGTCGAATTCGCGCTGCGTCACCCGGAAGTTGCCGCGGATTTCGACGCGTACCTGCGCACGCGCGGCAACGCGCACCCGGCCGACTGAACGCGGCAAGGGCGCGCCCCGACGCGCCCGCCCTCACCTCACGGGCCGCCGCTCAGCGCGCGTCGGCCGGCTTCACCGAGACGACGCCCGGCATCCCGCCCGCGTCGTCTTTTTTCGTCTTGACGAGCCAGCCGCCACCGTCGCCGAACGGCACCTTCGCGAGCGCGCTCTTCACGAGCACAGGCGCCGCCTGCTGCGTGCCGGCGTCGCGATCGCGCAGCGAGGCCGATACGCGGTAGACGTCGGCGCCCGATTTCGCATCGACGAAACGCAGCGTCAGCACGTGGCGATACACCCGCCCCATGAACGGCAGCGCCAACGGCGCCGGCCCGTCGACGGTCACGCATGCGCTGCTCGCGGCACCGCACCCGTCGGCGCGCGCCGCGACCGAGGCCGCCTGCGTCGCGTACGCAATCGACACCCGGTAGCGCGCGGCCGCGAGCGGCTTCGCATCGAAGCCGCGGCGCGCGAGTTCGTCGCGCACGAGCGTCTCGATCTGCCGGTAGTCGGCATCGCCGGTCTGCGCGGCCGTCCGCATGAATTCGTAGGCATGCGCACCCGATGCGAACGCGTCCGGCTGCCCGACCGCACTCACGCCGCTCGTCACGCCGGCACACCCCGTCAACAGCAACGCCGCCATCGCGGCCGTTGCCCATTCCTTTCTCATGGCTTTCCCCAAATGCCTGCCGTCGCGCCCGGCCCTGTCAGGCGGACGGCTCGTCGATCGCAGGCAGCGACACCGTCACCGCGGTGCCGACGCCCACCTCGCTGTCGACCGCCACGCTACCCCCATGGCGCGTGACGACCGTCTTCACGAATGCCATGCCGAGCCCGGAACCCGAGATCTCGGGTCGCTCGCCGGCATGGAACCGCTTGAAACGCTCGAACAGATGCCGCTGATCTTCCGGCGCGATGCCGTACCCCTGATCGCGAATCGTACAGAACATCCGTTTCGACGCGTGCTCGACCGTCAGCGTACACGTGATCACCGTGTCGGACGGACTGTATTTGACCGCGTTGTTCAACAGGTTCACGAAGGCGCGCGTGATCAGCGAACGGTCCGCGCGGACCCAGCACATGTCGGCACCGACGTCGGTGTCGACCCGGATGTGCTTCGCCTGCGCCTGCGGCCACACCTCGTCGCTCGCATCGATCAGCACGTCGACGAGGCTCGTTACTTCGAGCTGGTAGACCTGCGACTCCGCGCGCGCCAGCTGCACGAACTCGTCGGCCAGCGACAGCGCGCGGTGCGCATAGCGCTCGATCCGCGCGAGCAGCCCGCGCATCGCGTCGGTCTCGGCGCGGTCGCGTTCGATCTCGACGAGCGCGAGAATCGACGACTGCGGCGAGCGCATGTCGTGCGACAGCAGGTGCAGCGCCTCCTCGCGCTGCCGCTCGGCCGCATGCAGCTCGGTCACGTCGACGAGACCGGCGATCCAGCCCGTCACGCGGCCCTGCGCGTTCGTGCAGGCCGCGTAGCGTAACAGATGGTCGAGCCCGTCGCGATCGCGCACTTCGATGCCGCGCGCCATCGCGTCGTGCTCGGCCTCGAGCGTCGGGTCGAGCACCGCCGGCCAGTGTTCGCGGATCGCCGCGTCGTGTTCGGCGTTGCCGTCGACGGTCTTCATGAAGGTCAGCTCGCCGAGCGCCGCGCGCAACGACCGCCCCTCCGGCAGCGGCAGCGAGAGCCGCGCCCCGTAGCGTTTCGCCGCATGGTTCGCGATCAGCACGGTGCCGGCCAGATCGGTCACGAAGATCGGCTCGGGCATGCTGTCGAGGCTGTCCCACACGAAGCGCTTCATGTCCTGCACGCGCTGCGCGGCTTGCGCCATCAACGCCATCTGCCGCTCGAGCACGTCGCCGCCGACGCTGCGCGTGCGCGGCGCTTCCGGCAGCAGGTGCGGCTCGTCGGCGAGCCGCTGCAGCTCGCGGCGCAGGTACGACATCGTCATTTCCAGCCGCCGCCAGTTCCAGATCGGGTAGACGGCAACCAGCCCGAAGATCGCGGGCGCCGGCGACAGCCAGATGCGCGCCTCGAACAGCAGCGCCAGGCTTGCGACGACGGCGAGCCCGGCGAGGCTGAGCGTCAGCAGCAGCGCGCGCCACGGCGACAGCATCAGGAAGCCGCCCAACAGCACGGCGAGCGGCAGCAGCGACGCGGCGAACAGCCCCGCGCGCGACGCGGGCGAGATCGCACTGCCGGTCGCCAGCATGTCGAGCACGTTGGCGTGGATATACACGCCGGCGAGCGGGCCGAACTCGCCGGACACGGGCGTTGCAAAGCGGTCGTACAGCCCCGACGCCGTGACGCCGACGACGACGATCTTGCCGCGCAGCGCGTCGGGCTTCACGCGCCCTTCCAGCACGTCGTTGAACGACAGCGTCGGATAGGCGGGCGTGTTGCGGCTGAACGGGATCAGGTAGCGGCCTTCGCCGGCCGCATCCTGCGACAGGTCGTGCGCATTCGCACCGGGTGCGCCGCCGACCGGCTGCAGGCGGCCGGCCTGGATCGCGCGGTACACGGGCACCATCAGTTGCGGCCAGCGCACGCGGCCGTCGCTTTCGAACAGCGCGACGCTGCGCACGATGCCGTCGCGATCGACTTCGAGGTTGATGTGGCCGAGCCCGGTCGCACGCGCCGCGAGCGCAGCCACCGGCGGATCGACGGTGCGCGTGCCGTCGGCCTGCTCGGGGCTCAGCAGCACGGGCAGGAAGGTCGGCACGTGGCTCATCGCGTCCGCGAACGCGCGATCCTGCGGCGACGGTTCGGTGAACAAAACGTCATAGACGACGGCGGCCGGTTGCGCGCGCGCCAGCGTGTCGAGCAGCCGCGCGTGCACGTCGCGCGGCCACGGCCAGCGGCCGAGGGCGGACACGCTCGGGTTGTCGATGTCGACGACGACCACGTCGGGCGACAGCGGCAGGCTGCGCAACATCAGCAGCCGGTCGTAGATCAGCCCGTCGACGCCCGCCGACAGGCGGCCGAGCGCGCACGCGAGGATCACCGCGACCCCGAGGCAGCCGATCGCGATCCATTCGATCAGGAAGCGGCGGCCGAGATGTCTCCGCGGGGAAACGGAATCGGGTTTCATGCGCCGCGGATCAGCGCGACAGCGTGAACGCGCTGACCGGACTGGTCTTCTCGTAGAACTTGCCGCCCTCGAACTCCTCGACGGTCACGGCCCAGAAATACTCGCCCGGCGGCAGGTTCGCGACGGTGATCTGGCGCGCGTGCAGGCCGACCTGGTCGACGACCGGCGCGCTCAGGTCCTTCGAGTGCGACAGCACGAACCGGTAGCGCGCGCCCTTGCCCGCGCCGTTCGGCGCCCAGCGGAACTCGTAGCCGCCCGCACCCGGCGACGCGCTCGCGTCAAGCCCCATGATGCGGCGTTCGAAGGCATACGTGCGCGGCAGGCCCTCGAGGCCATTGGCGTCGATCGCGGCGACCCGCACGAAGTAGTTTCCGTTCGGCACGTTGCGGAACACCGCGTGCGGCGAATCGGTGCGCGTTTCGCGGAACAGGTCGAGCAGCCCCGCGTCGTGCGCGAGCTGCACGCGATACGCGTGCGCCTGCGCGAGCGGCGCGACGTCGAACGAGACGTCGGGCTCGTCCTGCACCTTGTCGGGTTGCGCAAGCGCCGGCGCGGGCAACAGTTCGACCGGGGCGCCGACCGCGCCGGACGATGTCGCGACGCTGCCGAAGTTCGCATGCACGAGCGTCGGGTTGGCCGGCTGCTGGTCGCCCGCGACGCCGACCGTGCCGTCGAGCACTTCGACGCGCGTCGACGCGTTGCCGGCCGCGTCGTAGTTCACGCGAAAGTGCGTGCCGCGCACGCCGGCCACGACCGACGGCGAGCGAATCTGGAAGCGGTCGTCGCGTTTCTTCAGATGGGTGACTTCGCTGTCGACCGAGCCGCGCGTGAGTTCGAACTCGCGATCGAGCGTGCCGGTCAGCACGGTGCGGCGCAGCGCCTTCAGGTCGAGCTGGCTGTCGGGCGGCAGGCTCATGTGCGTGCCGTCGGCGAGCTCGAGCGTCACGAAGCCGTTCGGACCTGTGCGCACGCGATCGCCCTCGGCGAGCGTCGCGTCGTTCGCGAGCGGCGCGAATGCGTCGCCGGACGCGCGTTCGGCCGTGCCCTGCACCGCGATGACGCGCGCGGTCAGCTTTTCCTTGCGCAGGCGCGCGACCGGCAGCTTCAGCGCGGTGCCGGGCTGCAGGCGTTGCGGCGTGGCCACGTGATTGATCTGCTGGAGCAGTTGCCAGTCGCCCGCTCCCTGCAGGTAGCGCGCGGCGACGTCGTACAGCGTGTCGCCCGCCTGCGCGACGTAGACGACCGTCTTGCCCGCGGCCGGCGGTTGCGCGCCCGCCTGTTGCGCGGCGAACCCGAACGCGACCGCGCAGGCCGCGTGCAACGCCGCCGTGCGCAGGGTCGCCATGCGCTGCGTGATTCCCGTGGTCACTCCGGTTCTCCCTGACCGACCCGCTCGAGCCGATAGCCGTAGCCGTAGATCGGCGCGAGACGATAGCCGTTCTCGGGCCGCAAGCCGAGCTTGGTGCGCAGCATCGAGATGTGCGTATCCATCGTGCGCGACGGGATGTCGGTCGCCTGCTTCCACACGAGATCGAGAATGTGCGCACGCGACAGCGGCCGGTCGAGATGCTGGAACAGCAGCAGCGCGAGCTCGAACTCCTTCTGCGTCAGGCTCACGGCCTTGTCGCCGACGTACGCCTGCTTCAGGTTCACGTCGAAACGGAATTGATCGAATTCGCGGACGGTCGCCTCGGCGTTGACAGGATACGCACGGCGCAGCAGCGAACCGATGCGCGCACGCAGGATCGGGCCCGAGACGGGCTTGACCACGTAGTCGTCGGCGCCGGCGTTGAGGATCTGCGTGATCCCCGCCTCGTCGTCGCGGCTCGTCATGAAGATGATCGGCAGGCTGTGCTCGGTCTGGTTGGCACGCACCCACTTGAGCACTTCCTCGCCGGACATGTCGGGCACGTTCCAGTCGAGCACCAGCAGATCGAACGTCTCGCGCTGCAGACGTTTCTTCAGGGCCTTGCCTTCCTTGAACGCGTAGCACGTATGGCCAACGGCCGTCAGCGTTTGACTGACGAAATCCGTCTGGGCCGGATCGTCATCCAGTACAGCAATTCTCATAGCACCCCGCAAATCGAAATCGATTCGTCCAGTTCAGCTCTCCGCCCGACCCTCGCGCGCAATACGCGCGCGGCTTCCGGATATCGGCCGGCGAGCCGTCGTTCGCCGCTCGCGCCACCTGCGCAAACCGGCGACCCCAGCAATATCTCAAAAACGGGGCACGGACGAACCGGCGATTTCACCATAGTAGTATGAAATTCGCCAAGAAATTGCGCGGACTATCGCCTTTTCTTCGAATAATCCCTTCGGTCGCGCAATCGGACGTCTAGCCGGCATCCGCGACGCCGGCCACCGGCTCGGCGACGTCGTCGGCCAGCACGGCTCGCGACGGCAGTTCCGACAGCGCGGGCTGCACAAGCATCCGCTGCAGCTGGCCGCGCACGCGCTCCCACGCGCCAGCCGCGTAGTCGGGCTGGCCCGCCGCCCACGCCTGCGCCAGATCGAACACGCGTTCGATCGTGGCACCGCAGTAGGTCAGGCCCGCGCCGTCGTCCTGCGCGGCGTCGCGCAGCCGTTCGTCGAGCCACTCCGCCAGCCACGGCATCTCGGACGCGGCCGAATCCGCATAGGCCTCCAGCGCGGCACGCGCGTGGCGATCCTGCTGCGGGTCGAGCTCGATACGGCTCAGTCCCGATACGCTGCGTTCCGCTCCGGACGGACTTCGATAGGTCCCTGGTCTGAAGGACATGTCCTCTCCCCGTTGTACGACGGTAACGTCAGGCATGGCCCCCGTGCCCGCCGTACGACGTACCGTAGCCGGCACGCCCGCTGGAAGAGCGGACGACCGGCCGGGTCAGTATACGCAGCCGATCGTGAAGCGAGGTTTAAGAATTGTCAGATAAGGTTGGCCGGCCCGACGCGGCCAGCCGGCGCCGGGACCGCGATGCGCGCGTTCAGCGACGGCGCATCAGGAACACGAAGGTCTTGTCCTGCATCGTCGATTCGACGATTTCGTTGCCCGTCTGTTTGGCGAACGCGGCGAAATCGCGCTGCGAGCCCGGATCGGTCGCGAGCACCTTGAGGATCTGCCCGCTTTCCATATCGGCGAGCGCTTTCTTGGCACGCAGGATCGGCAACGGGCAATTGAGCCCGCGCGCGTCTACTTCCTTGTGAATCTGCATCGGCTGTCGACCTTCGAATGACGCGCCACACAAGGCGCGGGAGGAAGCCGCGATTTTACCGCAGCGACGCCGGGCCTGCCGGGGCCGCGCCCGGCCCGGCGGCCGCCGGCACCGGCGTCACGCGCCGGAGAAGCCGCCCGCGAGCCGTTCGCGCAGGTGTCGCACGAGCGCGCGCACCGCGCTCGGCACGACCGGGCTGTACGGACGAATCGCGAAAATATGGTCGCCGAACGCCCCCGATGGCCGCCAGCCGTCGAGCAGCGCGACCAGCCGGCCGGCCTCGAGATCGCGCCGCGCGCTGAAATCCGGCAGCAGTGCGATGCCGAGCCCGCCCAGCGCGGCCTCGCGCATGGCCTCGCTGTTGTTCGCCGCGAAACTGCCGCGTACCGGCACGCTCACACGCTGGCGGCGCCGGCCGTCCGGCTCGAAGCTCCACGCGGCCGGCTCGTTGTCGCGCAGGTAGCACAGGCAGCTGTGATCGACGAGTTCTTCCGGGTGCCGCGGCGCCCCGCGCGCGTCGAGATACTCGCGGCTCGCGACGAGCAACGAGCGCGTATCGCACAGCTTCCACGCGACGTGGGTCTGCGGCGCGGTGGTCGTATGGCGGATCGCGAGGTCGAAGCCCTCCTGGGTCAGCGAATGCAGCCGGTCCGACAGGTCGAGCTCGATATGCACGCCCGGATGCTGGCGCAGGAACGCCGGCAGGTGCGGCACGACCTGCTGGCGCCCGAGCGCGACCGGCACCGTCATGCGCAGCAGCCCGCGCGGCTCGCCGGCCAGGTCCTTCACGCGCGCGAAGTGCTGCCCGATCGACTCGAACGCGTCGCGCGTGCTGTCGACGAGCGTCTGGCCCGCATCGGTGAGCCGCACGCTGCGCGTCGTGCGGCGCACGAGCGGCACGCCGGCCGCCTTCTCGAGATCGGCGATACGCTGGCTCATCGCGGCCTTGCTGATGCCGAGCCGCTGCGCGGCGGCCGTGAAACTGCCGGCGGCCGCCAGCACCGTCAGCGAATGGATATGCGGCCAGAGCGCCTGGACATTTTGCTGATTCATCCATCGATTATTCATAATTCTGAACAGTGAATCAAGCTGCGCGGCCTTCTCCCGCCCCGCCGGTTTGCCTAGACTAGGCCGCATTCACCCTCACCCGCCCCCCCCAGGAGACACGATGAATCCGGTTCCCGCGTACACCTCCGACGCCGACGTCGGCCACTACGTCGACGGCGCGCCCGTCGCCGGCCGCAGCGGCCGCTTCCAGGACGTCCTCAATCCCGCGCTCGGCCGCGCGGTGCGGCGCGTCGCACTGGCCGACGACAGCGAAGTGCAGCGGGCCGTCGCATCGGCCCACGCCGCGTTCCCGGCCTGGGCCGAGACGCCGCCGATCCGCCGCGCGCGCGTGCTGCACCGCTTCCTGCAGTTGATGAACGAACACCGCGACACGCTCGCGGCCATCATCACGGCCGAGCACGGCAAGGTGTTCTCCGACGCGCAGGGCGAAGTCGCGCGCGGGATCGACATCATCGAATTCGCCTGCGGCGTGCCGCAGCTCCTGAAAGGCGACTTCACCGACCAGGTCAGCACCGGCATCGACAACTGGACGATGCGTCAGCCGCTCGGCGTCGTCGCGGGCATCACGCCGTTCAATTTCCCGTGCATGGTGCCGTGCTGGATGTTCCCGGTCGCGATCGCGACGGGCAACACGTTCGTGCTGAAGCCGAGCGAGCGCGATCCGTCGGCCGCGCTGTTCATCGCCGACCTGCTCACGCAGGCGGGACTGCCGGCCGGCGTGTTCAACGTCGTGCAGGGCGACAAGGGCGCGGTCGACGCGCTGCTCGACCATCCGGACGTGCAGGCCGTCAGCTTCGTCGGCTCGACGCCGATCGCGGCCTATGTCCAGCAGCGCGCGGTGCAATCCGGCAAGCGCGTGCAGGCGCTCGGCGGCGCGAAGAACCACCTGGTCGTGATGCCCGACGCGAACCTCGAGCAGGCGGTCGACGCACTGATCGGCGCCGCGTACGGCTCGGCAGGCGAGCGCTGCATGGCGATCAGCGTCGCGGTGCTGGTCGGCGACGTCGCGGACCGGATCGTACCGCTGGTGGCCGAGCGCGCGCGCAAGCTGGTGATCGGCGACGGGATGTCGCCGGAAGTCGAGATGGGCCCGATCGTCACCGGCGACGCGCTGAAGCGCATCGAAGGCTACATCGCGCAAGGCGTGAGCGAAGGCGCGCAACTGGTGGTCGACGGCCGCGGGCTGCGCGTGCCCGGCCGCGAGGCAGGCTTCTTCACCGGCGGCACGCTGTTCGATCACGTGACGCCCGACATGCGGATCTACCGGGAAGAAATCTTCGGCCCCGTGCTCGGCTGCGTGCGCGTGAAGGATTTCGGCGAAGCGGTCGACCTGATCAACGCGCACGAGTTCGGCAACGGCGTGTCGTGCTTCACGAGCGACGGCGGCATCGCGCGCGAGTTCGCGCGGCGCATCCAGGTCGGGATGGTCGGCATCAACGTGCCGATTCCGGTGCCGATGGCCTGGCACGGTTTCGGCGGCTGGAAGAAGAGCCTGTTCGGCGACATGCACGCGTACGGCGAGGAGGGCGTGCGCTTCTACACGCGCCAGAAGTCGGTGATGCAGCGCTGGGCGTCGAGCATCGGCAAGGGCGCCGAATTCGCGATGCCGACCGCGAAGTAACCGCTTGCCGGCGCGCCGCCCGCCGATCGGCCGGGCGGACGCCGCGCCGGCGGGATGCGCGTCAGCCGGCCTTCGTGCCGTGCGCGCCGTCGGCGGTCGGCAGATACGACAGTTCGAGCCGGTACGCGAGCGCGACGAACAGGCTCTGCGCGAGCCCCATCGTGGCGGTCAGCGCGCGGAAACCGAACGTCGCGCTGTCCTGCACCATCAGCGTCACTTCGGCCTCCCGCGCGAGCGGGCTCATCCGGCTGTCGGTGATCGCGATCAGCCGCGCGCCGCGCTGCACGGCCTGCTGCGCGACCTGCACGGTTTCTTCCGCATACGGCATGAACGAGATGACGATCATCACGTCGCCCTCGCGCACCGAGCGGATCTGTCCGAGATGCATGCTGCCGAGCGCGCTGAACAGCCCGATGCGCTTGTCGGTGTGCTGCAGCGCATAGTCGAGGTACACGGCGATCGGAAACGCGCGCCGCGAGCCGGCAATCCAGATCGCCTGCGTGTCGGCGAGCAGGTCGACGGCCTGCGCGAGCGCCTGCGGGTCGAGCGTCTGCCGCAGCTGCTGCATCCCGGCGATGCTGCCCTTGATGAATTCGTCGGCGATCTGCTCGGGCTGCAGGCTCGACTCGCCCGATTCGATCACGTCGCGCAACCGCAGGTTGTATGCACGCCCCGGCGCGATCTGCTGCGCGAGCCCCTCGCGGAACAGCCGCTGCATTTCGGAGAAGCCGGAGAAGCCGAAGTGCTTCGCGAAGCGCACGACGGCCGACGGCTGGACGCCGCACGCTTCCGCGAGCGACTGGATGCCTTCCAGGCCAAGCTGGTCCCGATGCGTTTCCACGTGGCGCGCAATGACCTTCAGGCGATTGCTGAGGCCGTCGTATTCCCGCGTCAGGTGCTGCAGGAACTGCTCGACGGTGGCGGGTGGTTTCTCGGATGAACTCATCGGATAGCGCGAAGTTGACGGCCCCGACGGACGCGCGATGCTCAAGCGCGCGGCCCGGGACTCGACTGGATACATGCATGAAGGGCGAATTTAAACACGTTTGCGGCACGGCCCGCGCCGCGCGCTCGCTCCCACGCGCTCGATCATCACTTGCACACGCTCCACGGCAAGCCTGGACCGATTGTCCAACGCTCGCGCGGCGTCGTAAAGATTAGGGCGTCTACCGAGGCCGACTGCCGGCGTGCGACGCCGTGCGGCCCGCCCCGGCCGGGCGTTCAGCGATAGTCGACCCACACGCCGCCCGCATCGGCGGAGCGCACGCAGTGCTCGACCCAGCGCACGCCCTCCACGCCCGCGTGGACGTCCGGAAAGCGAATGCCCTTCAGTGCCGCGACGTCGCCGCGATCGGTCGCATCCATCGCGAGCGCGAAGCGCCGGTAGAGATTCGACCATGCCTCGAACAGCCCCTCCGGATGCCCGGCGCCGATCCGGTCCTCGTGCAGCGCATTCGGATGCAGATAGCCCATCCCGCGGTCGAGCACCTGCGCGGGCTGCCCCTGCACTTCATGGCGCAACTGGTTCGGATGCTCGTCCCACCACTCGACGCTCGCCTTCGAGCCGATCACGCGCACCTTCTGGCCGTGCATCGAGCCGGCGTTCACCGCGCTCGACCATACGTAGCCGATCGCGCCCGTGTCGTATTCCATGATCGTGAACGCGTTGTCCTCGAGCGGTGCGCGGCTCTTCACGAAGCTCTGCCGCGAGCACATCAGCCGCCGGATCTTCAGCGCGGGCGCCATCACCTCGGAGATGTACAGCGGATGCGTGCCGATGTCGCCGAGCACATAGCTCGGGCCGGCGAACTTCGGATCGACGCGCCAGCGCGCGGCCGCGCTCGCGGCCTCGACCCCCTCGCTGTGAAAGCCGTGCGCGAACTGCATCTGAACGATCCGGATCTCGCCGAGATCGCCGCGCGCGATCATCTCGCGCGCCTGTTCGATCATCTGATGCCCCGAATAGCCGTATGCAACGCCGACGATCCGGTTCTTCTCGACCGACAGGCGCTGCAGCGCCTCGGCCTCCTCGATCGTGAAGCACAGCGGCTTCTCGCAGACCACGTGCAGCCCGGCATTCAGCGCGGCGCGGCAGATCTCGAAGTGCGTATTGTTCGGCGTCGCGATCGTTACCGCGCGAATGCCGTCCGGGCGGCGCGCCTCGGCGTCGAACATCGCCGCATAGTCGGCATAGCAGCGCTCGGGCGCGACGCCGAGCTTCACGCCGAACGCGCGGCCGCGCTCGGGATCGATGTCGAAGGCGCCGGCAAGCAGCTGGAAACTGCCGTCGCGCAACGCGGCCGACCGGTGACTGTAGCCGATCTGGCTGCCGAGCCCGCCGCCGACCATGCCCCAGCGAATCGAGTGCCCGAGCAGAATCTGTCCGTCGATCATGATGGTGTATTCCTTCGTTATCCAGATTGATTACGTCAAGCGAAACCGACTGACGCGAGAAACGTACGGCTCGCGGCGACGTCGCGCAGGCTCGCGTTGGCGTTGCGCGGGTCGCGCTCCTGCTCGACCGTGATGTCGCCCGCGTAGCCGATGTCGTCGAGCGCACGCCGGATCGACCGGTAATCGAGCACGCCGGTGCCGATCGGGCACATCACGCCGCGCGCGCATGCGGCGAAGAACGCGATGTGCTCGCCCATCACCACGTCGTAGACGGCCGCGTCGATGTCCTTGAAATGCACGTAGTCGAGGCGCGCCGCATGGCGGCGCAGCCACGTCTGCGGGTCCATGCCCGAGTAGTACAGGTGGCCGGTGTCGAGACAGAGGCCGGCGCAGTCGGCCGGAACGTCGGCGACGATCCGGTCGATCTCGTCCGCGAACTCGATATGCCCGCCCGCATGCGGATGAATCACCGTGCGCACGCCGAACGCATCGCGCGCGATCGCGGCGATCTGCCGGATGTGGTCGACCATGCGCGCCCAGCGCGCGTCCGACAGGCGCGGCGCGCGATCGGCATGGCCGGCCGCGTAGTCGCGCTCCGCGTGCCCCCAGTCAATCACCACCAGGTACGGCGCCGCGTAACGCTGGCCGTCCTGCGCGGGCGGCTTCGGCAAGCGCGTGATCAGGGCGCAGATGTCGCGCGCCTGGCGCAGCAGGTTCGGCAGATTCTCCGGCGACACGAGATCGTCGAAGATCGTGCCGGCGGTGATGCTCAAGCGCTGCCGCTCGAGCTCGACGCCCACCAGGTCGGGTTCGAGCGGGAGATAGCCGTACGGCCCGAGCTCGATGCCCGAATAGCCGGCCTGCGCGGCCTCGGCGAGCACCCGCCGCCACGGCGGCAGGTGCGGATTCCTCACGTCGTCGACGCCCCAGCAGCACGGTGCGCAACCCAGCTTCATCGTCATGTCGTTCGGTCCGGCAGGCAGGCGGTTGCGGTTCGGTTCAGCCGCGATAGAACGCGGGACGGTCGGCCAGCGCGATCGGCTCGACCGCGCCGCTTTGCTGCGCACGCACGCAGGCGTCGGCCGCGACCGCCGCCGCGTAGCCGTCCCATGCGGACGGCCCCGTGAGCGCGCCCTGCCGCACGCCGTCGATGAATGCCTGCAGCTCGACGTCGTACGACGCGATGAAGCGTTCCTTCCAGTCGGTCATGATCTCCACCGCTTGCCGCGCCGCATGCTTGAGCCCCACGGCCGGCGGATCGGGCAGCTTCGCGATGCCCTGCTCGCCGACCACCTCGCACTGGATGTCGTAGCCGTACTGGCAGTTCACGAAGATCTCCACGTCGATGCGCACGCCGCTCGCGGTCTCCAGCAGCACGATCTGCGGATCGGCGAGATGCGCGGACGCATGGCGCGTCTTCTTCGGATAGACGACCTGCGCGCTCACGTAGTCTTCGCCGAGCAGCCAGCGCAGCACGTCGAGTTCGTGGATCAGCGTGTCGGTGATCGCCATGTCCGTCGTGTAGCGCTCGCCGACCGACTGGTTGCGGTGCGCGCAATGCAGCATCAGCGGCGCGCCGATCTCGCCGCTGTCGATCACGCGCTTCAGTGCGCGATAGCCTTCGTCGTACGGCCGCATGAAGCCGACCTGCACGAGCCGCTTGCCGTGCGCGACTTCGGCCTCGACGATCCGCATGCAGCCGTCGGCCGTGACGGCCAGCGGCTTCTCGCAGAACACGGGCTTGCCGTGCGCGATCGCATCGAGCACGAACGCTTCGTGCGTCGGCCCCCACGACGTGACGAGCACGGCCTGCACATCGGCGGCCGCGACCACCTCGTGGCCGTCGCGATGGATCTCGGCGTCGAGCCCCATCTTCTCCACCGCATCGCGCGCCTGGCGCGGATCGATGTCGGTGACGGCCACGACGCGCGCACCGGACAGCGTGCGGGTCAGTCTGCGAATATGGTCCTGGCCGATCGCGCCGCAGCCGATCACGCCGATTTTCAAGGTCATCCGGAGTTCTCCAGTGGTTCATCAGCGGCGCGGCCCCTGCCGCGCCGGTCAGTCATCCGTCAGTGCGCGGCGCGATCGAAATGACGATCGACGTAGCGCCCGATCGTGTCGCGCATGTACCGCGACGACGCTTCCGCGCGGTCCTCCCATGCGAACACGCACGACGACATCACGCCGTCGAATCCCGCGGCGCCGAGCGCGCGGAAAAATACGTCCCAGTCGATCTCGCCCTGCCCGATGTCGAGATGCTGGTGCACGCGGATCTGGTTCGAGCCGGGCGGGTTCACGATGTAGCGCAGCTGGCTGCTCTTGCGGTGGTCGAACGTGTCGGCCACGCGCACATGCGCGAGGATCGGCGCGGCCCGCGCGATCATCGCGGCCATGTCGTCGCCGTAATGGAACGTGTGCGGCGCGATGTACGACAGCTTCAGCGACGGCGAACCGAGGTTCGTGACGATGTCGATCGCGGGCTGCAACGCCTCGATCCAGTCTTCCGGATGCGGTTCGACCGACAGCACGATGCGTTCGCGCTCGAGGATCGGCAGCAGCGTGTCCATCGACCGGAACCACGCGGCCTCGCACAGCTCCTTCGGGTTCGCGCCCGGCCGTTCGCCGACCGAGCGCTCGGGCGACGCGCCGCGCCCGAACTCGGACACCATCAGCGTGCACTCCATCTCGAGCGCGACCTCGATCGCCTTCCTCCAGCAGCGCACGGCCCATTGCCGCTCGTCCTCGAACGGGCTCGCCCAGCGGTACATCGGCTGCAGCGACGCAAGGCCGACGCCGCTCGCGCGCAGCGCCTGCCGGAACGCGGCCATGCGCTCGCGCGTCGCGCGCGGCATCACCCACCAGTCGAGGAAGTCGCCGCGCGGCGACAGCTCGATCTGGTCGTAGCCGAGTTCGGCCACCGCATGCGGCAGCCGGTCGAGCGGCAGGTGGCGAATCATGTACGGGTCGAGCGCGATCTTCATCGAATGTCCTCGGCGGCGGCGGGTTCCGGACGCCGCCGGCGGCACATGCCGCCCGCGTCCGGCGATGCATGAAGGATCAGCGGCGCTTCTTCTTGTTGCGGTACTGGTCGGCGATCACGGCCGCGACGATGATCGCGCCCTTGACCATCTCCTGGTAATACGCGTCGATGCGGATGAACGTGAAGCCCGACGTCATCACGCCGAGGATCAGCACGCCGATCACGGTGCCCGTGACACGGCCGAGCCCGCCCGACAGCGACGTGCCGCCGATCACGACGGCCGCGATCGCATCGAGTTCGTACATCACGCCCATGCCCGACTGGCCGGAAATCGCGCGCGCGGCGGTCACGGTGCCGGCGATCCCGCTGAGGAGGCCCGCGATCGCATAGACGAAGATCAGGTGACGCGTGACGTTGATGCCGGACACGACGGCCGCATGACGGTTCGCCCCGATCGCATAGGTGTACTTGCCGAACCGCGTGTAGCGCAGCACGACGTGGAAGATCGCGGCGATCACGAGAAAGATGATCACCGGGTTGGCGCCCGCGCCGATGGCCGCGAACTGGTCGGTCAGCATCGACACGGGCATCCCGTTGGTGAACCACTTCGCGAAGCCGCGCGCGGCCACCATCGTGCCGAGCGTCGCGATGAACGGAGGGATACCCGTCATCGCGATCAGCGAGCCGTTCAGCAGGCCGACCAGCAGCCCGACGCACACGCCGGCCAGCACGGGCCAGATGATCGGCAGGTCGGTCAGGTGCGGAAACACCGCGCGCGGAAAGTCGGACACCTGCGCGAGGCTCGCCGATACGACCGCCGCGGCGGCCACGACCGACCCCGACGACAGGTCGATCCCGCTGGTGATGATCACGAGGTTCACGCCGACCGCGATGATGCCGATCACGGCCATCTGCAGCACGATGATCTCGAGCCGCTCGGCGTTGAACAGGAAGCTCTGGCCGACGACGATCCAGCCGACGATCTCGAAGAACAGGCTGATGCCGACGAGCACGAGGAAGATGCTCAGTTCGGGCGGCCACTTCGTGTGCCGCGCCTTGATCGTCATGGTCTGCGCATCCGCGACCGGGTTCAGGTTGCCCATTTGTTTGTCTCCAATCTTGTTTCGGCTCAGCGCGACGCGAGATCCATGATGCGGACCTGGTCGGCGTCCTTGCGATCGACGATGCCGGTCATGCGCCCTTCGTGCATCACCATCACGCGATCGCTCATTCCCAGCACTTCCGGCATCTCCGACGAGATCATCAGCACCGCGACGCCCTTGCCGGCGAGCGCGCTGACGAGCCGGTGAATCTCGGCCTTCGCGCCGACGTCGATGCCGCGCGTCGGTTCGTCGAGGATCAGGATGCGCGGCTGCGTGAGCAGCCAGCGGCCGATCAGCACCTTCTGCTGGTTGCCGCCCGACAGGTTCTGGATCTCCTCGTGCAGCCCGGGCGACTTCACGCGCAGCATCCGGCTCATTTCCTCGCAGTCGCGCTTCAGCTGCGCCTGCTGCACGAAATTGAACTTCACGTAGCGGTTGCTGAGCACCGCCGCTTCCATGTTCGCGAGCAGGTCGAGATTCAGGAAGCAGCCGGTGTCCTTGCGATCCTCGGTGAGGAACGCCATCCCGAGTTTCATCGCCTGCGCGGGCGTCGCGATCCGCACCGGCTTGCCGTCGATCCGGATCTCGCCCGACGTGGCCGGCACGACGCCGAACAGCGCCTCCGCGACGTTCGAGCGCCCCGAGCCGACGAGCCCGGCCACGCCGAGGATCTCGCCCGCGCGCAGTTCGAAGCTCACGTCGCGAAACACGCCTTCGACGCCGAGGTTCTTCACCGACAGCACGACGTCGCCGATCGGCACCTCCTCCTTCGGGAACATCTGCGTGATCTCGCGCCCGACCATCATGCGGATGATGTCGTCGCGCGTGACGTCGCTCGACGCATGCGTGCCGATGTACTTGCCGTCGCGGAACACCGAGAACTCGTCGGCGATCTCGAACAGCTCGTTCATCTTGTGCGTGATGTAGACGATGCCCTTGCCCTGCTCGCGCAGCTGGCGAATGATCCGGAACAGGTGGCTGACTTCCTTGTCGGTCAGCGCGGAGGTCGGCTCGTCCATGATCAGCACGTCCGAGTCGAACGACACGGCCTTCGCGATCTCGACCATCTGCCGGCTCGCAACGGTCAGCGTGCGCACGTCGGTTTCCGGATCGATGTCGATCGACAGCCGCTCGAACAGTGCGGCCGTCTGGCGGCGCAGCGCCGCGTGATCGATCAGGCCGAAGCGGTTCTTCGGTTCGCGGCGGATCCAGATGTTCTCCGCGACCGTCATGTACGGCATCAGGTTGAGTTCCTGGTGGATCATCGCGATGCCGCGGTCGAGCGCATCGAGCGGGCCGTTCAGCACGACCGGCTCGCCGTTGATCAGGATCTCGCCCTGGTCGGGCGTGTAGACGCCCGCGATGATCTTCATCAGCGTCGACTTGCCCGCGCCGTTCTCGCCCATCAGCGCATGCACGGTGCCGCGCCGCACGCGGAACTGCACGCCGTCGAGCGCGACGACGCCGGGGAAGGACTTGCCGACGCCGCGCACCTCGAGCACGCAGTCGGCGGCGGAAGAAGCCGGCGGGCCCTCCCGGCCGGACGAGCCGGTCGATCCGGACGAAGCGGCCGGCGCGTCGCCGCCGGCCATCGGCTGCGCGATCCTGGCTGTAAACATGGACGTTCCTCGACAGTCGCACGCGAACCCGGCCGTGCCGGGCCCGCGCAGTTCAACGGAAAAGCCGGTCAGTGCCTGGCGTACTGGTTCATGTTGTCCGGCGTCACCAGCTCGAACGGCACGTTCACGTAACGGTCGACGGGCTGCTTCTTCGCGAGCTTCAGCGCCGCGGCCACCGACTGCGCGCCCTGCCCGACCGCGTTCTGGTACACCGACACCTTCAGCTCGCCGCTCTTCATCGACGCGAGGCCGTCCGGCGTGGCGTCGATGCCGGCGACGACCGTCTTCGGCGTCCACTTGCGCGCGGCCTTCAGCGCGTTGATCGCGCCGATCGCCATTTCGTCGTTGTTCGACACGATCGCGTCGAACTTCGTCCCGGAGCTCAGCCAGTTCATCGTGATGTCCTGGCCCTGCGTGCGGCTCCACTTGCCTTCGCGCTTGTCGACGATCTTCATGCCCGCGCAGTCCTTCGTCGCGATCACGTCCTCGATGTCCCGGGTGCGGGCGCGCGCCGATTCGTTGGACAGTTCGCCCATCAGCACGAGGATGTCGCCCTTGCCGCCGAGCAGCTTGCACACCTGGCGCGCCTGCAGCGTGCCCGACTGCTTCTCGTCGGACGCGACGACCGCGACGCCGGCCGGCAGCTTGTCGAAATCGACCGGCTTGCGGTTCACGTAGACGAGCGGAATCTTCGCGGCCGTCACCATCTTCGTGATCTTCGGCGTCGCGTCGGTGTCGACCGCGTTCACGATGATCGCGTCAACCTTCTGCGCGATCATGTTCTGGACCTGGCTCAACTGCTTGCCGACGTCGTTGCCGCCGTCCTCGATCTGCACCGTCGCGCCGTCCTTCTTCGCGGCATCGGCGATGCTGTTGCGCAGGATGGTCAGGAACGTGTCGTCGAACGACGCCATCGTCACGCCGATCTTCTCGGCGTGCGCGAGCGGCATCGCCAGGATCGCGGCGGCCGCGACGGCCATCAGCTTGGTCTTCATGATCAATCTGTCTCCTCATCTCCGGGGGGCGGAAGACGGCGCGTTGCGCGCCGCCGGGCCGAGTCCGATCGAATCCGATACGGACTGAAGCATCCGGATGAAACTGTAGATCACTTCCTCGAAAATTTGGAAATTTATTTCTACGTGATTTCACCTAGGGAACTGGATTTCCAAAAAGTCTAGACTGCGTCCGTAGCCCGATTCCTGGCGGCAGGCAGTCCCGCGTCGTGCAGCCCACGTCGCGGACCGTCGCGAGCGGATCGGTCCCCTAATCTGCCGGCAACGCCGAACGCCGGCCGCGAGCGTGACACGTGATATGAGCCTGCTGAACTTTCCGAGTGACCGCCCCATCGATCTCGCCTGCCTCGGCCGCGTGGCCGTGGATCTCTATGCGCAGCAGTACGGCAGCCGCCTGGAGGATGCGCGCAGTTTCCAGATGTATCTCGGCGGCTCGTCGGGCAACGTCGCGTTCGGCGTGGCCCGGCTCGGGCTGAAGACCGCGATGATCTCGCGCGTCGGCGACGAGCAGATGGGCCGCTTCCTGCGCGAGACGCTCGAACGCGAAGGCTGCGACACCAGCCAGCTGCAGACCGACGGCGAACGCCTCACCGCGCTGGTGCTGCTCGGGCTGAAGGATCGCGACACGTTCCCGCTGCTGTTCGTGCGCGAGAACTGCGCGGACATGGCCGTGCGCGCCGACGAGATCAGCGAGGCCTTCATCGCCGGCTGCCGCGCGCTCGCGATCACCGGCACGCACCTGTCGACGCCGGGTACGCGCGAGGCGTCGCTGACCGCGCTCGGCTACGCGCGCCGCCACGGCGTCGTGCGCATTCTCGACATCGACTACCGGCCGGTGCTGTGGGGCCTGACCGCACGCGGCGCGGGCGAGAACCGCTACGTGCCGGATGCGCAGGTGACGCGGCAACTGCAGCAGGTGCTCGGCGAATTCGACCTGCTGGTCGGCACCGAGGAGGAATTCCTGATCGCGGGCGGCGTGCCGCACGACCTGATCGGGTCGCTGCAGGCGGTGCGCCGGATCACGAACGCCGCGCTGGTCGTCAAGCGCGGCGCGCTCGGCTGCTGCGTGATCGAGGGCGATATCCCCGCCTGCATCGACGACGCGCCGACCTTTCTCGGCGAGCGCGTCGAGGTGCTCAACGTGCTCGGCGCGGGCGACGCGTTCCTGTCGGGCCTGCTGTCGGGCCTGCTGCGCGGCCGCGACTGGGCCGAATCGACGCGCATCGCGAACGCGTGCGGCGCGATCGTCGTGTCGCGCCACGCGTGCTCGGCCGCGATGCCGACGCCGGCCGAACTCGCGCACTGGTTCGACGGCGACCGCAATCCGGCGGTCGACGCCGACCGCACGCTCGCGCACCTGCATCGCGTGACGGTGCCGCGTCGCGAATGGGACGACCTGTGCGTGATGGCGTTCGACCATCGCAGCCAGTTCTACGAACTCGCGGTGCAGGCCGGCGCGGACGAAGCTCGCATCAAGACGCTGAAGCGCCTGCTCGTGCGCGCGGCCGAACAGGTCGAGCGCGAGCGCCGGATCGAAGGCCACGTCGGCGTGCTGATCGACGGCGGCGCCTACGGCAGCGACGCGCTCGCGTCGGCCACCGGGCGCGGCTGGTGGGTCGGTCGCCCGGTCGAGCTGCCCGGCTCGCGGCCGCTGCGCTTCGACGAGACGCGCTCGGTCGGCTCGACGCTCACGCACTGGCCGACCGAGCAGGTCGTGAAGTGCCTGATCCACTATCACCCGGACGACGACGTCGACCTGCGCGTGGAGCAGGAACAGCGCGTGCTGGAGCTGTGGGAAGCCACCCGCGCGAGCGGCAACGAACTGCTGCTGGAGGTGATTCCGCCGCGCGCGGTCACGCCGGCGGGCACCGAGGACGACGCGGTGCTGCGCGCGGTCGCACGCTTCTACAACCTCGGCGTGATGCCCGAATGGTGGAAGCTCACGCCGCTGAGCGCCAACGGCTGGACGCGGCTCGAAGCGCTCGTCGCCGAGCGCGACCCTCATTGCCGCGGCGCGGTGATCCTCGGGCTGAACCAGCCGCTGCAATACCTCGTCGACAGCTTCCGCTCGGCGACCAGCCCGATCGTCAAGGGCTTCATGGTCGGACGCACGCTGTGGGCCGACGCGGCGCTGAACTGGTTCGCCGGCCGGATCGACGACCAGGCGCTGATCGACGAAGTCGCCGGCAACTTCGCGCAACTGGTCGACGCATGGCTCGGCCGCCGTGCCGCGGCCGCCCGCGCCGCCGCAGCCTGAGGCGGCGCCCGAGCCGATCCACCCGATTCCTCCTTACCGACCGACATGACCACCACCGTAAGACTGACCGTGAGCCAGGCGCTCGTGCGCTACCTGGCCGCCCTGCGCGCCGAAGTCGTCCAGCCCGACGGCCGCACCGAGATCCTGCCGTACTGCGGCGGCGTGTTCGCGATCTTCGGCCACGGCAACGTGGCCGGCCTCGGCGAAGCGCTGCATGCGGAACGGGACCGCCTGCCGACCTACCGCGCGCACAACGAGCAAGGGATGGCGAATGCAGCCGTCGCGTTCGCGAAAGCGAACTTCCGCCAGCGGATGATGGCGGCGACGTCGAGCATCGGCCCCGGCGCGACCAACATGCTGACGTCCGCCGCGCTCGCGCACGTCGGCCGGCTGCCGCTGTTGCTGCTGCCCGGCGACGTGTTCGTCTCGCGGCTGCCCGACCCCGTGCTGCAGCAGGTCGAGGATTTCGAACAGGGCGACGTCAGCGCGAACGACTGCTTCCGCCCCGTCACGCGCTACTTCGATCGCATCACGTCGCCCGAGCAGTTGCTCGTCGCGCTACCGCGCGCGATCCAGGTGATGACCGACCCCGCGCAGTGCGGCCCGGTGTGCCTCGCGCTGCCGCAGGACGTGCAGACGTTCGCATACGACTGGCCCGAGGATTTCTTCGCGCCGCCGGTGCTCCGGATGCGCCGGCCGCCGGCCGACGCGCTCGAGCTCGCCGATGCGCTCGACGTGCTGAAGGCGGCGCGCAAGCCGCTGATCGTCGCCGGCGGCGGCGTGCTGTACAGCCAGGCGTGGGACGCGCTGCGCGCGTTCGCCGACACGCACGGCGTGCCGGTTGCCGAATCGCAGGCCGGCAAGGGCAGCCTCGCGTGGGACCATCCGCTGAACCTCGGATCGGTCGGCGTGACGGGCTCGCCCGCCGCGAACCGCGCGGCCGCGCAGGCCGACGTCGTGCTCGCGGTCGGCACGCGGCTGCAGGATTTCACGACCGGCTCGCATGCGCTCTTCGGCAACGCGACGCTGCTGAGCCTGAACGTGCAGCCGTTCGACGCGGGCAAGAAACGCGGCCGGCAACTGGTCGCCGATGCGCGCACGGGCCTCGGCCAGTTGTCGGCCGCGCTGGCCGGCTGGCGTGCCGACGCGGGATGGACGGCCGCCGGCCGCGACCAGGCCGCCGCATGGAATGCGCGCGTGACCGAACTGACGACGCGCGCGCCGCGGGACACGCTGCCGTACGACGCGGACGTGATCGGCGCAGTGCGCGACTCCGCGGCCGACGCGGGGCGCGACAGCGCGCGCGACGATCTCGTCGTGTGCGCGGCCGGCACGCTGCCGGCCGAACTGCACAAGCTGTGGCGCAGCGGCGCGCCCGGCAACTACCACATGGACTATGCGTACTCGTGCATGGGCTACGAGGTCGCGGGCGGACTCGGCGCGAAGCTCGCGCGGCCCGAGCGCGAAGTCATCGTGATCGTCGGCGACGGCTCGTACATGATGCTCAACGCGGAACTCGCGACGTCCGTGATGCTCGGCCGCAAGATCATCGTCGTGATCCTCGACAACCGTGGTTACGGCTGCATCGAACGGCTGCAACTGAATTGCGGCGGCGCGAGCTTCAACAACATGCTCGACGACTGCGTGCCGGAGGGCGGCGAGCGCTCGACGATCGACTTCGCGATGCATGCGCGCGCGATGGGCGCCGACGCCGTGCACGTGCGCAACGTCGACGAACTGCGCCGCGAAATGCGGCGCGCCCGCGCGGCAACGAAGAGCCAGGTGCTCGTGATCGACACCACGCACCGGCGCACGACCGACGACGGCGGCGCGTGGTGGGAAGTCGCCGTGCCGCAAGTCTCCGCACGGGCCGGCGTCGGCGCCGCGCATCGCGCGTATCTCGACGCGAAGACCCGGCAGCGGCGCTGATGGCGCGCGCTGCCCACGAACCCGCCCCGCTGAAAACACATTCGAACCAAGGAAGCACGTCATGAGCTGGAACGTCCGCATCGGTATCAACCCCCTGTCGTGGATGAACGACGACCTGCCGTCGCTCGGCGGCGAAACGCCGCTCGAAACGGCGCTGCAGGAAGGCGCCGAAATCGGCTACGCGGGCTTCGAGCTCGGCAACAAGTTCCCGAAGACGGGCCCCGAGCTGAAGGCGAAGCTCGCCGAGTTCGGGCTCGTGTGCGTGTCGGGCTGGTATTCGGGCTTTCTCGCCGAGGTCGGGCCGGGCATGAGCGACGCCGATGCGCTCGCCGCGGAAATCGAGCGCTGCCGCGCGCACATGACGAAGCTGCAGTACAACGACGTGAAGGTCGTCGTGTACGGCGAATGCGCGGGTACGATCCAGGGCAGCATCGACACGCCGGTCGCGAAGCGGCCGCGCTTCGTCGACGACGAGGCATGGCGCCGCTACGCGGCGCGCCTCGACGCGTTCGGCGCGCATCTGCTCGACACGTACGGGATCAAGCTCGCCTACCATCACCACATGGGCGCGTACGTCGAATCGCCGGACGACGTCGACCGGCTGATGGCGCTGACCGATCCGGCGAAGGTGTTCCTGCTGTTCGACACGGGCCACGCGTATTTCGGCGGCGCGACCGACCCGGTGGCGCTGCTGAAGAAACACGTATCGCGCGTGGTCCACGTGCATTGCAAGGACGTGCGGGCGCAGGTCGTCACGCAGGCGCGCAACGACGGCTGGAGCTTCCTGAACGGCGTGATCAACGGCACCTTCACGGTGCCGGGCGACGGCGCGCTCGACTACGACGCCACGCTGCGCACGCTGAAGGACGCCGGCTACGAAGGCTGGCTCGTCGTCGAGGCCGAGCAGGACCCGGCGGTCGCGCCGAGCTATGCGTATGCGAAGAAGGGCTACGATTCGCTGCGCGCGATCGTCGACCGGTTGAGCGCGTAAGCGCTCGCACGCTTGAGCCCCCCTGTTGCGGAGCCCCACCCCATGACGATTTCTCCCCTGTTGATCAAGGCCTCGGCCGATCGCGAAATCTGCAACGTGACGCCCGAATCGGCCGGCTGGAAGCATGTCGGCTTTCGCGCGCTGCGCCTGAAGGCCGGCGATGCCGAAACGCTCGACACCGGTGCGCGCGAGCTGTGCGTCGTCGTGCTCACGGGCACGGTGCGCGCGGAGGTCGACGGCACGACCTACGAGGCGCTCGGCAAGCGCGACAGCGTATTCGACGAAGTCTCGCCGGACGCGCTGTACGTGCCGGGCGGCAAGACCGTCACGCTGGCCGCGACGCGCGACGCGGAAATCGCGCTGTGCACCGCGCCGTACACGAGCGGCGACAAGCCTGTGCGGCGTCTCGACGGCGAACGGATGCGTCGCTCGGTGCGCGGGCAAGGCACCAATACGCGGTACGTGTGCGACATCCTGATGGGCGACAATCCGGCGGCCGACCGGCTGCTGGTGGTCGAGGTGATCACGCCGGCCAGCCATTCGAGCAGTTATCCGCCGCACAAGCACGATCGCGACGCGGCGCCGGAGGAAACCTCGCTCGAGGAAACCTACTATCACCGGATCGATCCGCCGCAGGGCTTCGCGTTCCAGCGGGTGTACACGGACGACCGCAGCCTCGACGAAGCCTGCGCGGTCGAGGACCACGACGTCGTGATGGTGCCGCGCGGCTACCATCCGGTGGTCGCGCCGCACGGCTACAACCTCTACTACCTGAACGTGATGGCCGGGCCGAGCCGCGCATGGGCGTTCAGGAACGATCCCGCGCACGCGTGGATGCTCGACGCGGCGCCGCAGCGCTGAACGATGGACGGGCCCGCGCGCGGCCCGTGACGATGCGCCGCCCGGCACGCGCAGACAGCGCCGGCGATGCCACGGAGCCGCCATGGTGACGACCCTCTTTCGCCTCGAACCCCACCCTTTCGACGACGACGCGTCGAACCCGGCGCTGCCGCGCTTCAACGCGGCCATCGCCCGCCGGATCGGTGAAATCGCGGTCAATCTCGCATCGCGCCGCGGGCTGCCGATCGCGGTGAGCATCGTCGGCGAACAGGCGCCGCTGTTCTACTGCGCGCTCGACGGCAGCGTCGCCGGCGACAGCGACGCGATCCGCCGGCGCCAGAACACGGTGCTGCGGTTCGGCCTCAGTTCGCTCGCGGTCGGCGAGCGCTTTCGCCGCGCCGGCTGGTCGCTGCAGTCGCAGGGGCTGTCGGACGACGACTATGCGCTCGACGGCGGCGGCGTGCCGCTGCGCATCGCGGGCACCGGCGTCGTCGGCGCGATGGCGATCGCGGGGCTCGACCCGGCGCACAATCACGCGCTCGCCGTCGAAAGCCTGCAGTGGCACGTCGGTCGCTACGCGCTCGCGATGCACGCATGACGGCACGGGCGGCGCGCCCGGTTGCAGGCGCGCCGCCCCGCCGGATCAGTTCAGTCCGCCGCTGACGACGAGGCGCTCGCCGGTCATCCAGCGCGCGTCGTCCGACGCGAGGAACACGGCGACCGACGCGATGTCGTCGGGCTCGCCGAGGCGGCCGAGCGGCGTCTCGCTGCGCACCTGCTTGTCGAGATCCGAACCGATGATGCCCGCGCTGTGGGTGCCTTCGGTCACGATCATGCCCGGGTTGATCGCGTTCACGCGGATCTTGCGCGGGCCGAGTTCGAGCGCGAGCACGCCGGTGATCGCGTCGACCGCGCCCTTGGTGCCGCTGTAGACCGCGCTGGCCGGCGGCGTGATGCTGGTCACCACCGAGCTGATGTTGATGATGCTCGCGCCTTCGCCGAGATGCTTGACGGCCGCCTGCGTCGTCAGCAACACGCCGAACACGTTCGTGTCGAACTGCCGGCGGTAATGTTCCTCGCTGATCGCCTCGATCGGCGCGAATTCGTATACGCCGGAGTTGTTGACGAGCACGTCCAGCCGGCCATACGTGCCGATCGCCGTATCGACGATGCGTTGCGCGTCGGCTGCCTTCGACACGTCGCCGCCGACCGCGACCGCGCGGCCGCCCGCCTCGACGATCGCGCTCACGACCGCGTCGGCGCCCGCCTTGCTGCTTGCATAGTTGACGACGACAGACGCGCCCTCGGCGGCCAGTGCCTTCGCGATCGCGGCACCGATGCCCTTCGACCCGCCCGTGACGATCGCTACCTTGTTTGCCAGCTTGCCCATGATTTCATTCCTCCGACAGAAGACGTTCGATGATGACGGCGCCGGCTGTCGCGCCAATCCGGCAACCGGCATGACTGGCAATGTACTGTGCGGTGCAGCGGCGATAAAGCGGCCCGGCGCGAATTGACTGGCGGGGTTTTACGAACAATCCGCCGGACGCGGTCAGCCGGCGCTCAGCCATGCGGCGGTGACCGCGCCGCCGAGGCCGCCGAGCGCGCCGTCGTAGACGATCCGTCCGCGCCCCATCACCGCGACGCGCCGCGCGAGCCGCGGCGCGAGCTGCAGCCGCTGCTCGATCAGCACGATCGCGACGCCGTCGGCCTGCAGCGCGGCGAGGCAGGCGCCGACTTCATCGACCGCAAGCGGCGCGAGCCCTTCGGCCGGCTCGTCGACGATCAGCACGCGCGGGCGACCGGCCAGCGCACGCACCAGCGCGAGCACCTGCTGCTCGCCGCCCGACAGCCGCCCGGCCTTCACGTCGGCGCGCGCCGCCAGCAGCGGAAAGCGGTCGAACAGGCGTTCGAGCGCCGCGCGCTCGGCCGCGCCGCGCGTGCCGCGCAGCCCGAGCCGCAGGTTGTCGCGCACGGTCAGCAGCGGGAACACGTCACGGCTTTCGGCCACGTAGGCGACGCCGCGCCGCGCGATGTCGAACGTGCGCGCGCCCGCGCACTCCGCGCCGTCGACGCGCACCGAGCCGGCCGTGCGCACGAGCCCCATCACGGCCTTTGCGAGCGTCGAGCGCCCCGAGCCGTTGCGGCCGAGCAGCGCGAGCGTCTCGCCCGGCGCCAGCGCGAGATCGACCCCGCCCAGCACGGGCTGCACGCCGTACCACGCGCGCAGGTCGCGAATCTCGAGCAGCGCGCTCATGCGCCCTCCCCGAGATACGCAGCCCGCACCGCCGGGTCCCCGCGGATCGCGGCGGGTTCGCCCGTCGCGACCACGGCGCCGCGCACGAGCACCGTGATGCGTTCGGCGAAGCCGAACACCGCATCCATGTCGTGCTCGATCATCAGCACCGTGCGCCCCTGCGTCGTCGCGCGGATCAGCGCGATCATCCGCGCTGCCTGCTCGCGGCTCATGCCGGCCGTCGGTTCGTCGAGCAGCAGCGTGCGGGCGCCGCTCGCGAGTGCGATCCCGAGATCGAGCGCGCGCTGCTCCGCATAGCTCAGTTCGGCGGCCGGCGTGTCGCGCCGCGCGTCGAGGCCGACGTCGTGCAGCACGCGCGCGGCCGCGCGATCGACCGACGCCGATTCGCGCAGCCGGTTCCACCAGCGCCGCCGCTCGGCCGGCGCGTGCAGCGCCGCGCAGCGCAGGTTGTCGAACACGGTCAGCCGCGCGAACGCGCTCGTCTGCTGGAAACTGCGGCCGATGCCGAGCCGGCTGGCGACGACCGGCCCGCGCCCGCGCAACTCGATGCCATGCAGCACGACACGCCCGCGCGTCGGCCGCGCCGCCCCCGCGATCACGCCGAACAGCGTCGATTTGCCTGCGCCGTTCGGCCCGATCAGCGCATGGCGCTCGCCGGCCGCGATGCTCAGATCGACGCCGTCGAGCACGGTCTGCGCACCGAAACGCTGCACGACGCCGTGCAGTGCGATCGCGTTGCCGTTCATCGCCCGTCCTCCCGCGCGCCCGGCGCGAACCGTGCGCGCCAGCCCCACAGCAGCGTGCCGATGCCGGCCGCCGAGCACGCGACGGCCCAGCCGGCCGGCGTATCGGCGTCGATCCCCCATGCGCCGAACGCGAGGCCCGAGCCGTCGTCCTGCGCGAAGCGCCACGCATACCCCAGCTCGGCCGCGCAGACGATCGCCGCGCCCCAGAACACGCACGCGCCGACGCCGCACAGCAGGCGCCACCGCTCGGCCGCCGGCGCGCCGCGCCGCAGCGCATGCGCGAGCGCTTGCGCAATGCCGGCCAACCCGCCGGGCGCGGCCACGACAATCGCGACGAACAGCACGCCGAGATACAGCGCCCATGCGCGCGACACGCCCGCGACGACGATGCTCAGCGCGGTCAGCACGACGGCGCCGGCCGCCGGCCCGAAGAATGCGCCGGTGCCGCCGATCACCGCGGCGATCAGCACGGTGGCCGAGCGCGCCATCGACACGCTGTCCGGCGTCGCGATCTCGACGTCGATCAGCGTCAGCGTGCCGGCAACGCCCGCGAAGAACGACGCGCAGGTGACCATCGCGAGCCGGACGCGGCGTGGATCGGTGCCGAGCGCGGCGACGCGCGCGGGGTTGTCGCGCACCGCGTTCGCGAGCCGCGCGAGCGGCGTGCGTGTCAGCGCGTGCATGGCCCACGCCGACGCGACGCACCACGCGGCGATCACCGCATAGGCCTGGGCCGGCGCGCCGAACTGCCAGCCGCCCCACGGCGTGCCGCTCGCGCGGTCGATCGGCACGCCGCCGACCCCGCCGAACCACGCGGGCACGCTCCATGCGGCGGCCGCGACGCATTCGCCGAGCCCGAGCGTGATCATCGCGAACGCGGTGCCCGAACGGCGCGTCGCGAGCAGGCCCGCAGCCCAGCCGAGACCGGCACCGGCCAGGCCGCCGACGAGCGGCAACAGCGGCAGCGGGCCGCCGAAGCGGTTGAACCAGTGCGCGGCCGCGAACGCCCCGAGGCCCGCGAACGCGGCGTGCCCGAACGACAGCAGCCCGGTCGTGCCGAGCTGCAGGTTGTACGACAGCGCGAGCACGACGAGCGCGGCCGTCTGCGCGAGATAGCCGAGCATCGCGCCATGCGGCCACAGCCACGCGGGCAGCGCGACGCACGCGGCGAACAGCGTCCAGCGCGCGAGGCCGGCGAGCGCGCGGCTACGCATCGGCGCGCTCGCCGAACAGCCCGCGCGGCCGTGCGACCAGCACGGCGACGAGCAGCAGGTACGGCACCAGCGGCGCCAGTTGCGCGATCGACACCGCGGCGACGCTGTCGGGCAACGCGATGCCGGCCCATTGCGCGAGATCCCGCAGCGACGTATCGCTCGCGGCCGCGAAGGTCTGCGCGAAACCCACGGCAAGCGACGCGGCGAACGCGCCGCCGAGCGAGCCGAGGCCGCCGATCACGACCACCGCGAACACGACCGATCCGACGGTCTCGGCCAGCGCGGGCTCGACGACCGCGAGCGGCGCGCCGATCACGCCGGCGAGCGCCGCGAGCGCGGTCCCCGCGCCGAACAGTGCCGTCATCATGCGCGGCACGTCGTGGCCGAGCGCCTCGACGGCCGCGCGATGCGTGAGCGCGGCGCGCACGACGAGCCCGATGCGCGACACGCGCAGCAACGCGCCGAGCGCGGCCAGCATCGCCGTCGACATTCCCATCATGAACAGCCGATAGCGCGGCAACGCGAGGCCGAACACGGTCACGGGCGCGCCGTCGAACAGCGGCGGCACCGGCGCCGGCAGCGGCGCGAGGCCCCAGACCAGCTTCGCGCCCTCGCCGATCAGGTAGGCGAGGCCGAAGGTCAGCAGCAGTTCGCTCGTATGGCCGCGCGCCTGCACGCGGCGCAGCAGCGTACGTTCGCAACCGGCGCCGAGCAGCCCGACCGCGAGCGGCGCGAGCACGAGCGCGGGCCAGAAGCCCGCCCCCGCCGCGATGCTGTAGCCGACATACGCGCCGAGCATGTAGAAACTCGCATGCGCGAAATTGAGCACGCCCTGCACGCTGAAGATCAGCGTGAGGCCGGCCGACAGCATGAACAGCAGCAGGCCGTAGCTGAGGCCGTTGAAGGCCTGGAGCGCGAACGCGTGCACCGCGAACCGTCAGGCCGCGAGCGGATCGAGCGCCGAGCGCAGCGCATCGGGCAGCGGGACCGGACGGCGCGTGCCGCGATCGACGTACACGTGCACGAAATGGCCCTGCGCGGCGGGCGCCGCCGCGCCTTGCGCGAACAGCCCCACCTCGTAGCGCACGCTCGACGTGCCGAGCTTCGCGACGCGCAGCCCCGCGTCGACCGATTGCGGAAACACGAGCGGCGCGAAATAGTTGCATTGCGTCTCGACCACCAGCCCGATCGTCTGCCCGTGCTCGACGTCGAGCACGCCCGCGCGGATCAGGTATTCGTTCACGACGGTGTCGAAGTAGCTGTAATAGACGACGTTGTTCACGTGCCCGTAGACGTCGTTGTCCATCCAGCGGGTCGTGATCGGCAGGAAGTGGCGGTAGGCGTCGCGCGGACGCGGTTGCGGCTTGTCGGACATGGCGATGGCGGTCAGGACGTTGAAAGCGATGCCCAGGAAACGCGGCCGCCGCATGGCGCGGCGGGCCGGCAACGGGCGAGACGCCGCGGCGCGGCGGACGAAACCCTGCGCACGGGCCGGCCCGTCACTGCCCCGGCCGGTCGACGAATTCGAAATCGAGGCCGCGCGCGCGCATCCAGTCGGCGAGCGCGACGCCGGTGCCGGCGCGCCACGGGCGCAGCAGCGGCGGATCGACGAGCCGGTATTCGAGCAGCTCCGGCGACAGCGCGACCGTGCCCGACGCGCGCACGTGGTACGCGATGATCAGTTCGTTCTTGCGGATGAATTCGTAGACGCCGACGAGCGACACCTGCTCGGCCTTCAGCGCGGTTTCCTCGAACACCTCGCGCGCGATGCCGTCCTCGGGCGTCTCGCCGTTCTCGAGAAAGCCGGTGATCAGCGCGAACATGCCTTCGGGCCAGGCCGCATTGCGCGCGAGCAGGATCTTGCCGTCGAGTTCGACGATCGCCGCGACGACGGGCAGCGGGTTGTTCCAGTGCACGTAGCCGCAGGTGTCGTCCGGGCACGCCTGGCGAACGCGGCCGCCTTCGTGTTCGGGATCGGCGCGCTCGGTCAGCGGGCGCGCGCAGCGGGGGCAGAAGCGGTAGTCGGCGGTGGTCATCGATGGAAAGGTGGCGAACGCGGGCCGCCCGCATCGGCGGCGCCGCACGCGCCCGGCGCGGGAAAGTCTCGATTCTAGCGAGTTTGCGCGGCGCCGAGGTGCTCCGCGACGGCCGGACGAACCGGCCGGACCCGCGCGGGCGATGCCGTCCGTCGGCGCCCGGCCTGCGTTCGCGCCCGCCCGGCTCGCGCACCGGGCATGCGAGAGCATGCCCGGCGAGTCGCGTTCCGCCTGCATGCGACGGCCCGTTCCCCGGCGCGGGCCGCCGCGTGCGGCGGGATGGCCGGCGATCCGGTCAGTCCGGGCCGCCGGCATGGGCGGCACCGGTCAGTCGCGGATCTGGCCGTAGTTGACGCTCGCGAGCGGCATCCCCGCTGCAGCGCCGGTTGCGCTGCTGCCCTTGAAAAGTCCGAAATTCAGGGCCGCGAACGCGCCGGCTTGCTGGCCGTAACCCGGGGTCAGCGCGACACGGGTTGTCGTCGTCGAGTTGTCGAACGTGCCGAAGTTCGCGCCGGCCAGGCCGCCGAGCCGCGCATAGTAGCCGCCGGAAACCATGCCTGCCGCCGCCGACGATGCGACCACGCCGCTGTTGAAGCCGACCAGGCCGCCAACGAAGCTGTCGTGACTGCCGGCGACCGAACCGGACGCGCTCGCGTGCTCGACCGACGCGCCCATGCCGTTCTCGCCGATCAGGCCGCCGACCGAGCTGCGCCGATCGGCCAGCACATCGCCGCTTGCATTCGACGACGACACGTAGCCGGTGTTGAGGCCGACCAGGCCACCGGCCTTGCCCGCTCCAATCACCGCGACCGCGCCCTGCGCGCCGGCATCGCGCACCGTCCCCGTGTTGCGGCCGACGAGCCCGCCGGCGATGCTGTCGAACTCGGCCCGGACATCGCCCGACGCAGACGATCCGACGATCGTGCCGCTGTTGGACGCCACGAGGCCGCCGACGACGCTCTCGAAATCGGTCGCGACCGAACCCGTCGACGCGGACGCCTGCACGGTGCCCGCATTCACGCCGACCAGACCGCCGGCCTGCGCGATCATGCCGGCCATCACGGCTCCCTTCGACGACGAACCGCGGATCTCGCCGTCGTTCACGCCGGCCAGACCGCCGGCCGTTGCGAAGTCGCCCGCGGTCACGTCGCCGCTGGCCGACGACGCGCGCACTTCGCCGCTCGCCGCATTGCGGCCGACCAGCCCGCCCGCGATACCGTTCGCCCGTGCCGTAACGTGGCTGTCGGTACTCGACGCGTCGATCCTGCCTGCGTTGTGGCCGACCAGCCCGCCCGCCACGCCTGCCATGCCGGCGTCGACGTTGACGCTGGCCGTCGCGTCGCGCACGCTCGCGAAATTGGCGCCGACGAGGCCGCCGACGTTCGACGCACCGCCCGTTGCCCTGCCGACTGCCGTCGACGCGTTCACGACGCCACGGTTTTCGCCGACCAGCCCGCCGACGCGCGCGCCGTCGGTCGCCGCCACGATGCCCTTGAACGCCGATGCGTCCACCCGGCCCGCATTGTGGCCGACGAGGCCGCCCACGGATGCGTTGCGGTCACCCCGCACGTCGCCGCTGAACGTCGATGCGTTGACCGCGCCGCCATTGTTGACGCCGACCAGCCCGCCGACCCGCGCGCCGCTGCCGAGCGCGTTGACGATGCCGGTCGCGGTCGATCCGTCGACGAGGCCGCGGTTGTCCCCGACGAGCCCGCCCGCGCTGCCGCCCGACGCACTGACGACCTTGACGTCGGCCCGGCTGTCGCGAATCAGCGCATCGTCGGCAGCGGGCGAGATGAACGAGATGTTTTCACCCGCCAGACCGCCGACGTGCAGCGCATTGTTGCCGCCGTTGACGAGACCCAGCACGGATGCGCGCTCGATCGATCCGCCGTAGTTACCGCCGACGAGCCCGCCCAGAATCACCATGCCTTCGCCGCGCACCGCGACGTTCGTCGCCTTCACGTCCGAGATCGTGCCGAAGTTGTAGCCCGCCAGCGTGCCGACGCTGACCGGCGACCGGCCGTACGGCACGACCGTGTCCGTCGAGATGCTGTCGAGCCCGAGGTTGGCGATGCGCCCGCCGTTGGCCTCGAAAAGGCCGACGGCGTTGCTGCCCGAACTGGAAATCGACAGATCGCGGATGGTATTGCCGAGGCCGTCGAACACGCCGTCGAACACGCGTCTCGCTCCGATGCTCCGGAACGATGCGCCGCGGCCGTCCACCGCGTTGCCGAGTACATAGTGGCCGTTCAGGTCGCGGTCCACGTTGCGCAGGCCCGCGACGTCGTGGATCACCTGATACGCTTCGCCGTTCGACGAGAACGACGCATTGCGGCCCGACAGCGTTGCCGACGCCTTGTCTTGCGTGAACCGGTGACCCTTCGCCGAGTTCAGCTCCAGATGCGCCTGTTCGCCCGTCAGCGCAAGCTTGTCATCCACGCGGATCTCGCCCGCCGCGTTTGCCACCACGCGCGCCTTTGCGCCGCTTGCTGCTACTGCCTGCTTCAGCGCAACGTCACCCTTTTGCGACGTCAGCGTCAGTGCATGGTCGCTCG
>NZ_JPGM01000069.1:0-3559 GCF_000731655.1 Burkholderia sp. MSh2 | reverse complement strand
CCCGTCAGCGCAAGCTTGTCATCCACGCGGATCTCGCCCGCCGCGTTTGCCACCACGCGCGCCTTTGCGCCGCTTGCTGCTACTGCCTGCTTCAGCGCAACGTCACCCTTTTGCGACGTCAGCGTCAGTGCATGGTCGCTCGCCCAGTTCAGTGCGCCATCGACCGTCACGTCGCCCGACGTGTTCGTCAACGCCACGTTCGTCGTGCCAAGCGCGCGCGACAGCGTCTGTCCGCCCAGTACGCCGTCCGCATTGTCGACGTTCGCGTTTGCCGACTCAATCGTCCACGTACCCGTGCGACCCGACACGTTGCGCGTATCGACCTGTGCATCGCCCGACACCTTCACTCGCTCGCCACGCGTCGTCACGTCACCGCCAGCCGCGTTCAGCTTGCCGGCTACCTGCACCAGACCACCGTCCAGTACGATCTTCCCGTCGCGCGTGCCCAGCCCCTGCGCCTCGATCGTCCCGCTGTTGTTCACCACCGCGTTCAGCAGGCCGTTCGCCGCGCGCGCCGTCATCAGCACCTCGCCGCCTTCCGCCTTCAGCAGACCGCCGTTGTGCGCCTGCGCATCCATCGCGCCGCCTTCCACCTGCAGGCTCAGCAAGCCGTTGCCGTCGAAGTTCACGTTGAACGCGTTACCCGCGCCCAGTGCCACGTTGCCCGCCTGCGCCCGGATCACACCCGTGTTCGACACCCGCGCACCCAGCAGCGCCACGCTGCCGCCTTCCGCCGCCGTGAGCGTCCCCGCGTTCTCCACCGACTTCGACGACGCACCCGAGAAACGATAGTTGCCCGCCAGGAAATCCTTGTCCGACACATCCTTCGTCGACGCCACCAGACCGCCCACGTTCACCTGTGCGCCTGCCCCGAACACCACCCCGTTCGGGTTCACCACGAACACCTTCCCGTTCGCGTCGATCTGCCCGTGGATCTGGCTGCCGTTCGTCCCGATCACCCGGTTCAACGCGATCGACTTCGCGTCCGGCTGCTTGAACGACACCCGCTCTCCACCACCCACGCTGAAGTCCTGCCAGTTCGTGATCAGCTTGTCCGTGTGCTGGTTGATCGACATCGTCTTGCCGTCCGCCGACGTCGCGATGTCCGCCTTCCCCGACGCAACCGCGCCGCCCGTCGGCAACGCGTACGCGCTCGTCGCCGCCAACCCCAGCAGCGACACCCCGGCCGCCAGCAGGCGCTTGCCGCCGCCCGTCTTGCCTCGGCGACGCGCGGTTTCGCTCACCGCACACCAACCGCCTTGCGCTTCGTTCCATACCAGCGAGTAGGCTTTATTCATCAGGAATCCTTTTTTTACGTTTTAACTGACCCATCTTCGATGGGCCTCCGATCACGCTACCCGGTCAAAACCGGGCAGCATGAACCCTTCTGCTCGACAGGCAGACCTGCCGACCTTGTACCCCGCCGAGCGGATTCACGTTCTCGCTCGACTTGCAACCGGGATTCAATTCGCATTCCTATATGAGTATCGAAATAGAGATTGCGATGAATCGCAGCCGGGCCTGCGTCGCGGATGTCAATACAGCGCCGGCCGCCCGGGCCGATCGCGACACCGAAAATCCTGTCACGCCTTGAATGCCGCCCGGAACGGGCGGCCATCCCCACGGGGCGGCGCGATTGCCGCCCCGTGACCTGCCGAGCGCCTCATCTGGCGCCGACATGCATTACCACGACTTGCCGTCGATCATGCCGATGTTGAAATCGACGAACGGCTCCGTCGATGCGGCGCCCGTCGCCTGACTCGATTCGATGCTGCCCGCATTGAATCCGGCAAAGCCGCCGGCGAACAACGGCCTCCTCTGCGCCCGGTAGTCGATCTTCGAGCTCGTACGCGACGAACGGATCGTGCCGTAGTTCTGGCCCGCAAAGCCGCCGGCATACGTCCCCGACGCGTAGACCGTGCCCGACGATTCCGAATCGGCGATCAATCCGTCGTTCGCGCCGACAAACCCGCCGACGTACAGTCCGTCGGTAGCGGTCACCGTGCCGCCTGCCGTCGAACCGCTCACGACGGTCTGCTTGCCGAGGTTTTCGCCGATCAGCCCGCCGGCGTAGCTGCCTCGCCCCGAGACCACGTCAGACGTCGAACCCGACGCCACCACCCTGCCGCGATTCGTGCCGACCAGACCGCCGATACGGCTGTCCTGGCTGCCGCGCACGGCGCCGCTCGACGCGCCGTGGTCAATCGATCCGTCGTTCACGGCCACGAGCCCGCCGATGCTGCTCGCATTGCCCGCGCTCACGTCGCCGTACGCCTTCCCTTCCAGAATCGCACCGACGTTCCGGCCGACCAGGCCGCCGACGACGCCGCGCCCGGCATCCGCCGCACGCCCCGTCGCCGACACGTTCGCGAGCACGCTGCCGCCGTCGTTCACGCCCGCGAAACCACCGGTCGCCGCCGCGCCGCTGCCGGTCACGTTGCCGGTCGCGTGCGACTGGCTGATCCTGCTGTCGGCATTCGTGCCGATGAAACCGCCCACCCTGCTGCCCGCCGTCGCGCCGACATTGCCGCTTGCCGACGAAGCGCGGATCGTCGCGTAATCGCTGCGGCCGACGAGACCGCCGACGTCCGCCCCGGACGTCGCGCTGACGTTGCCGCTCGCCGAGACGTTCGTCAGCGCGGTATGGACGTTCGAGCCGACCGCCCCGCCGACCATGCCCGCCCGACCGGCCGAGACGGCCATCGACGAATGCGAGCGATCGATGGCACCGCCGACCGCGTGGCCGACGAGGCCGCCCGCGTACACGGTGTCGCCCACGGTAATCCGGCCTGCGCTCGACGAATCCGAGATGGTCGAATCCCAGCTCAGGCCGGCGAGGCCGCCCACCAGATTCGTCGTGGTCGACGACGGCGACCGCACGTTCCTGATTTCGGCATCGGCACGGCTGTTGGCGATGCGCGAGCTGGCGTTCGTCCCGGCGATACCGCCGATGTTGACCGTCCTGTCGTTGCCGGCGATCGAGCCCTGGAAGCGCCCGCCGTCGATCACGCCGGCGTCGTTTTCGCCGACGAGACCGCCTGCGACGCTATAGCCGGCGCCGGACGACGAAATGCTCATCTGCGTTGCGCGGACGTTCGAAATCGTCCCGCCGCGGTTGGCGCCGGCCAGACCGCCGATCGTCATGCTGGTCTTGATCGACGTGCTCGCGCCGTTCACCGCGATCGAGTCGAGTGCGAGGTTGGCGATACGCCCTCGGTTCTCGGCGAACAGGCCGACGGACGCGCCGCTGCCATTGACCTTCAGACGGGACACCGTGTTGCCGAGGCCGTCGAACACGCCGTCGAATGCGCTGTTCGCTCCGATGCTCTGGAATGCCCCGTTCTTGCCGTCGATCGCGTTGCCCAGCACGTAGCGGCCCTTCAGGTCGCGGTCCACATTGCGCAGGCCCGCGACATCGTGGATCACCTGATACGCTTCGCCGTTCGACGAGAACGACGCATTGCGGCCCGACAGCGTTGCCGACGCGTTGTCTTGCGTGAACCGGTGACCCTTCGCCGAGTTCAGCTCCAGATGCGCCTGTTCGCCCGTCAGTGCCAGC
>NZ_JPGM01000068.1:0-685 GCF_000731655.1 Burkholderia sp. MSh2 | reverse complement strand
CGTAGCGGCCCTTCAGGTCGCGGTCCACATTGCGCAGGCCCGCGACATCGTGGATCACCTGATACGCTTCGCCGTTCGACGAGAACGACGCATTGCGGCCCGACAGCGTTGCCGACGCGTTGTCTTGCGTGAACCGGTGACCCTTCGCCGAGTTCAGCTCCAGATGCGCCTGTTCGCCCGTCAGTGCCAGCTTGTCGTCAACGCGGATTTCGCCCGCCGCGTTCGCTTTCACGCTCGCTTTTGCGCCACTTGCCGTCACCGCCTGCTTCAGCGCCACATCGCCGTGTTGCGACGTCAGCGCCAGCGTGTGATCGCTCGTCCAGTTCACCGCGCCATCGACCGTCACGTCGCCCGACGTGTTCGTCAATGCCACGTTCGTCGTGCCAAGCGTGCGTGACAGCGTCTGTCCGCCCAACGCACCGTCCGCATTGTCGACGTTCGCGTTCGCCGACTCGATCGTCCACGTACCCGTGCGACCTGACGTGCTGCGCGTATCGACCTGTGCATCGGCTGCCACCTTCACCTGTCGGCCGCGCGTCGTCACTTCACCGCCTGCTGCGTTCAGCGTACCCGCGACCTGCACCAGACCACCGTCCAGTACGATCTTCCCGTCGCGCGTGCCCAGCCCCTGCGCCTCGATCGTCCCGCTGTTGTTCACCACCGCGTTCAGCAGGCCATTCGCCGC
>NZ_JPGM01000067.1:0-56215 GCF_000731655.1 Burkholderia sp. MSh2 | reverse complement strand
GCCTGAGCTCGACCGACAGCACCGTCACTTCGCTGTCGACCTCCACGTCGACCGGCCTGTCGTCGGCCAGCAGCTCGCTCACCTCGTTGTCCACATCGACCTCGACCGGTATCAGCTCGCTGTCCACCGGTCTCAGCTCGACCGACAGCACCGTGACCTCGCTGTCGACCTCCACGTCGACCGGCCTCTCGTCCGCTAACAGCTCGCTCACCTCGCTGTCCACGTCGACCTCGACCGGCATCAGCTCGCTCTCCACTGGCCTCAGCTCGACCGATAGCAGCGTCACTTCGCTGTCGACCTCCACGTCGACCGGCTTGTCGTCGGCCAACAGCTCGATCACATCGTTGTCTACCTCGACCTCGACCGGCCTCTCGTCGGCCAACAGCTCGATCAGTTCGCTGTCGACTTCGACGTCGACCGGCCTGTCTTCCGCCACCAGCTCGATCACGTCGCTGTCGACCTCGGCCTCGACCGGCATCAGCTCGCTGTCCACCGGCCTGTCGTCGACCGACAGTACGATCCTGTCGCTGTCCACGTCGACGTCGACCGGCATCGGCTCGTTGTCCACCGGACTCAGCACGACGAACAGCAACGTGGCCTCGCTGTCCACGTCGACCTCGACCGCGATCAATGCCTCGAAGACGCACTACTACAGCGTCAACGACAACGGCACGCAGCAGGCCAACTACAACAACGACGGCGCAACCGGCATCAACGCTCTCGCGGCAGGTACGAACGCCAGCGCGGCAGGCGCCAGCAGCGTCGCGGTCGGCGACGGCTCGAACGCGCAGACGGCAGGCGCGGTCGCGATCGGCCAGAACGCCTCGGCTACGGGCGGCAACGCCGTGTCGATCGGCGCCGGCAACACCGCGAGCGGCGACGGCGCAGTCGCGATCGGCGACCCGAGCATCGCGACGGGCACCGGCGCGGTGGCGCTGGGCGCGAACGACACGGCGACCGGCAACGGCGCGGTGGCGCTCGGCAACGCGAACACCGCGAACGGCGCGAGCGCGCTCGCCCTCGGCAATTCGAGCCAGGCCATCGCGGACAACACGATCGCGCTGGGCAACGCCGCCACCGCGAACGCCACGGGCGCACTGGCCTTCGGCGCGGGCGCTACCGCGAACCTTGCCAACTCCGTTGCGCTGGGCGCGGGCTCGATCACCGGCGCGGCAAACCCGACGTCGAGCACCACGATCGGCGGCGTCACGTACTTCTTCGCGGGCAGCTCGCCGACGAGCGTCGTCAGCGTGGGCGCGCCGGGCCAGGAACGCCAGGTCACGAACGTCGCTGCCGGCCAGGTTTCGGCCACCAGCACGGACGCGGTCAACGGCAGCCAGCTCAACGCGACGAATCAGGCGGTGAACAGCCTGTCGACGTCGACCGCGGCGAATTTCTCGTCGCTGTCGACCGGCATCAGCTCGCTGTCCACCAGCCTGAATGCGACCAACAGCAACGTGGCCTCGCTGTCCACCTCGACCTCGACCGCGATCAGTTCGTTGTCGACCGGCGTCGGCTCGCTGTCTACCGGCCTCAGCACGACGAACAGCAACGTGGCCTCGCTGTCCACGTCGACCTCGACCGGCATCAGCTCGCTGTCCACCGGCCTCAGCTCGACCAACAGCAACGTGGCCTCGCTGTCGAGCGGCGTGTCGAACATCAGCACCACGGTGAACCAGTTGTCGACGACGATCAACAACAACACCATCCGTTCGGCGAACAACAACGGGATCGCGGCCGACATGAACGGCACCGGCAGCGACGTGCCGAAGGTCACCGCCGGCTCGAACTCGGTGGCGATCGGCGCAAACTCGAACGACGGCGGCCGTTCGAACGTGGTGTCGGTCGGCAGCGACACGCAGCAGCGCCAGATCACGAACGTCGCGCCGGGTACGCAAGGCACGGATGCGGTCAACCTGAACCAGCTCAACACGGTGCAGTCGACGATGTCGACGGCGTTGTCGGGTCAGCAGGCGCAGATCAACTCGCTGGGTTCGCAACTGCAGCAGACCAACCAGATGGCGATCGAAGGTATCGCGGCCGTCGGCGCGATGGCATCGATCCCGCAACTGGATCGCGACGCCAACTTCGGGATGGGCGTCGGCACATCGACCTTCCTCGGCCAGAAGGCGATGGCGGTCAACATGCAGGCGCGCATCACGGAGAACCTGAAGGCGTCGATCAACGGCGGCTTCAGCGGCGGTCAGCGGGTGATCGGCGCCGGCATGCTGTATCAGTGGAAATAATCTGCGCCACCAACCGGACACGCTCCCGCGTTCCGGTTCGTCGCGCCGGCTGGTTGCCAGTCGGCGCGACGGGCTCTCCCAAAGAATGCATTGAGGATACAACCATGAACAAACTCACCTGTCTGGCCGCGCTTTCGGTCATGTCTCTCGTCGCGTGCTCGACGACGTCCGGCCCGACCTTCAGCGCATCCGAACTGCAGCCGCGCGACGGCGTGCGCACGTTCGAAGTGAGCTGTCACGGCGTGCTGTCGGGCCCGCAGACCTGCATGAAGGCCGCTCGCAAGATTTGCGGCGACCAGCCGGTACGTATCGTCGATTCCGCAAACGCGATACGCAAGAACGCCGATCCCGCATCGCTGGTGTTTCAATGCGGCGCCGCGCCCGCCCCGGTCGCTCCGCCGCCCTCTGAACCGGCGCCCGTGCCACCCGCCCCGCCCGTCACGATCGAGCACATCAACCTGTCGACGGATGCGCTGTTCGCGACTGCTCAGGCGACGCTGGCACCCGCCGCCCGTGCGTCCCTCGACACGCTTCTGAACGAGCGGACCGCCCGCACGTACTCCCTGGTAACGGTTACCGGTTACACCGACTCCGTCGGCGGTAATGCGTACAACCTGGCGTTGTCGAAACGACGTGCCGATGCCGTCGCCAATTATCTGAGGGCACACGGACAGAAGACGGCAGCGTGGTCGGTTTCAGGTCGCGGCAAGGCCGATCCGATCGCCGTCAACACAACGGCCGAAGGCCGCGCCCGCAACCGCCGCGTCGAAATTTCGCTGCGCGCCGACTGACGGATCGATCCGCGAAAGCGTGCGTCGACGATTCGATGTCGGCACGCGCATCGTGCGAGCAACCAACACGGGAGTGATTGCCCATGCTGGTCGCTCGCGCCTCTTGAACGACATGCCATCGTCCAGATTATTTTTCCCTACGTGACCTGTTCATTGCAGCATCCTTTCGGCAGATCAGGATTGAACAATCATGCGATCGATGCTGCGGGACAGTCGCGCGCTGCGCAGCCTGGAATTGTCTGTTTTCATGAAAAACTCATCGAGCCCCAAGATCAATCAACTGGCCTTAATGGATACGTTCGCTCGGATCGTAGAGACGGGAAGCTTCACCGACGCCGCCAGGCAATTGAACTCGAGCCAGCCCACCGTCAGTCGTCAGCTTCAGATTCTGGAAGCGCATCTTGGCGTACCGCTCATCAATCGAACCACGCACGGCATGGATGTAACCGAAACCGGCCGGCGATATTACGAGTACGTTCGATATCTGATCAACGACTTGATGGATTTTGAAGAACTGGTGAGAAGCGAAAAAAATATCGCTCACGGGGTCTTGCGTGTATCGGCGCCGAGTGGATTCGAAAAGAATATCATCACTCAAATCTCTGCCAGGTACCTCGAAGCCTGCCCCAGGGTCACGCTCGAGTGGCAAACCAATGAAAATCCGGTCAGGTTCTACGAGAACGCCATCGACTGCGCAATTTCCACTTCCGCCCCTGAAAGCTTCAACGCCGTCTTTGAAACCATCGGATATGTCAAGCGATTCATCGTCGCCACGCCTGAGTTCATCGAACGGCAATCGGGGAATTTCGCCCAGAGCGACCACATCGCCGCGCCTCCCTGGATCGCCTGCTCACCGCACTACCGTAACGAAATCGAATTGTTCGGAAAGGATGGAAAGGCAATCGATATCAAGATAAATCCGATATGTACCGTCGATCATCCGATCGCCGCCAAAAAACTGGCCAAGTCGCATATCGGCATCGCTCTCCTGCCCGAGCTGATGATATGCGACGCCCTCGAAAGCGGGGAGTTGATCAGGATTTTTCCGGACTTCGAGGGATGCCCCATTCCGTTAAATATCATCTACAAGGAAGGAAGCCAGAATCTCGCGAAAATGAAGGAATTCATTTCGATTGCGAAGCGGATCATCCATGACATGATTACCCCGATCGATTGATGCTACGCAAGCCTCGATGCCGGTGATATCGCTCGGGGCTTGCTGCCTGCGGTGACCTCGTTGCACCTTCGAAGCCGTGCGGATTCAACGCGTCGATGCAACACACTTGAAGCTGCATAGCAGCGAGGGCACTGTCAAGTTGTCGGAGAGAACTGAACGCTTCTGCACGAACGGCGGACACGCGCTCGTCGAGTTCGGTGCGGAGATCAGCGAGCAGCTCGATGTCATCCCCGAGCAGCGTCGTGTGATCCAGCACCCGCGCGTCAAATACGCGTGGCATAAATCGCCCCAAGGCGGGCACTGAACCGCCGAAGCTGACCGGCCGGGAAGCGGTCGCTCGGGATCGACCTTGACCGCACCAAGCTGAGCGGACATGCGGTTGATCCCGATTTCAGCGCTTGCGCTCTGGCGTTATGCCGCTGGAACGGCCGCTCCCACCTGCTGGTACACCGCCGTCTCGAAGCCAATGAGTGTCTCGACGACGGGCATGTCAAAGAAGGGCAGCAGTTGCGTCATTAGCACAGCGCCGATGCCCTTCGAGCGGTCGATCCAATAGTAGGAATTGAAGACGCCGGCCCAGTCGGCCGTGCCGTTGCCGCGCATGCCCGGCACGTCGTCGAGCGTGAGGTGGAAGCCCAGACCCCAGCCCTGCGGCACCGGTGCCGCGGGCACGTCGTTCGACAGTCCGGGCAGCGTGGACTTCATCAGCTCGGGTAGCTTGATCGGCCCGAGGTGGTTCTGCAGCGCCATCTGCACGGTTGCCGGTTCGAGGGTGCCGGCACCGTCGTTGAGCCATGCCTGCAAGAAGCGGCCATAGTCCTGCACCGTACCGTACGACCCGTGGCCGGCAGCGTCCCATTCGGAGGTCGGCGGCAGATCGAGGGCTGAAGGCGCGAGCGTGCCGTCGGCCTGGCGCTGCATCACGCGCATCAGCCGGCAGCGCTGTTCGGCGCTAGGGGTAAATGTCGAGTCGTTCATTCCCAGCGGCCCGTACACATGCTCCTTGATGTAGCTGCCCAAACTCTGCCCCGACAGCTTCTCGACAATGAGCCCGAGCCAATCGGTGCTGGCGCCGTACTCCCAGGCGGTGCCTGGGTCGTTCACGAGTGGCGCTGAAAGACTGCGCTTCAGCCCCGTGAGAGGGTGGGGCTCACCCGTCAGCTCGTGGTAGCGCAACAGCTTCTCGTTGAGGAAGAAGTAGCCGAGGCCGGCCGTGTGGGTCATCAGTTGGCGCACGGTGGCCCTGCTGGCAGGAGGGCGCAAGCAGGGCTTGCCGCCGTCGAAACCTTCCAGCACTTGCAACTGACCGAATTCCGGCAGAATCGATTCGACGGTGGCATCGAGGCTCAGCAACCCCTTCTCGACAAACTGCAGAGCCGCCGTGGTGGCGACGGCCTTCGTCATCGAGGCGTTGCGGAACATCGTCTGGCGGCCAGCCTCACCGACGGCGTGATGGAACAGCGGCCCGCTGCGGTCAACTACCACTGCTGCAATGCCGTGAACAACGCCCTTCGACACAGCGTCGTCCAGCAGCGCCTTGATGGCAGAACCGTCAAAAGTCATGTTGTCTCCTACGTTCGTGATTAGGAATCCGTACGCGAAATCACTTCTGGTACGGAGAGGTGGCCTCGCCCGTTCCGACAGGTTTTCGACATTTTTTAGAGGAATGTCCGCGGCAGTCATGCTGCCGATTTGATCGCAGGAAGCGTCGCGAGGTACTCCTCATCCGGCGTGCGATCCGCCAGGCTCGAATGGGGCCGTTTGCGGTTATACAGCTCGATGTATTCGCCGATGGAGCACCTGGCGCCTTTTCCATCCATCGACATCAGCCACTACCTGATGCACCGGTACAACTGGATACGGCCGCACCAGATCCATGACGGACTGGCGCCGGCGGTGGCGGAAGAAAAACATGACGCAGTGTCCGGGATTAGTTGACCACTACACTTCGGCATGCTGACAGTACAGCGCAATGAGATTCGCACCCGCCGGCAACGGCGTATAGTCCCCCGCGTCGATACTGATTGCCGAAGCCAATGTCGGGAAAGCGGCCGCCATCGCAAGCGCAGCCAGCTTCCAGGCGCGTGGGCCGCGGAACAAGCGCGCAACGCGAAGCGCTCGAATACCTGCCTGGTTTTTCTTCAAGTTCGCCTCCTAGATAACCGTCGGCCCCATGAGTTATCCGCTCATGAAAGTCTAGGATTCTTTATTATTTTATTTCGTCGTTCAGTGCAGACGTTGCGTCAACGCGTGCAAATATTCCCTGCACCGCGCGCTTTCCGATTGCACATGACGGAGGCGTCGCATCACGCCGGTTCCGATGCATTTCGACAGCTCATCCGGTAAACGCCGGGGCTGCATCCGAAACGCATCATGTCCGAAAAGCCGCACATGACTGCCAGCTCCAGAAGATTGCGGTTCGTGTCGGCCGGATCCAGAAGCGCCCGTCTGCTCGCCTGCAGTCGATATTCCTGGATCAACCTGAGGTGTCTGGCTAGTCGCCGCCAGTGCGCCATAAAGCGTACGTCTCGATACGTTCAGTGCATGGGCAAGCCGGCCCGGCGTCAGGTCGGGATCGCTATAGTGATGCGCGAGATAGATTTCAGCGTTCATCCGCAGGGACGCACTTCGCGCGCCGGCCCGGTTGAGCGAGTCGCCGGCCTCGCGGCGAACGACGGAATCGAGCAACATCAACGTCGCCTGCTCGAAACCGAACAGGCTTTCCGGGTCGCCCGGCACCTGCCCATCCATCAGATACTGGATGGACTGCAACGCGAGGTGCGCATTGCCGACCGTGCGGCGTACTTGCGTATCCGCCCGATTGACGAACCACCGCCACATCGTGCGGCTCCTCGCGGCGCCCGGCGTTCGACCATATTTATACGAAAATACATAATCCAGATAACAGATTTTCACCCAAGGAATTTAAGAAACAAAAATATTGGGACATCAGCTATTTATTGCCCACCAAGCTCTCTTGATGTACTTTAACCAGACACCCACTGAATCGCGAATACCAGTCACGCAAATAAGTTATTTGAATATCAGTCATTCAAATAATAATTGATCGAAACCGGCCACTGGCCCCGCAAGCGTCTGACAAATGTCATGTTTCGCCCGGACACCAGGACTACCCAAGGCGCGACCGCATCGACACCGAACGAATATCGGAAGATGAACATGAACATTCTTATCTTGAGCTCCCGCCCGGATATCTCCGGCGCCATAGCCGCTCAATTTCAATACGACTCCGCGCGAATCTTCACCGTGCCGTCCCTGAGCAAATCAAGGCCGATACTCAGAAGGACAAAAATCGACTGCGTCATCGTGACCGACTGGGTCGCCGATGTCATGCTCGAGGACTTCCGGCACAGTCTGACGGAAGCAATCGAGTACAAGCCGATGCTCGTGCATGCGCGATCGATTTCAAACCATGGCGGCGGTCATTGCTACTGCGGCCTCGACGATTGCATTCCGACCCCGGGTGAAGTATCCGCAAGAACCGCATTTTCAGACATCCCCCCGGAAGTCGTCGCCCGAAACATCATCTCGACCCACTCCGACTGGCGAAAGAAACGCATGCCGCTGAAAGTGAACGGTTATCATTTCATGCCGGATTGCAATCGTGTCGACTACAACCAGACCACCATCCGCTTGCGTCAAAAGGAATTTGATCTGGCCTACCTGATCTTCAAATTCCACACGGAAGTCGTGACTCACGATGAAATTCTGGAATTTCTGTGGCCGAATGACAAGACAAAAACATTGCGCAATATCGTACCTCACATGTCGACGATCAGACGCAAATTGCATCTAAACGCGGATCACGGGTTAGTCATAAGGTCGATTTATGGAGAAGGATATCGGCTCGAGGATTCTTCAGAAATAAATCTGGAAGAAGCAGTTCACCTCGATTAATCCGGCAAGGAGCGTCAACAAGCACAACCTCGGATCTTCATGTCGAGCGTGAGAATCTGCTTCCGGTGATCGGGCTTACCGCAACAGGAAAGTCGCTGGCCCGTTACAAGGCCTTGGCCTATTCCCACCTTCTGCCAATTACGAACTACGCCGGCATTGTCACGTTGCCGGACGGGTATCGCAGGATGTCGGATGAAGAAGACCCGAGCGCCAGATCACGACCAACCGTTTCCGGCGGCAGTCATCAGCCTGGCTGTGCGTCGGCATTCCCGTCTCCGACCGGGTCTGCGCGATACCGAAGAACGGTTGGCCGACACGGAGCATGTGTTCGTCAAGGCCAGCGCCAAGAACCGGGCAGCAAGCAGCCATCAGCCCACCCGTGAACGCGAGCGGCACATGCAAGGATTACCGACCCGAAGCCCACTCGGGCTTTCCTCGCGAGCGTCGGATCGCCCCGTCAGCATTTCGCCCTGAAGCCGCATCCGCCGCGCGCCTGCCTCCATCGCAAACACCTTGCCGCGCGTTTGTCGACATGGCGTGGCCTCGGCAGCATGGAGCAGCCGGCTGCTTTCACGCTCCTTGCGAACAGACTCCGTTAACGTGACAGCGCCTTGTTTTGCACTCTTCTTGCAGGTGAATTTTGGCAAGCCGAAAATAACGCACTACCATTTCTCGAATGACATCACGGAAATCGACGGCGCTTTACCTTTTCTTCAATTGTCTCTTATCAGGAATTAATGCACGAACTGGTCGATCCACTCATTCGAACAGGATTGGATAATGAGCGACTCACGCTGTGCCTTGGGACTAACACTCGACTTCACGCTCGGAGACGAATCGGGTTGCCGTCGCGTCCGTCCTGCACCGACAAGCCATTTCGCAGATCGACAGGGACCAAGCGCGCTCGTTCCAGGCATCGTCATGCAACCACTGTAACTCTATCGTGGTCAAATCGGCGCCCTCGCCCCGCACGACAGCCTCTCGCGATTCGTTTTTGCGGATTCCGAGGTGAATGTGGATCCAACTGCCGACGTTCGACCTATCGAGGCGAAACCTGTATGTCGAACGATGATCTCTCGAGCGTCCTCACATCATTCCATCGACTCATGAAGATATTGATTGTCGACGATCATCCGATCTTGCGGGCGGGTGTCGCGAAGCTGCTTCAGCAGGCTGGTGAAAACATGGTCGTCATACAGTCGAGCAGCGCGGACGAAGCCATGCGGTTGCTCGATCAGCACCTGGATCTGGACGTCGTGCTCCTTGACCTGACACTGAAAGGGATAGACGGTCGCGAGGCGATTGCCGAGTTCGGGAAAATTCGCCCCGAATTGCCGATCGTCGTCCTTTCCGCGTCAGAGAGCCTGCGGGACGTGCGGGACGCATTCGCACACGGCGCACTGGGTTACGTGCCCAAGACGTCGGGCTTGCAAACGCTGCTGGCGGCGATAAAAATGGCGCTGGATGGAGAGCGCTATGTTCCCCCCGTCATCCTTGATCATCAGGTTTTGCAAGACTCCAGCATGGTTCGCGGCCAGCCATCGGCGCGCATGACCGTATCGCTGACGCAACGCCAGATCGAAGTATTGCGCTATGTGGCCGATGGCGTGCCCAACAAGGTCATCGCGGACAAGATGAGCCTCTCCGAAAAAACCGTCAAGGCGCACATCACATCGATCTTCAGGGCATTGAACGTGATCAATCGCACTCAGGCTGCGGCTGCGGGCCGGAAGGCCGGGCTCATTTGACACCGCGAGATTGCAAACTGGCTGCTGCGTCCGACCGGCAAGCATCGGACCCGGTGCTTCGGGCTGTATATCGACGCGCGGCGTCGTGCTCGCCGACGGTGCGCCACGACAGCCAAGGCTCGCCGTACGCGTCATGAACACTGCGTCGAGTAACGGAAATATCGGCGTACGGCCAGGAAACCGATGCTCGCGATCAAGCGATTGCGTCCTCTTCATCCCGACATCCTGCGATACCCGCGCGTCAACGTGACAACGCCGCAGCGATTTCAGCACAATGGCATCGCCATTCGATCGTTGCCCCTAGAACGCCTCGTCAGCCGGCTCCATCAGGCTGGCCGGACTTGCCAGCACGAGTGCCAGTTGATAGTCGATCTCCGGATGCATCCGGGCGAAGTAGTATCGTGCGGTGGCCAGCTTCGTGCGGTAGAAATCGTCGTCATGCCCGCATTTTGCAAGCGCGACCCTCGCCATCTGAGCCCAAAGGTAGGCAAAGAGCAGGTGACCGATGACGCGCGTGTAATGCACGGCGGCGGCACCGGCAAATTCCGGATCGCGCCGTTGACCGTCGAGAATCGCCGACGTGCCCCGCCGCGCCTTGTCGATTGCCGCAAGCAAGGGGGTGGAAAATTCGTTCATGGCCGGCGCGGCGCGACTGTTTTCCACGAAGCCTTCGATATCCGCCAGGAGCAGGTCGAGACTGGCTCCGCCATCCACGGCGATTTTGCGATTCACGAGATCAAGCGCCTGGATCGCATTGGTGCCTTCATAGATCGAACTGATGCGTGCGTCCCGGACATATTGCTCGATTCCGGTTTCGACGATATAGCCATGCCCGCCGAACACCTGCATCCCCAGGTTCGTGCTTTCGAACGCGTTGTCGCTCACGAATGCCTTGGCAATCGGCGTCAACAGCGGGATCAACCGCGCGGCCGCGGCACGGCGCGTCTCGTCGGCATCCGATTGCTCGTGGTCGGCCAGCACGGCCAGCCAGGCCGTCAGCGCGCGGCCGCCCTCGGTGTATGCGCGCTGGGTCAACAGCATGCGCCGCACGTCCGGATGAACGATGATCGGATCCGCTGCCGCGGCTGGCAGCCTGGGACCTGACGCACTGCGCGACTGGAGCCGCTCCTTCGCGTATCCGGATGCCTGCTGGTACACGAACTCGCTGAGGCCGACCGTCTGGGTGGCAACGACGAGTCGCGACGCGTTCATCATCACGAACATCGCATTCAATCCTCGGCCGCGCTCCCCGACCAGCCAGCCACGTGCGCCATCGAAGTTCATCACGCATGTCGCGTTGCCGTGGATGCCCATCTTCTCCTCGAGCGCGCCGCACTGTACCGCGTTTCGCTCGACCGGCTCGCCACGCTCGTTCACCAGGAATTTCGGCACGAGAAACAACGAGATCCCCCTCGATCCGGCCGGTGCATCGGGTAGCCGCGCGAGAACGAGATGCAGAATGTTGTCGGTCAGATCCTGGTCGCCGCCCGAAATGAAGATCTTCGTTCCGGTGATGCGATAAGACCCGTCCGCTGCAAGCTCCGCACGGGTTCCGAGCAACCCGAGATCGGAGCCGCAATGCGCTTCGGTCAGGCACATCGTGCCCGACCATGCTCCCGATACGAGTTTCGGCAAGTACAACCGCTTGAGTTCCGCATTGCCGTGCTCGAACAGACAACTGCCCGCGCCATGTGACAATATCGGGTAGGCGCCCCACGCCTGGTTGCACGCACAAATCATCTCGGTGACGGCATTGCCGACCACATGCGGCAGCGCCTGCCCGCCGAACTCGGCCGGGCCGGTGAGCGCCGGCCACCCGCCCTCGACATATTGCCGATACGCTTCCGGGTACCCTGCCGGTGTCCTGACGCTACCGTTCGCGTCCCGTGTACACCCTTCCCGATCGCCGGGCAGGTTCAGGGGTTGCAACACGTCGCGGCTGAATTTGCCGGCCGCCTCGATGATCTGGTCGACGGTGCCGGCATCCAGGTCGCTGTGCCGCGGCATTGCCGAGAAGCGGCTTTCGACATTCAGCAGTTCATGCAGCAGGAATTGCATGTCACGGACTGGCGGTCTGTACTTGATCATTCTTTTTCCCGGATCGTTATCGATGACATGCCGCGTTCACGGACGCAATGCGCGGCGCAGCACTTTGCCGACAGGCGACTTCGGCAACGCGTCGACGAACTGGAATTGCCGAGGCACCTTGTATGCCGTCAGGTGCTCGCGCGCGAAGCGCTCCAGAACCTCTCCGGTGAGCCCGCTGTCGCGCGTTACCACGAACACCTTGAGCGCTTCGCCGGTTTTTTCGTCCGGAACACCGATGCATGCGCATTCGACGACCTCGCGGTGCAGGCTGATGACGGCCTCGATCTCGTTCGGGTAGACGTTGAAACCCGACACCAGCACGACATCCTTCTTGCGATCGACAATGGACAGGAATCCGGATTGATCAAGAACGCCGATATCGCCGGTCCGAAGATAGCCGTCCGCAGTAAACGCATCGCGGGTTTCGTCGGGCCGATTCCAGTAACCGCTCATGACCTGCGGGCCTTGGACGGTGATTTCGCCCGGGGCACCGATCGGCACCTCTCTGCCCGCGCCGTCCAGCAGTTTGATATCGGTCGACGGAAACGGCACGCCGACGCTGTCCCTGCGCTCGAATGCTTGCGGCGGTGTACCGCACACGCTGGGGGATGCCTCGGTCAGTCCATACGCGCCGAGCAGATGACAACCGGTCAATTCCTGCCATCTTCTTGCAACGGCGCTCTCGATCTGCGCACCCGCGCCGATCGTTTGCCGCAGGCAACTGAAGTCGAGGGCCCGAAACGGTTCGTATTCGAGCAACGCATTGAACAAGGTGTTCACACCGAGCAGATACGCGAAGCGGTACTCCCGAAATTCGCGCACGAAGTGCGCCAGATCACGCGGGTTCGGTATGTACACGTTCTTGCGCATCGTCGCGATCGAGAAAAAGCAGCCTACCGCCAGCCCCATGATGTGGTAGATCGGCAGGACGGTCACCACGCACTCGTCACCTCGGGTGAAGCCGATCCCGAACCAATCGCACATGATCAGGGTGTTGGCGACGATGTTCCGATGCGTCAGGACGGCCGCCTTGCTTTTCCCGGTCGTGCCGCCCGTGTACTGCAGGAACGCATTCATGTCCAGATCGACGACGGCGTCGACATGGGCTGACGCACTACCTTTCAGAAGCGCGTCGACGAACCGGCTCCCCACGCGCGCAGCCTGCGGCTCGGCTGCCGCGACGGACGGCGCTGCATCCCGCCCGATCTTGCTCAGCAACGGCATTTCATCGGCTGCCGCGACGACGACCTTGTACGGTCGACCTTCGATGTCGACCGGCAGCACGTCGAGCGCCGATTCGACGGCGACCAGCAGGCTCGCGCCACTGTCCTTCAGGTTGAAAAGCACCTCGCGAGTCGTATAGAACGGATTCAGGTTCACCAGTGTCAGGCCGGCCCGCAGCGCACCGAACACGGTGACAGGATAGTGAAGCAGGTTCGGCAGCATGACCGCGACGCGATCGCCGACGTGCAGCCCCTCGACATTCACCAGATAGCTGGCAAATGCGCGACTCAGCGTATCCAGCTCCCGATAGCTCAGTGTCGAGCCATGACATACCACCGCGGTTTCGTCCGGACGCGCGTCGACGGCCCGAACGAGAAAATCCACGGCCGAACGATAGCCTTCCAGGTCGATTTCGAAAGGGACACCTTCCTGGTAGTGCCGCTGCCAAATCCTCTCCATGCTTCTCGTCCCCTGACTGAGTTCATTCACTCGGGCCGCGAACCGGCGGCAACCCGTGGCGACTGCCTGCCATCCGGATGTCGGGCCGGTCGCGTGCCCGATATGCCGATGCGTCGGCGCCCGGACCGGGCGCGCGAGCGCGCGTCAATCGAAATTCAATGCATCGCGCACGAAGTCGAGCCGGTCCTGACCGAAGAACATCTGCGTACCGACGAACATCGTCGGTGTGCCGAACAGCCCTCGAGCGACGGCTGCCTCGGTTTCCGCCTTCAGCCTTTCCTTGACGGCCGGATCCTGGACGATCCCGGCGATCAGTCGATAATCGAGATCGCCATCCTGCAGCACCTTCTGCAACGTATCCGGGTCGCCAAGATTCTGCGGCTGCGCCCACATCGCGCGGAATATCACGTCGACATATCGCTGGAACAACGCTTCGTCGCGCATCTGCAAGCCGGTCGCGCCGCGCATGAGCGTCAGCGTGTTGATGGGAAAATGCGGATTGTGTTCATAGCGGACGCCGTACTTGCGTGCGAACCGCTGGAGATCCTCCAGCATCCATGCCGACTTGGCGGGGATCATCGCCGGCGACGCATTGTTCGTCGCCTTGTGGATGGCCCCCAGCAGAACCGGCTTGAATACGAGTTCTGCCTGATGGTCGGCGGCAATCGCGGGAAGCTGGGTCCACGCGAGATAGGCGGTCGGGCTGCCGAAATCGAAGTAGAATTCGATGCGCTTTTCCATTGAAATACCTTTAGTCATGCTGATTTATTGAAGGGAAGATTCACCACGTTTCGCGCCACGGCCGCAGATCCAGCTCGTGCGTCCACGCATCGCGCGGCTGCGTATGCAGATACCAGTAGTTCTCGGCGATGTGGTCCGGGTTGAGGATTCCGTCTTCCGCCTTCGTGGCGTAACGCTCCGGGAAGTTCTCCCGAATGAATTCTGTATCGATCGCACCGTCTACCACGACATGTGCAACGTGAATGTTCTTCGGCCCCAACTCGCGCGCCATGCTCTGGGCGAGTGCACGTAGTGCGTGCTTTGCGCCGGCGAATGCCGCGAAATTGGCGGATCCGCGCATCGCGGCAGTAGCGCCGGTGAAGATGATCGTGCCCCGCGCCCTTCCGACCATCCGCTTCGCCACTTCGCGACCGAACAGAAAGCCGCCGAAACAGGCCATTTCCCAGATCTTGTAATACTTGCGCGCCGTTTCCTCGAGGATACTGCACGGGACGTTTGCACCGATGTTGAAGACCATGACCTCGATCTGACCGATCTCCTGTTCGATCCTCGACACGACATCGATCACGTCTTCCTCCTTGCGCGCATCGGATCCGAATCCGACCGCGACGCCCCCTTCGGCCTCGATCTGCCGGATCAACGGCTCGAGCTTGTCGGCCTGGCGACGCACCACGCAGGCAACCAGGCCTTCGCGCGCAAAGCGCCGGGCGATTGCGCCACCGGTAGCGTCTCCGGCTCCGATGATGAGTGCCGCACGTCGGCCCTTGGTGCTCTCGTTGCTCATCTCTTCCTCCTATAAATAAACGACCGTTCATTTATAGGGCGGGACATTTGCTTTGCATAGTCCTTGATTACCCTGATGCGAACGGTTGCCTGTGACGAGGCCGTCAAGCGGCCCGAAAAGGGCTTCACCCGCGTGCTACCATCGGCCGGCCTGCAGCCGAGTCAGCTCCTGCATACCCGGTCCGCCGGCATCCGCTCCGTCGCTCCGACGCGCTGTGATCCGGGTCGCTCGGGACTTGAATGGGCGATGGGTGACGGCTATCCTGATCTTGAAATCCCTTACCACCAGTGGACCCCGGCGACCATGCGCTACTCAAGTACCCACAAGGAAGAAACCCGCCGGAAGTTGCTCGCGCAAAGCCGCGCCATCGCGAAGCGCGGCGGCTTCGCGACAACGGGTATCGATGCGCTGATGGCGTCGATCGGGCTGAGCGGGGGCGCCTTCTACAACCACTTCGCGTCGAAGCAGGCGCTCTTCGAGGCACTGGTCAGCGAAGAGGTCGAGCAGAGCGCGGAGATGCTGGCGGGTGACGATTCATCTCCCCCCGATCATGTCGCACGCTGCCTGCGAAACTACCTGAGTTCCGTTCATGCGCTGCATCCGGAGAATGGCTGCGTTTTGCCTACGCTCGGACCGGAGATCGCGCGTGCAGAGCCGGCCGTTCGGGAAGTCGTGGAGGCGGCGCTCAAGCGCACGCAAAAGAGCTGGAGCAGTCGCACCGGCGATTCCGACGCAGCATGGGCCCTCATTGCGCAATGCGTCGGTGCGCTGGTGCTCGCACGCTCGGTGGAATCGGAACGTACGCGCAAGGAAATTCTCGCGGCCAGCCGGCGGTTCCTCGCCGAGGCGTTGTCGATCGATTCGTTGCGCTGACCGACAGCCATTCGTACCGAATCGCAGCGGCTCGCCGCTCATCCGAGCATGCTTCCGAGACGTCCCTGAATCAGGCGTACGCTGTCGCTCATGATGCGGTCGATCAGTTCCCTGACGGTTGGAATATCGTGGATCAGGCCGGCGACCATGCCGCAGCTCCACGCGCCGGCGTCCAGTTCGCCCTCGACCATCACTTTCGGGTAAATGCCGGCAACCTGGTCGAGAATGTCCTCGAATTTCAGCGCATCGCCCCGCTCCCGCTCGATCTCGATCAGCCGATCGACTCCCGCGTTTCTCAGCACGCGTTCCGTGTTCTTCAGGCTGCGCATGACCAGCCGGGTATCGCGCTCCGTCGCGGCCACGATGGCCTGCTTCACGTTCTCGTGAACCGGCGCTTCCTTCGTCGCAACGAATCGCGTCCCCATATTGATGCCGTCGGCGCCCATCGCGAGCGCCGCAACGAGGCTGCGGGCGTCGGCCATGCCGCCCGACGCGACGAACGGAATCGCAAGCTCGTCCGCAGCGCGCGGCAGCAGAATCATGTTCGGCACGTCGTCCTCGCCCGGATGGCCCCCGCATTCGAAGCCGTCGACGCTCACCGCGTCGCAACCGATCTTTTCCGCCTTCAACGCGTGACGGACGGACGTGCACTTGTGAATCACCTTGATACCGGCCGCCTTGAATGCCGGCATGTACTGCTCCGGGCTGCGCCCGGCGGTTTCGACGATCCGGACGCCGCCCTCCGCAATCGCCGCGATGTACTCCGGATACGGCGGCGACGAAAGCGTCGGCAGGAACGTGACATTCACGCCGAACGGTTTGTCGGTCATGTCGCGGCACCGCGCAATTTCCTTCGCCAGCAGCTCCGGCGTCTTTTGCGTCAGCGCCGTGATGAACCCGAGCCCGCCCGCATTCGACACGGCGGCCACGAGTTCGGCCAATCCGACGTAATGCATCCCGCCCTGGATGATCGGGTGTTCGATGCCGAACAGCTCGGTAATACGCGTCTTCATAGATGTCTCCACGATGCCGAAAGGTACAGCAGCTTCAAGCGACGACCAGCAGGCCGGTCGCGCGCACGCCGCCGCCGGCCCATGTCGTCATGCAACGGATCCTTTCGCCCTGATTCACCCGTTCGAATCATGCGCAACTCTCGGGCGGCAGGTCGGACGCAGTCCGGGCATCCGCTTTAATGAACGATCGTTCGTTTATCGGACGTTATGCGAAAGCAATCGTCGTGTCAAGCCGGACAGTCACCGGATCCGTGCGAAATCCGGCGAGGGCATTGGCACGTTGCCGAGGGGGTATCGCGGGACGTCGGGATGAAGAAGACGAAGTCGCTTTAACGCGTTCATCGGCTTCCGGCGGCGCTCGTCCGACTGACCGTGCGCCGGGATTTCCGTTTCCAGCCGAATCAGCACGACATCGAGGAACCGCTGTTCGAGCACGGTGTGGTCGTGAGCCGCGAGACGATCCGGATCTTCCTAACGTGGCGCGGATGCGCGCAACGCGTCCCGTTCCACGCGAAGATGCTCAAGCTCGCCCGCGACGCGCTCGACCACATCGCTCCACTGCCCAGGTTCCGATTGCCGGAACAGGCGCGCGCCCGGATACCACGGCGAATCGTCCCGGTCCGCGAGCCAGCGCCAGCAGCCGTCGAAGCGCGACAGGATCCACACCGGCTTGCCCAGCGCACCCGCCACATGGGCCACCGACGTGTCGACGGTAATCACGAGATCCAGATGGGAGATGATCGCCGCCGTGTCCGCGAAGTCGCGCACGAGCGCCATCGGATCGGCGGGACGCAGCGGCGGCGGCAGCGTGTCGAGCTGCCGGCGGGTCGTCTCGCCCTTCTGCAGGCTCACGAAACTCACGCCCGGCATCCGCAGCAGCGGCAGATACGCGCTCGCCGGCAGCGAGCGCCGGCGGTCCGTCGCGTGCGCCTGCGGCTGGTCGGGCCGCGGATCGCCGGCCCAGACCAGCCCGACCTTCAGGCCCGCCGCGGGCACGCTGTCGCGCCACCGCTCGGCGAGCGCCGCGGGCACGTGCAGGTACGGCATCGTCGCGGGTATCGTGTCGAGCGTCGTTCCGCAGCGCAACGGCAGGCTCATGATCAGGCAGGCGTAGTCGTGCGACGGAAGCGCCGCCGCTTCGTCGAGCGCGACGCAACGATCCACCCCGTCGACCGTCGCGATCAGGCGCGTCAACGCGGCCGGACACACCACGGTCAGCGTCGACACGCCACGCCGCTTGAGTAGCGGCAGATAGCGCGCGAACTGCACGACGTCGCCCAGCCCCTGCTCGGGCCAGACGACCAGCGATTTTCCGTCGAGAGGCTCGCCCTGCCACAGCGGCGCCGGCAGGCTCGCGAGCACGCCGCTCGCCGCGGCGTCGCCCCAGTGCGCGGACGGCTGCAGGCGCGCTTCGTAATGCCGCCATCCGTCTTCGTACCGCCCCATCGCCAGCAGCACCAGGCTCAGGTTGAAGACGGTCGGCGCGCGATCGTGATCGAGCGTCAGCGCGTGTCTCAGCGCGGCGGCGGCCTCGTCGAGCCGGCCGGCGTCATGCAGCAGGCGGCCCAGGTTGTTCCACACCTCCGCGAACGACGGATCGTTTGCGAGCACGTCGCGGTAACACGCTTCGGCTTCGCCGTATCGCTGCTGCTCGAACAGCACGTTGCCGAGATTGCCTCGCGCGTCGCGATAGCCCGGTTGCAGCGAAACCGCGCGCCGCAGGCAATGCTCGGCCTCCGGCAGCCGCCCGCGCCGCTGCAGCAACGCGCCGAGAAGATTGAGCGTCGCGGCGTCGTCCGGCGCGTGCACGAGCGCCTCCCGATAGTGCCGCTCCGCTTCGTCGGGTCGCCCAAGCTCCTGAAGCAGCGTCGCCAGATCGACATGCGTCGCGGCATCGCCCGGGCGGGCGATCACGGCATCGTGAAACGCGCGTTCGGCTTCCGCGCGGCGACCCGTCGCGTGCAGCAGCAAGCCGAGCCTGCGCAGCACCGGACCATGGCCGGGATCCAGCGCCAATACGCGGCGATAGCAGGCCTCCGCTTCGTCGAAGCGCTTGCCGTCGTGCAGCAGCAGGCCGAGATTGCAGCAGGCGTCCACGCTGTCCGGGCGAATCCCGACGGCCCGTCGGTAGCAATGCTCGGCCTCGCCCGCCCGACCTTCCGCTTCGAGAATGACGCCAAGATTGCTCAGCGCTTCCGCGTGATCGGGGTGCAGCGCAAGCACTGCGCGGTAGTGCCGAGCGGCGTCCGCCGCCAGTCCGGCGTGATGCGCGGCGACGCCGGCTGAAAATTCCGCGTTGGCCGCGGCGATGCGTTGCGCGTCATCGCCCGGGACGTTGGGTTGGCTCATGTTCGGCTTGATGGGTGGCGCTTCGCGACGACTGCCGGTTCATCCAGTCCGGAAGCCCGTTCCGGAACCCGCGCGGCCTGCCGGAACCCGGCGGTGGCCGGAATTTCGTGCCGGAACGACGGCGCTGCCGCCCTGCCGGGCGCGCAGCCGCCTCGCCCGGCCACAAAGGCAGGATGCCCGATCATTATCCCGGCACGGCGCAAAAATGCCATCCCCCGGCGCCATTGTTAAATAGCTTGAATGACCGCCAACGGGGCAACAATTTGCCGTACCATCCGCCCGTCATCCTGCCTGATGCCGACCAAGGTCGACCGACCTCGGGCCACGGCCACGGCTTGTTACCGTCGGGCGTCCGAAGCGGGCACCGATTTCATCCGAACACCAGGACCGATCATGTTCCAGTCCCCGGGAGATTCATTCGTCAGCGGTTCGCTGCTGGGCCTGTGCGTCGAGGTGCCGCTCGCCGCGCTCGTATCGCTGGCGATGCACGGCGTCGACTGGAACGGGCAACGCATCGCGATGCTCGTCGCCACGCCGGTCCTGATCGCCTGCATCGCCCTGCTCACCCGGCCGGTGGCATTCAGCACGGTCTGGAAGCACAAGCGCTCGCCGTTCGTGCTCGACGACAACGTGCGCGCGTCGATCTACGGCCGGCTCTGCGGAATCGCGCTCGGGCTGGTATTCGGCATCATGGTCGCGACGACGTTCTCCTGAGCCGGTCGATCCCGCTTGCCCGGCGCGCCCCGCGCCGGGTATGACACGCTGCTCATGCACGGGCGCTTGAGCAAGTGCGAATGCACCCGCCCACCTCACCCGGCGATCGTCCCGCCGATCCCGGTCACGCGGCCACCAGCGCGTTGAACGACGTATCCCAGAACGGCGCGACCGTGGCCGGCCCATCCAGCACACCGATCCGCGCGAACACGTCCGCGACCTGCTGATGTTGCGCCACCACGTCGGGCGTTACCGGCAACAGCGCATAGTCCTCGCTGCGCTGGTCGAACATCGCGACGAGATCGGCCACCGGCACGCGCGTTTCGCGATTCTGCGCGAGCGCATAGTCGCGGAAGTGCCCGTTCGCCCACGCATACGCGCGCCGGAACCGCAGCAGCAGATCGCCCGTCGCCGCCCGACGGCGCGCGTCGTCGAGCGTGCGCGGGTTCGCATACACCGGAAAATTGCCCGACAGATAGCCCTTGCCCGTCTTCAGCACGCGGGCGCCGTAGCGATTGCGCGCAAGCTGGCCGTTGTAGCCGTAGATCGCCCACGCATCGATATCGCCGCGATCGTACGCCGACAGCCCGTCGGTCGGCGACAGGTTGATCGGCTGGATGTCGTCGAAACCCAGACCGGCCTCCACGAGCTGGCGATACAGGAAATAGTGCGACGTCGTCGCTCGCACATAGCCGACCCGCTTGCCCTTCAGGTCCGCAATGCTGCGGATCGGCGTGTCCTTGCGCGCAAGCGTGACCTGGTTGTTCAGATCCTCGCGCACGCGCGAGATGAACCGGACACTGGCTTTCTGGCGTGCGGCGAACACCGCCGGAATTTCGCTGCCCGAACCGATATCGAGCGCATCCGCGTTGAGCGCCTCGATGTGCAGCACGCCGTTGTTCAGCTCGCGCCAGTCGATCCGGTAAGGCGTGTCGGCCAGCCCGGCCGCCTGCAGCAGCGCGCGCCAGCCGCCCTTGTAGGTCGCGACGCGCAGCGTCGTGCCCGAGAGATCGGCGCTGACCGGCGGCGCGGCGGCAAACGCGGCGTTCACGGCGAGCGGGGCCGCCACGGCCGCGGCGCCGGCGAGCAGCAGGCGGCGGCGTGCCGCCGAAATTGACGACATCGGATACTCCTGTCGGTCGATCGGGTGGAAGACGGAAACCGTCGCGTCAGTGCAGCGCGGGAAACCCGTGGCGCTCGGTCAGCAACTCGAGGATGCGGCGTGCGTCGGTCACGAAGCGCACGTCGCCAAGGGTCTGTGCATCGTCCGGCGCCGGCTGGTCGCGGCCGAGCACGAGGACCGGCAGCCCCTGGTGCGCGTCGTCGAGTGCGTCGATCACCGCGTGCCGCGGCCGCTCGAAGCCGACGCGCTTCACATCGATGCGGCCGGCGCGATCGGGCGCGCTCGCCAGCAGCCCTTCGATCGACAATCCATGCGGGCAGACGAAGCGTTGCCCCGGATGCTTCGGATCGGTAAAGCCCGGTTCCAGCAGAAACAGCACATCGCGACTCATGTCAAACGGCTCCCGTGTTCGTTGTTCAGCCGGGACGCATGCGCGCGGCGCGCCCTCGTGCTCCCGGATCAGGCCGGCCCGCGGCCGGATGCCCGACTGTACCGTCACGCCTCGCACGGCCCTACCAACGTTTTGCGGAATCGATATTCGGGCGCGCGTAGCGCATCGTCCGCCTGCCGCACAGCGGGCGTTGCATAAAAACATCGCGCGATGCATCGCGGATCGTGCGCATATCGAACGAATTCATCGAACGATATGACCACGCCAACACGTTTCAGGCGTCCGGCGTTCGCCGGGCGTGCGATGCGTTCGCCGCAGCATGCGTGCCGGACGCGATCGCGCCGCCCGCGCAAGGCCCGCGGCAACGCACATTACAAATCGTCCGCGCGACGATTTACAAACCACGGATCGGCCGTTCGCCGGCGCGCCCGTCGTCAATAGCATCGTGATCCTCGCAGACGTACCCATAAAAAACAGAGGATAGTGATGATCAAAAAATCGGTAGTCCTGGGTTTGGTTTCGGTCGCTTCGGTCGGCGCGCACGCGCAGAGTTCGGTCACGTTGTACGGCGTCGTCGACGCCGGCTTCGCCTATACGAACAATCAGGGCGGCGCGAGCAACATCCAGCAGACGAGCGGCAAGCTGAGCGGCAGCCGCTGGGGCCTGAAAGGCTCCGAGGATCTCGGCGGCGGCGTGAAGGCCGTGTTCACGCTCGAAAGCGGCTTCAAGCCGAGCGACGGCACGCTCGGCCAGGGCGGTCGGCTGTTCGGCCGTTCCGCGTATGTCGGCATCGGCCAGACGGGCGTGGGCACGCTGACCTTCGGCCGCCAGTACGAGCCGATCACCGATCTCGTCGCGCAATACTCGGGGTCGGGCTTCTGGTCGCCCGCCACGCACGTCGGCGACAACGACAACATGAACCAGAGCTTCCGCATCAACAACGCGGTGAAGTTCCGCAGCGACACGATCGCCGGTTTCACGGCCGACCTGCTCTATGCGTTCAGCAACCAGGCGAACGGCGGCGCGGGCACGGGCTTCTCGAACAACAACGCATGGGGCGTATCGGCGAACTACGTGAACGGCCCGCTGTCGGTCGGCGGCGGCTATGTGCGGCTCAACCAGCCGAACGCGACGTCGAATACGAGCGGCGCGGTGGGGGGCGCAACCAGCACGACCGGCAACGACTACAGCGGCGGGTTCTTCTACGGGCTGAACGGCGGCGTGCGCAAGCAGCAGATCGGGGTCGTCGGCGCGAACTACGCGATCGGCCTGGCAACGCTCGGCTTCGCGTGGAGCCATACGCAGCTCGACTACGTCGACGGCTCGTCGCGCAAATTCAACAACTACGACGTCAACGCCCGCTACCAGATCACGCCGGCGGCGACGCTGATCGGCGTCTACACGTTCACCGACGGCCGCGCGAGCGGCCTGCCGGGCACCGGCGGCCAGACGCTGAAGCCGCGCTGGCACCAGTTCACGCTCGGGTTCGACTACGCGTTGTCGAAACGCACCGACCTCTACCTGTCCGGCATCTACCAGCTCGCGGGCGGCGATCCGAGCACGGCGACGGCAGGCGGCTATCGCGCGATCGCGTCGATCGCGAACATCGGCAGCGCATCGTCGACGAACCGCCAGGTCGCGCTCGTCAGCGGGCTGCGCGTGAAGTTCTGACCGCGCGCAACCGGCGCGGCGCGATAAGCAAAGCGGGAATCGTTGTTTGCCGCACCGCGCCCGGTTGCCGAGAATGTCCGTTTCCCCACGCGCGGCGCCTGCGCGCGATCCGCGCCGACCATGACCGACTCCCGTTTGCCTTCCCGTGTACCGCGCGCGGCGCCGCACCGGCCCGCCGCGGGATGGGCAGGCGCGCGCGCCCGTCGTGACCGCGCGGTGCGCGCATCTCCCGCTAGGAAGCCCTCATGAGCGACACCTCCCTCGCCGCGCAGGTCGCGCCGTCGCCGTTCGTCGACGTCCGCTCGCCGGCCGAATTCCCTGACAGCCCCGTGTCCCGCGTGCTCGCGCAGCCGCTGATGCTCGGGCTGTTCCTGCCGATCCAGGCCGGCGGCTGGAGCGCATCGACGCTGCCGCGCTCGACCGACTGGACCTTCGACTACAACGCCGAACTGGTCGCGCACGCCGAGGCGCTCGGCTTCGACCTCGTGTTCGCGCTGTCGCAATGGCTGCCCAAGGGCGGCTACGGCGGCGTGTTCGACGGCCAGGCGCTCGACTCGTTCATGACGCTGGCCGCGCTGACCGCGCGCACCGAACGGATCATCCTCGTCGCGACGAGCCACGTGCTCTACGGGCCGTGGCATCCGCTGCATTTCGCGAAGTTCACGGCGACGCTCGATCACATCTCGCGCGGACGCTGGGGCATCAACGTCGTGACCGGCCACCGCGCGATCGAGCACGAGATGTTCGGCTGGAACCGGATCGAGCACGACCGGCGCTACGAAATGGCCGCCGAGTTCCTCGATGCGGTCCAGCAGTTGTGGGCGCAACCGGACAATTTCAGCTACACGCCGGCGCTGTCGGGCTGGCGGCTGGGCGGCGCATTCGTGACGCCCAAGCCGCGCTACGGCCGCCCGCTGCTGATCAACGCGACCGGCTCCGACGCAGGTATCGATTTCGCGGCGCGCTATTCGGACATCGTGTTCGTCACGAGCCCGGCCGGGCCCGACGTCGCGCTCGCGCTCGACGCGCTGCCCGCGCATACGGCCCGCGTGAAAGCGGCCGCCGCGGCGCGCGGCCGGACGATCCGCACGTTGCTCAATCCGCTCGTCATCTGTCGCGAAACGGCGGCCGAAGCGCGCGCCTACCGCGACGCGATCGTCGCGCATGCGGACGAAGGCAGCTTCCACCGCTTCGACAGCGACGCACACGCGTGGCGCGGCGGCTTCGAGCAGCGTTCGCAGGCCGCCGCCCGCGCGATCGGCGGCAATATCTCGATCACGGGCTCGCCCGACGAAGTTGCCGACACCCTCGTGCGGCTGCACCGCGCGGGCATCGACGGCGTCCAGTTGAGCTTCTACGACTTCAAGCCCGATCTCGCCTTCTTCGGCGAGCGCGTGCTGCCGCTGCTGCGCGAGGCCGGCCTGCGGCGCTGACCTCAGGCCGCGGCGGCGGCATGCGCGGCGGCGTCGCCGCGCCCGGGCCGCCGCAGCCCGAGATGCTCGCGCAGCGTACGGCCCGCATAGTCGCTGCGAAACAGCCCCCGGCGACGCAACTCGGGCAGCACCAGCGCGATGAAATCGTCGAGCCCGCCGGGGAGCGTCGGCGCCATCACGTTGTAGCCGTCCGCGCCGTATCGCACGAAGCGCTCCTCCAGCTGGTCGACGATCTGTTCCGGCGTGCCGACGAGCTGCCAGTGGCCGCGCGCGCCCGCGACACGCAGGTAGAGTTCGCGGATCGTCAGGTTCTCGCGACGCGCGAGTTCGATCGTCAACGCCTGCCGGCTCTTGCTCGCATTGGTTTCCGGCAGCGGCGGAATCGGGCCGTCGAGCGGATAGGCGGACAGGTCGAAGCCGCCCGTGAGGCCCGATACGAGCGCGAGCCCGACGGTCGGATCGATCAGCGACTGCAGCGCGTCGAACTTCTCCTTCGCCTCGCTTTCGGTGCGGCCCACGACGGGAAACACCCCGGGCATGATCTTCAGCGTGTCGGGATCGCGGCCGAACGCGGCGAGCTGGCCCTTGACGTCCGCATAGAACGCGACCGCGTCGTCGAGCGTCTGCTGCGCGGTGAAGATCACCTCGGCCGTGCGCGCGGCGAGCCGCGTGCCGGCCGGCGACGAACCGGCCTGCACGACGACCGGATGCCCCTGCGGCGGCCGTGCGACGTTCAACGGCCCGCGCACCTGGAAGAAGCGGCCGCGATGATCGAGCACATGGCGCTTTTGCGGATCGAAGAAACGGCCCGACTCGCGATCGCGCACGAACGCATCGTCGTCCCAGCTATCCCACAGGCCGCGCACCACGTCGGCGAACTCCTCCGCCCGTGCATAGCGTTCGGCGTGGTCGAAATGCGCGTCCCGGTTGAAGTTGCGCGCCTCGTGCGCGCTCGACGACGTAACGAGGTTCCAGCCCGCGCGGCCGCCGCTGATGTGGTCGAGCGACGCGAACTTGCGCGCGATGTGGAACGGCTCGTTGAAGCTCGTCGACGCGGTGCCGACGAGGCCGATCCGCTCGGTGACGGCTGCAAGCGCCGACAGCAGCGTCAGCGGCTCGAACTGCGCGACGTAGCTGTGCGCGGTGCGGCTCAGGAACGCGACGTCGTCGCCGCGCGTGCCCGCGCCGTCGGCAAGAAACACGAGATCGAACTTCGCGGCCTCGGCCGCCTGCGCCAGCCGCACATAGTGGCGAAAATCCACGCCCGCGTCGGCCTGCGAACCGGGATGGCGCCATGCGGCGATGTGATGGCCGGTCGGGTACAGGAATGCGCCGAGATGCAGGTGTCCGGTGCGGGTCGTCATCGGGAAGGTTCCAGGAAAGCGGGCCGGGCGCGCGGCGGACGATTGCCGCCGCAGCCGGCCCGGCGTCGCGGGTTCAGAACACGCGGCCTTCGGTCAGGTGCGTCGTCACGCCGTTCAGCTCGTAGTCGCCGATCACGCGCGCCTTGTGCAGCAGCGGGTTGTGGCTGAAGATCGTGCGCAGGTTGCGCCAGTGCCGGTCGAGGTTGTGCCCGCGCGCCGTCGCCGACGCGCCGCCCACTTCGAACAGCCGCTCGGCCGCATGCAGCGCGAGCTTGCTGACGATCAGCTGCGTGCGTGCCGTGGCGAGCGCGCTGTCGAGCACGAGCGCATCCGCATCGGCGGCGCCGGCCGCGATCGCGTCGGCGGAGCGGTCGAGCGCGCGTGCGTTTTCGCGCACGAGCCCGTCGATCGCGTGACTGTGGGCGGACAGTTCGCCGACGATCTGCTGGATGAAATGATCGTCGCGCGCGGTCGGCGCCGGGCTGTGCAGCACCGGACGCCCGTGCGCGAGCACGTAGCGGCGCGCATCGGCCACCACGTTGCGCACGATCCCCGCGCCCGTCGCGACGAGATGCAGTTGCCGCAGCGCGCCGCAATGACGGCCGACGAGCGTCGACCCGTCGCGCGCGGCCACTTCATCCGCGAACACCTGCACGTCGTCGAGCAGCAGGCTGCCGCTCGCGGTCATGCGCTGCCCCATGCCGTCCCAGTCGTCGAGCACCTGTACGCCGCCGCGCGAGACCGGAATGATCACGGCGACCGCGCCGCCCTGCTCGTCCTCCACGTTGACCCGCGCGAAATCGGCAAATGCGGTGCCGGTCGAATAGTATTTGCGGCCCGACACGCGATAGTGCTCGCCGTCCCGGCGCAATACGGTGGTGTTTTCGCCCGGCCGCGACGTTCCCCGCTCGGTCGACGCACCGCCGAAGATCGCGCCGGCCAGCGCGCGTTCGAGCTGCACGTCGTTGAACGGCGTGCGCGGCGACAGCCGCAGCGTCTCGATCTGGTCGTAGTGGATCCGCAGCGCGTGCGCGAGATTCGAATCGGCGGCGGCCAGCGTCGCGATCGTGTCGAACAGGTCGACCAGCGTACTGCCCAGGCCGCCGCGTTCGACGGGAATCCGCAGCACGCCCAGCGCCGAACGCCGGAAGATCGCGAAACCCTCGAACGGCAGCTCGCGCCGCGCCTCGCGTTGCGCGGCATCCTGCCCGATCGCGCTTGCGAGATCGGGCAGCGCGGCGAGCGCGTCGCGCAACGCGTCGCGCGGATCGACGGCATCACGGGCAGTCATTCGGCAGGTCCTTGTTCGAGAGAATCGGGCGCGGCGATCGCGGAATTCGCGAGCCGCCCGTGCGCAGCATCGCGAAAGTATAGGGACGCCCCCGGTACGCGTGAAAAACCGATTTCAGCTTTGGTTATGCGTACGCCGGGAATGGTCGCGCAGCGTCGCTCAAGGTGGACTTGCCCCGTGCCGCGCGATCGCGCGTGTCGAACCCGAACCCGGGCCCGGCCGCGATCCGCGCGCGGCGTTCGCCTGCCGCGGCCGTCACGACTCCGGCGACGGGTCGGGCACGTGCACCGCGCCTTCCGGATACCGGATCTCGATCAGCCCGTTCCGGTCGCGAATGCGCATCGGCGGCACGACCTCCACGCTCGCGCGGTCGACACCGTCGCACACGGCCAGGTTCGTGTTGGTCCGGTAGTAGACGCGCCGGTCGTCGACCGCGAACGCCCAGGTCAGAAAGCGCAGGCTGCGGGCGTCGATTCCCGGCAACGGCTTGCGGTAGTTCTTCCCCCACAGCACGTGGCCGTCGGCGTCGATCAGCATGTCGTGGAAGACGGCGCGCGCCGTTTCGACATCGACGCGCCCCGGCGTGGTCACGATCTTGCCGTCGTACAGGATCTGCGCGCCGAGCCGCGCATAGCGGTAGCCGAGGCCGACCACCCCGGCCGGATCGTCGATGCCGCGCTTGCGCACGCCGGCGCAGAACAGGTGCTTCGCATCGCGCGCGTATGCGCCGCCGATATGCGTCAGGCTGGCCACGTCGGCCTTGACGACGGTCAGACGACTTGGGCCGCGATCGGGATCGTACGGGTCGCGCTCGAAGTAGTAAGCCTGCCGCGCATCGCGATACCAGTCGCCGCCCAGCGCCTCGAGCGTCGCGGCGTCGCCGTCGGCGACGATCCCTTCCTCGCCCGCGTCGTCGTCGCCGAACGCGGTGCCGGCCGCGTAGTAACGCAGCCCCGACGCATCGACGGCAAAGTGGTCGACCAGATGCCGGAAGCTGCCGAGATCGAAGGTGTTCAGCGCGCGATACCGGTGCCCGCTGCCGATGCGCGCCCACACGCGTTCGCCGTCGCTGTGGAACGGCCCGCCGAGCGGCGCGAGCGGCTCGTCGCGCGTATCGCGCCGGCGCCGCGCGTCGGCCTCCTGCCGGCGCCGGGCCTCCTCGGCGTCGTCGATCGCCTGCTGCTCCGGCGTGACCGTCGACGCGCCCTCATACTGCTGCATGTGGCGCGCATGCAGCGACCGCACGGACGCAATGCAGTACACCGCATGCGGGATCGAGCGCAGATACAGCGCCCAGTCCTCGTCGTCGCATCGATAGAACGCGTTCCCGGCCTCGCCGTCCCATCCGGCCGGGTCCGTGCGCGCCAGCAGCGCGGCCTTGACGTCCCGGAGCTTGCCGGGCACGACGAAGGAAAGGCTGTAGCCGGTGTCGGCGAGGATTTCGAGGCGCTCGTCCTCGAACAGGCTTCGCATCAGTATTTCGAGTGCTTGCAGGGTCATGGGGTCGTGCCGGCCCGGTGACGGGCCGTGGGAGAAACGGATGGGAGGCGGTCATTCTAACCATGCCGTCACGTATCCGAGCGGTAACGAACGTGCGATGAATCGCAATTTCACGGCACCTGGTTCCCGATCGGGAACGAATCGGGTTTTTCGCTGCCTCTCCAGCTCATTCGTATCCGTCCGGATACGAATTGACGCCCGTACCGACGAGTTGTGCAATACTGTTCCCGATCAGATACGAAGTCCGGAGGACGTCATGCAGGAGATCCTGCCCGTGGGCACGATCCAGGCGCTCGCCAACCTTATCCGCGCGGCCCGGCTCCAGCAGGGGTTCACGCGGGACGAACTCGCGAACGCCACCGGGCTGTCGCCGAAATTCATCAGCCAGGTGGAAGCCGGGAAACCGACCGCGCAAATCGGCAAGGTGCTGCTGCTGCTCGGCGAACTCGGCGTCAGCCTGCTCGCGCAATCGTCCATCGAGATTTCGGCGGAAAACGCGCTCAAGGCCGCGCAACGCCGCAGGAGCCGCCATGGCGGCTAGAACGCTGATCGCATCCGCGAACGGGCTGCGCATGGGCCGGCTGACCGACGACAAGGGCGTCTGGTCGTTCACCTACGACGCAGGATGGCTGGCGTCGTCATACGCGTATCCGCTGTCGCCCGCCTTCCCGCTGCGCCCCGGCACCTTCGCCGACAACTCGACCGAGCGCCCGGTCCAGTGGTTCTTCGACAACCTGCTGCCCGAAGAAGGCATGCGGACGTCGCTTGCGCGCGAGGCGAAGGTCGATGCGGCCGACGCGTGGGGGCTGCTCGCGTACTTCGGGCGCGAATCGGCCGGCGCGCTCACGCTGCTGGCCGAAGGCGAGCAGGAAGCGGCCGGCAGCCTGCAACCGCTCCCGCTCGACGAACTCGAACGCCGCATTCAGGCGATGCCCGAGCGGGCGCTGACGGCAACCGCCCCCAAGCGCATGTCGGCGGCCGGCGCGCAGCAGAAGCTGTTGCTGATCCTGCGCGGCAACGCTCCCGACTACGCACTGTTCGAACCGGTGGGCAGCGAACCGTCGATGCATCTGCTGAAACCGGACATGCGCGCCGCCGGCTACCCGCATTCGGCGATCAACGAGTTCTTCTGCATGAAGCTCGCGAAGCGGATGGGGCTCGACGTTCCCGACGTGCATTTCCTGCGTGCGCCGTCCGCGTGCTACGTGATCGACCGCTTCGACCGCGACACCACCGCGCAGCCTGCCGGGCGTCTGCATACGATCGATGCGATGCAGTTGCTCAACTACGATCGCGGCTTCAAATACCAGCGCGCGAACGTGCAGGAGCTGGGCCGCGCGATCGGCCGGACCAGCACGCGCGCGCTGGCGCGCCTGTCGGTGTTCCGCTGGACCATTTTCAACGTACTGGTGGGCAATGCCGATGCGCACCTGAAAAACCTGTCGTTCTTCGTCGACGCGCGCGGCTACCGGCTCGCGCCGTTCTACGACATCGTCAGTACGGTCGTCTATCACACGCCCACGCACCGGCCCGATCATCGCGGCGATCACTGGCCGCACTGCGAACTGACGATGCCGCTCGGCGCGGCGACGCGATTTTCCGACATCGACACGGGCGCGCTGATCGCGTTCGGCCACGCGCTCGGGCTCAAGGAAAAAGCCGCCGACAACGAACTGGTGCGCTTTCTCGAACCGCTCGATCGCAGCGTCGCACAGACGCTCGACGAAGTGCGCACGGTCGCCCGCCCCGACGCCGGGGAAACCCGCCTGCTGAACTCGATTGCCGCAATGCCGATCGCGGAAATGAGCCGCGCGCTCCGGAAAGCGCGCGGGTAAGCGCGGCGCGGATTGCACGCCGCGCGCCTGTGGCCGTGACGTGAAGCGCGAGGCGGCGACGCGCGTCGTCGGCCTCACGGCGCTGCCGCCGGCCGCTTCCGTTGACCCTCGCAATCCGCCTCGACCTCGCACACGATGTTGCCGTGACGCTGATGACACTGATTCATATCAGTGATATCGGGATAAGTATTCTTATCACAATACACCGATCATCCAATCAAACTCCCATCGACAAGAACGCCCCGCACTCAACGGGGCGTGCACCGCTCAACGTCCGATCGGCAACCCCGTCGGTTCGATCCAGCCCAGCTTGTACGCGATCAGCAACGACAGGAACAGCGTGACCGACAGCCCGACGCGCGCGGCGAGCGACCACGCCATCCGCTTCGACTTGCCGCGATCGTGATTCATGAAATACAGCGCGAAGATCAGGCTCGCGATGATCATCGCGAATGCCACGGAAACCAGCAGAGTTTTCATTGGTGATGACCTTGAAGATCGGAATCGGCCTGAATCAGTTCGGCCAGTTTTTGCCGCTCGGCGGCGAGATCGCCGACACCCGACGCCGGCCAGTCCAGCGCGACGCCGTTGCCCAGCGAATCGCGCACGAGCGTCTGATAGCGCCGATCGTTGATCCGGCCGTGCTCCATCGTTTCCGAGATTTCCCGCCGGAACGGCAACGGGAAACCCGCGTACTCGCGAGACAGCGCCGCATATTGTCGCGCATCGATCTCTTTCGACGAAGGGATGATCGCCCAGATCGCCACGACCACGATGGCCGTGAACGGGATCGCCGTGTAGCGAAGGATGAACTTGAGTGGAGTCATGACGCGGTGGGCAGAAGTGATCGCGCGCGGGCTGCGCGACGGCGAAGCCGCCGGCACCCGGCGCCGCAGGGCACGGGAGGCATTGTACTGAAAGCCCCATCCGGCCGACAGAGTATGATAATGTCATTATCATGTCCATCACATGATGCATGAGACCCGGCAGCCGGCGGCGGCAGCGCATCCGCCGTCGTCCGGCGCCGGTCGACCTGTCCGCGCCCGCGATTCGCGGCGATCGAGCGAAGCCCCTATGCCAGCGCAGTACTTTCGAAACCTGACGGGAAAACACCGCAGCGCGACGGCGAACCGCCAGCTCGGGTTTTCGCTGGCGTTCGTCGCCGGCGCGGCCAACGCCGGCGGCTTCCTCGCGGTCAGGCAATACACGTCGCACATGAGCGGCATCGTCTCGGCGATCGCCGACCAGACGGCGCTCGGCGACGTGCGGCTCGCGCTGGCCGGCATCAGCTCGCTCGGTTCGTTCCTGATCGGCGCCAGCTGCTCGGCGATCCTCGTCAACTGGGGCCGCCGCCGCGGCCTGCAGAGCCAGTTCATGCTGCCGCTGCTGCTCGAGGCCGCCCTGCTGCTGCTGTTCGGGCTGCTCGGCAGCCACCTCGCGCTGTGGGAAACCTTCTTCGTGCCGGTAACGGTCACGCTGCTCTGCTTCATCATGGGGCTGCAGAACGCGACGATCACGAAGCTGTCGGGCGCGGAGATCCGCACGACGCACATGACCGGCATCGTGACCGATCTCGGCATCGAACTCGGGAAGCTGTTCTACTGGAATCGGTCGGCGGCCGACGTCGATGCGCTCGCGGTCATCGCCAACCGCTCGAAACTGCGGATTCACGCGACGATGCTCGCGTCGTTCTTCGTCGGCGGCCTGGCCGGCGCGATCGGCTTCAAGCATGCCGGCTACGTGTCGACCGTGCCGCTCGCCGCGGTGCTCGTCACGCTCGCGATCGTGCCGGTGGCCGACGACCTGCTCGCGTTGCTGCGCGGCAGGCGCTGAACGCGCACCCGCGCAACGTTTCCGGCTGTGGCCCGGAAAGCGGATCGATTATAATTTGATTAACATACCGACCAGCCTCGCCCCGCAATGGAAACGAAAACCGCCCGCCTGACCGTCCTGATCGACCCCGCGAAAAAGGAAGCCTTCGAGATGCTCTGCGCGGAGCAGGATCTCACGCCGTCGCAAGTCGTGCGGCAACTGATCCGCGAGTATCTCGACCGGCACGGCGTGACGTACAAGACCCGAAGCGCGCTCGGCAAGCGCATGAAGTAAGCGCGGCCGCCCTGGCCGCACCCGTGGCGCCGCTTACGCGCCGAACTCCCATCGCCCGTGCGATTGCGCACGCCAGACCAGCCGCCGCGGCTCGATGCCCTCGCCGGCCTTCATGCGCCGCGCGGTAGCCGCCAGCTTGAGTTCGCCGGCCCGTTCGCACGCGAGCGCGCGCTCGAGCAGGATGCGCAGCGACGGCAGCTTGCCGCCGCCCTTCCATGCGAACGCGATGAAGTTGTTGTCGTCGCCGCACGGCACCAGCGCACAGGACGCACCAAACACCGAGCGCAACTGTTCGAGATGGTGCGGCAGCGCCGGATCGTCGTCCATGAAGTTGATCGCCAGCACGCCGGTTTCGCTCAGGCGCTCGTGGCAGGCGCCGAGGAAGGCCGCCCCCGTGCACCGGCCCGGCGTGCCGTCGGCGACGAATGCATCGTGCAGGATCACGTCCGCCCGGACGTCCGCCCGCCTCACATGATCCGCGCCGTCGGCGCACAGCACCGTCAAACGCGAATCATCGGCAGGAATCCTGAACACGTCGCGCAGCGCGATCACGTCCGGGTTGATCTCGACCGCGTCGATCGCCGCGCCGGGCAGGTGCCGGTAGCAATACTTCGCGAGCGAACCGCCGCCCAGCCCGAGCATGCAGATATGCGCAGGCGCCGGCTGCAGCAGCAGGAAGCCCATCATCACGCGCGTATAGCCGAGCTCGAGCCTGACCGGGTCCCTGAGCGACATGTAACTCTGCGTGCCGAAATGATCGAAGTGCAGCGAGACGGCGTGCTGCGTCTCCAGCACGAAAGGCCGGCCGTCGTTCAGGGGCGTCGCCAGGAACCGGACGAACGCGTCGTAGGAAGTTCGATCGTCGATCATGCGCGGGCAGGCGATGGCGGGCGGCGCCAGGCGCGCGCTCAGACTTTCTTCAGGTAGCAGGCCTTCAGCATGAACCCGCCCATGTCGGTCTTGCAATCGACCTCGTGATCGCCGCCGACGAGCCGGATGCTCTTGACCTTGGTGCCCATCTTCAGCGTGATCGACGAACCCTTCACGCGCAGATCCTTGATCAGCACGACCGAATCGCCGTCCGACAGCACATTGCCGTTCGCGTCCTTGACGACATCGCCCGCCGGCTCGTCGCCCGCTTCGGCGCCGGCGCCGGCCGACCACTCATGGCCGCAGTCCGCGCAGACGGTCAGCGTGCCGTCCGGGTAAGTGTTTTCCATCGCGCATTGCGGGCAGGCGGGGGCAGCGTTCATTGCAGCGTCCATTCGGGAGAAGTTCAGGTCGGTCAATCATGCCCGGCGAGCAGGCTGCGCGCGGGCCCGTGCGGCCCGGACAAGCCCGCCGCCACGGCGGCAGGCGGATATCGGCGCACACGACATTATAATGCAATACACATATTCTGGACGATGCATTATAATCGCCGAACCTGCAACGTTCAGCGAACATGAAGGCAGCTTCAATGAGGATGCCGGCGTGTTCGCACCGGATGGCGCCTTGCACACGCCGGGCCGGCGCGGCGCGATTCCGCTGCGAAGCGCCGGAGCCCGGTCTCCCGCTGTACCCAACCCGCGTCGCGAAGCCGCGTTTCGCGCCCGCCCGGGGCCCTGGCCGCCCGGCGCCGCGCCCCGGCCCCGACCACCTGTCCGGAGGCTTTCCCCCATCGTGGCAACCGTTGTGTACATTCAGCTCGGCCCCGCGTGGAACCGCAACCGTGGCAGCGCCGCACGCGAGGCGGCCGTCGACGCGGCACGCCGCTTCGAAAGCGACATCCGGCTGATCGCAAACGGGCACGACGGAAACGCGAAGGACAGCGCCGCGATCGCGTCGCTGCAGGTACACGGCGGCACGTCCGCGCAAGTGCTGGCCACCGGGCCCGATGAAGAGGCGGCGCTGCAGGCGCTGCTCCCCCTGCTGCAGGCCCGCTGATTCGCGTGCCGCGCGACGCCACGGCCTTGCACCGTCCACCCGTATCCCCACTCCACGAGGAAGCGATGAGCGACACCTTCACGTCAAACGCCCCCAACCTGTCGGCCTCCGCGATCTGGGCGCTCGAGCGCCTCGCCGACGTCCGCTACGGCCGCGACGCACCGGCGCTCGGCTGGTCGATCGCACGGGAACTCGTCAGCGCGGGCTTCGTCAGCCATTCCGCGCACGGCCGCTCCGGCGCGTCGATCACGCCTGCGGGACGAACCTTCCTGAAAAGCCGCAAGTAGGCCGCGCGCGCGGCCGCACGGCCGGCGGCTTTGCTATCATTTCGCGCCGCCCCTCCGGAATCCGCGATGCCGCCCGTCTCGTCTCCCCCCGTGCTCGACACGCCGCGCCTCATCCTCGAAGGCCATCCGCTCGGCGACTTCGACGCGCTCGCCACGATGTGGACCGAGCCCGACGTCGTCGCGCACATCTTCAACGGCAAGCCGTCCGCGCCGCGCGATTCGTGGATGCGCATGCTCGCGTATCGCGGGCTCTGGCCGCTGCTCGGGTACGGGTATTGGGCGATTCGCGAGAAGGCGTCGGGCCGCTACGTCGGCGATATCGGGTTCGCCGATTTCCACCGGCTCATCGAGCCGTCGATTCGCGGCGTGCCGGAGGCTGGATGGGCGCTCGCGACGTGGGCGCACGGCAAGGGCTATGCGAGCGAGGCGCTCGCCGCCGCGCTCGCATGGCTCGACGGGCAGCGGCGGTTCGAGCGCAGCGTGTGCCTGATCGCGCCCGCGAATGTGGCGTCGATCCGCGTGGCGCGGAAGGCCGGGTATGGCGAACCGGCGCCGATCCGGTTCAACGACACCGATTCGCTGCTGTTATCGCGCGCGAGCCGGTAGGCGGGCCGGCCGGTTATCGAAGGCGTGCGGCATCGGGTTGCGATGCCGGCGCATTGTCCCGCTCACTCGGCAACGGGTTCATAGAGGCTCGCGAAGAGCGTGTCGTCCATCGGCCAGCAATTGCCGCACTCGTCACGCAAGATCCAGTCGCCGGGCTTCACCATGCGCCAGCCCTCCGGCGTGGCGACCGCCTGTCCGCCCTGCCGGCTCTCCACCCGCTCGTGATCGCCGTCGACGAACCAGCGGGTTGCATCGACATAACTGACGCGCTTTCGAAATCGCATACCGCCACCGAAACATTAAGCCGCGGCAGGTACTTTCAGAAACCTGTCCGCGCATGGAACATGTGCATCGCCGGGGGCAATGAAACGCATGCGGCCAAGGAAGGAAATCAGGACGCCACGGTATCGGCCGTGTGCGACAGCGACTGCATCGCCAGCGCCTGTGCCGCCTGCTGCGCCTCGTGCAACGCCTGCCGGCCCTCGGCAACGAGGGTTTCCAGCGTTTCCCGCGCGGCGGTGGTGATCCGGAGATCGGTTTCCCGCATTCTCCCGATCGCCGCCCGGACCTCGTCCGGCTGATCGGGCACCAGCGCCATCAGGAAACTCGAACGGGTTTCCGCGGCGCGTACGGCCTCGCTCCAGTCGGCGCGGACGATCGCGGCCTCGATCGCGTTCGTGAGTGAATCGAGACTCCGGACGATTTGAAGCGGCGTCATTTCGCATTCCTATCAGAGATTCATGCCGTCTGCCCGATTGCGCCGGCAGGCCGGTGCGACATTGCCGCCGGCCCGTGCGCGCTCGACATCGGCAAGATGTGCCGAACGGGCAACGACGAACCATCGTGCGCCATCGGTCACCGCCCTCGCATGCGCGATCCGTTCCAGGACCGGGCGGCAACCGGCGTATGCGTCGGCCGCCATGCAATTGCAGCGATTGTATGAAACCCTGTACCACCCGGTACGTAATATTTTGTAATGATATGTCGAGTAATCTTTACCGGCTTCGCACCGACGAGCGCCCGGGACAGGCGTACGCGCAAGCCGTGCGCGGATGGTACCCGACGACACCTCGTCCCGCATCCTGTCCGGCGACGCGCCGGATCTCGCGCCGGGCCGTCGCATCAGGATCCCGCGCCGTTCGCCGACACCGCGATCCGGCCTCGCCGCCCTTACGCGTTGTACGCGGCGGCGCCGGTTTGCACGCCGCACCGGCACGCCGGGCGATGCAGATTTCAGCACATTCCAACGGAATGTTTCGCAGTATCATGCGCCTCTCTTCGGTTACCCCCTGTTCGGACCGGGCCTGACCGCTCGCCATTGTCCCGTTTTGCCCCCTCGTTCAGAGATGCCCATCCGAATCCTGCTCGTCGAAGACGACGTTCATCTGTCCGCGCTGATCGCAGACTATCTGCGCAAGCATCAGTACGAGGTGGACACCCTGTTCGACGGCACCGACGCCGTATCCACGATCGTCACGCACCGCCCCGACCTGGTGCTGCTCGACATCAACCTGCCGGGCAAGGACGGCTTCGAGATCTGCCGCGACGCCCGCCTGCAGTACGACGGCGTCATCATCATGATGACGGCCCGCAACGAGCAGTTCGACGAGTTGCTCGGCCTGGAATTCGGCGCGGACGACTTCCTCCACAAGCCGGTCGAGCCGCGCATCCTGCTCGCGCGGATCAAGGCCCAGCTGAGACGGCTCCGGATTCGGCCGGCCGACTGCGCGCCCGCATCGCCGCAGCGCTTCGAGTTCGGCAAGTTTTCGATCGATCGCGCGGACCGCAAGGTTCGCCTTCCGGACGGCAGCGCGCCGCGCCTGACGTCGACCGAATTCGACCTGCTGTGGGCCCTGGCGTGCCGCGCCGGCGAGGTGGTCACCCGCGAAGACCTGACGCTGCTGTTGCGCGGCATCGAGTTCGACGGCCTCGACCGTTCGATCGACTGCCGCATCTCGAAGCTGCGCCGCAAGCTGTGCGACGACGTCATGGAACCGAGGCGAATCAAGACGATCCGCTCCAAGGGCTATCAATTCAGCAAGCACGCGTGGGAGTGACGCACCGCCTCGCAGGCGGCCCGGCGCGGCGCACGGCCGCCCGCGTCGAGCGGCCGTCGCGCCGGAAGGTGCTCGCCGCGGCCTAGCGCATGTTTCCCGTATGGCCGAGCGAATAGCGGCCCGGTTGCGGCCACACCGTGAGGCCGTGCGGCTCCATGCCGACGGGAATCGACCGGACCGCGCCGCTCGCGGTGTCGATCGCATAGACGACGTCGTCGAAGCGGCCCGACAGCCACAGCGTCTTGCCGTCGGCGCTCACGTTGCCCATGTCGGGGCTGCCGCCGCCGGGAATCGGCCAGGTCGCGACCACCTTGCGCGTCGCGAAATCGAGAACCGAGACGCTGCCCTTGCCGTGGCGCGGCCCGTGCACGAGGTTGGAGCCGCGATTCGCGATATAGAGCCGGGCGCCGTCGCGGCTCGGATACAACCCGTGGGTGCCGACGCCGGTCCGGATGAAGCCGGTCTTCGCGAAGCGGTCGCCGTCGACCAGGTACACGCCGTCGGCCATCATGTCGGCGACATAGAACACCTTGCCGTCCGGCGACACGCGAATGTCCTGCGGCATCCCCTTCCGGTCGAGTTCGAGGTAGCCGACCACCTTGCGGTTCACGAGATCGATCTTGGCGAGCTTGCCGCCGAACTCGCACGTGAAAAGCGCATACCGTCCGTCGATCGAGAAATCGGCGTGGTTGATCCCCTTGCATTGCGGGACATCGAGGCTCGATTTCAGCGCCATCGTGTGCGGATCGCGGAAGTCGAGCCGCGCATGCGCCTCGGCCACCACGATCGCGTCCTGGCCGTCGGGCGTGAAATACATGTTGTACGGGTCGTCGACGCTCACTTCCGGGCCGGGCTTGCCCGTCTTCGGATCGATCGGCGTCAGGCTGCCGTCGGTCCGCCCTTCCGCATTGTTCGCCACCCACAGCGTCTGCAGATCCCACGCGGGCACGACGTGCTGCGGGCTGCGGCCGACGGCGAACCGGTCGACGACCTTGTAGGTGGCCGGGTCGATCACGTAGACGTCGTTCGATCTCAGGTTCGGCACGTAGACGCGCGGCAACGCCCCCGCCACCGCCGCGCTCATGTGACCGGCCTGCGCCTCGCTGTACAGGTTGCCGGGGTCGACGACGGGCGGCATGCCGGGTACGGTCGCGACGGCGGATGCCGCGAGCGCGGCGCGGACACCGAAGCCGGCAAGCGCCGCGGCGGCGGCGAACGCGAAACGGGAGAAGCGGATGCGACGGTGACGGCGAAGGCGCAGCTGCATGACGGTGCCCCTGGGCGATGGCTTGAACGGAACGGCGCTGGAACGGTAAAAAGCGGAACGGCGGAACTGTCGCGCGACGTGGCAGCGGCGTCAGCGGGCGGCGACGGCTTTCCGGATGGCGTCCACGGTGCGCGACACGATGGCGTCGGTCCCCAGCCGGCCGAGTTCGGCGCTGGCGTGACGCGGATCGCCGCCGTACACGCCGTCGACGGCGCCGGGCTTCGCGGCGTTGCGCAGCGCATCGGCCCTGACCATGCCCGGCGCGACCGCCAGCAGCAGCGACGTATCGGCCAGCCCCGCATGGGTGCCGATATCCGCGGCCGGTACGCCGTGCTCGCGCAGGATCTGCGCGTAACCGTCGGAACTGGTGCCGTAGTATTCGGCCGGCACGAACGCGCGCGCGCCGGTGCCGGCCCACGACTTGTTGAGTCGGGCGACCGACTGCCGGATGTCGTTCTGGTAGCCGCCGTGATCGCCGAGGAACACGATGTTCGTGAAACCGTGGATCCGGAAACTGTTGGCCGCGGACTCGAGGGTCTTTTCGAAGACGTCGTCAGTCACGGTGATGGTGCCCGGAAAACGCATGTGCGACGTCGGCGGCGCATAGCCGCCTTCCGGCACGTACGCAATGACGGGCGCGACGATCGCGTTGCCGAGGCCTTCCGCGATCCGCTCGGACAGGACCTTGACCCGCGCGTTGTGCTTGCCGAGCGCGACGTACGGCCCGCTTTGCTCGGTCCCGCCGATCGGAATCAGGATGGTGGTCTTTCCGGCACGTACGCTGTCGCGCAGTTCGGTCCAGGTCATGTCCTCGAGACGGACCGTTCCCGGCGCCTGCGCGAGCGCGGCTTGCGCGAGGGTGAGCACGAGGGCGGCGAAGACGGCGCGTGGCGGGCATTTCATCGCGGATTCTCGACGGAAGAAGGGAACGGCGCTGCAATTCCTCGCACCATAAACGAACTCGCGCGACTTGTCGCTGACCGCAGCGCGGCGCCTTGCGCAAACGCGGATCCGAAAGCGCTTCGTCAGGATGGCGTCGCGCAGTGCGGCCGGTCGTTACGCGTCGGGAGGACGCCGGCGTGCCGCCCCGCGGCGCCTCAGACAACCCGCCCGTCGACGCGCATCACGCCCGCAGCACGGCCACTGCCTTGATTTCGACGACATAACCCGGCGCGCCGCCCAGCATGTGCGCGCCGACCGCCGTCCACGCCGGCTTCGGGTGGGCATCGAGGTAGCGGTCGCGCACCTGCATGAACAGCGGCATGTCGCGCAGGTCGGTGTGAAAGCTCGTCAGGTCGACCACGTCGGCGAACGATGCGCCGGCCGCTTCCAGCACGCGCTTCAGGTTTTCGAACGCCTGCACGATCTGCGCCTCGCGCGCCTCGACCAGGCGCATTCCGGCATCGCGGCCGATCTGGCCGGACACGTACAGCGTATCGCCGACCAGCAGGCCGGGCGCGTAGCCGATCGTCTCGTACACCGCTTCCATTCCCGCCGGAACGACGGCCTTGCGTTCATGCATGAGGGTCTCCGTGGCCGGCGCCGGTGCGCCGGCCGTCTGGTTGTCGATGAATGACGGCGGGCGGCGCGCCGCTCAACCCGTATCGCCGCCCGCGACCGGCAGGACGGTACCGGTGATGTAGCTCGCCTCGTCGGACGCGAGGAACAGGATCGGCGCGATCTGCTCGTCGAGGCTGCCGTAGCGCTTGAGGAACGTCGAGTCGGTCACCTGCCGCACGGCCTCGGCCATCCACGCCTGCTCCTGCTCGCTGTCGCCGGCCGCGTTGCGCGGCACGCGGCGCGGCGGCGCGCTGGTGCCGCCCGGCGCGGTCGCGACGACGCGGATGTTGTGTTCCGCGTATTCCATCGCGAGTGCCTGCGTCAGCGCATTGACGCCGCCTTTCGCGGCCGAGTACGGCACGCGGCGGATGCCGCGCGTCGCGTTCGACGACACGTTGACGATCGTGCCGCCGCCGCGCGCGAGCAGGTGCGGCAGCGCCGCGTGGCACGTGTAGAGCGTCGGCATCAGCGAGCGGCGGATTTCCGCGTCGATCTGCGCCGGTTCGAATTCCGCGAACGGCCGCATCCGGATCGCGCCGCCGACCCCGTTGATCAGGATGTCGATACCGCCGAACGTCTGCACCGCGCACGCGATCGCCGCTTGCGCGCCTTCGTAGGTTTCGAGATCCGCGACGCATCCCGCCGTATCGCCGTGCGCCGCTTCGGCGGCCACGTCGGCGACGAAATCCGCGCGATCGACGAACAGCACCCTGCCGCCCTCGGCCGCCGCGCGCAGCGCGACGCCGCGACCGATGCCCTGCGCCGCGCCGGTGACGACGACGACCTTGCCCGAGAATCGTTGCATGGTCATGCCGCCTTTGCCGTGACGTTGGGCGTGAACTTCTCGTAGTGGAAGCTGCTCGGCTTCACGCCTTCGTCGTCGAAGTACCGGCGCACCGCGTCGACCATCGGCGGCGGGCCGCACAGGTACACGTCGACGTCGCCGTCGTTCAACGCATCGGCCGGAATGTGCTGCGTGACCCAGCCCTTGCGCGGGTGGTTCGATTCCGCATCGGCCACGACCGTCGCGAAACTGAAGTTCGGCAGCTTCGCCGCATACGCTTCGATCGCATCGACCAGCACGAGATCGAGGTCGCGCGTCACGCCGTAGATCAGGTGCACCTTCTGCTGCGACCCGCCGCGCGCCAGCACCTCGAGCATCGACAGGAACGGCGCGAGGCCCGTGCCGCCCGCGAGGAACAGCAGCGGCCGCTGCACGTCGCGCAGATAGAAGCTGCCGAGCGGCCCGTGCAGTTCCAGCGTGTCGCCGGGCCGCGCCGATTCGAGCCACGTGCTCATCACGCCGCCGGGGATCTTCTTGATCAGGAAGCTCACCCTTGCGTCGGCCGGCGCGGACGAGAACGAATACGAGCGATGCTGGCCGCTCGCGGGCACGTCGATGTTCACGTACTGGCCCGGCAGGAACACGGGCGCGGCCGCGCCGACGTCGAGTTCGAGCACGACGGCCGCGTCGTTGTGCGGCTCGACCTTCGTCACCGTCGCGGCAAAACCGCTTTGCCCGGTCTTGCACGCGACCGACGACGTCGGCACCGCGATCACGCAATCGCTGTGCGGCACCATCTGGCAGGTCAGCACGAGGCCGCCGTCCTTCTCGTCCTCGGTGAGCGCGTCGTCGATGTAGTCGTCGCCGAGGTCGTAGCGGCCGCTTTCGGCGCGGCACTTGCAGGTGCCGCACACGCCGTCGGAACAATCCATCGGCAGGTTGATCTTCGCGCGGAACGCGGCGTCGAGGACTTTCTCGCCGGCCCGGCAGTCGATGAAGCGGGTCACCCCGTCCTCGAAATTCAGTGCAATCGTGTAGCTGGACATGGCATCGCCTCCACTTCCTTTCATGACAAGACGGTCGGGCGTCAGACGTGATAGACGTCGAGCACCTGCCGGATGTAGTCGTTCTTCAAGACGATCTTCTTGGACGAGATCAGCAGCGCATCTCCCGCCTTGCGCAACGTGACGAACATCGTGCCGAAGAAGTGGTCGGTGACGCGGTAACGATGGTTCAGCGTGTGGAAGTTGTAGCGCACGTCCACTTCGTCGTCGCGCTCGGCCAGCACTTCCACATTCGTCACGTTGTGGCTCGTGCGCGGCTCGGGCGTCGACGCGCCGCTGCGCTCGGTCTTGATCCGGAACACGCGATCCTCGAGGCCGCCCCGGTCCGCGTAATACATCAGCGAGATCTGGCTTTGCGGATCGTCGGTCGGCCTATCGTCGTCGTCCCACGCGGGCATCCAGTACGTGACGTCTTCCGTGTAGCAGGTCAGCCAGTCGTCCCACTGGCGATCGTCGAGCAGGCGCGCTTCGCGGTACAGCGCGGCGCAGACAGTCCGGTAATCGACGCTCATGCCGCCACCTCGCCGCGTTCCTGCTTCAGCGCGTCGCGCATCACGTTCACCCAGTGTTCGTGCTGGCTCACGAACAGCCCTTCGTCCTCGCTGCGCTCGCCCGAGATGCGCGGGTTCAGCCCCATCCTCCTCGCGTTCTCGTCCGGGCCGTCGACCCACAGCGGCGCGCCGCGCGACAGGTCGTTCCACATCGCCGTGATGCCCGCGTAGCCGGCCTGGCAGGCCCGGAACTCCTCCAGGTCGTCGGCCGTGCCCATGCCCGTCACGTTGAAGAAATCCTCGTACTGGCGAATGCGCGTCGTGCGGTCGGCCTCGCTCTCGCCCTTCGGCGCGAAACAGAAGATCGTGACCTCAGTCCTGTCGACGCCGAGCGGCCGCACCACGCGGATCTGCGTGCTGAACTGGTCCATCAGGAACACGTTCGGGTACACGCACAGGTTGCGCGTCTGGTTGACGATGAAGTCGGCCTGCACCTCGCCCACGCGCGCCCTGATCTCGTCGCGATGCCGATACACCGGCCGCACCTCCGGGTTCATCGTCTGCGTCCACAGCAGGATGTGGCCGTTGTCGAACCCGTACACGCCCGCGACCGACTTGCTCCAGCTGTTCGCATCGACGGCCTTGGTGCCGTCCTCCTTGCGGCGGCCCATCGTCGCCGCGTAGTTCCAGTGCACGGTGCTGACGTGGTAGCCGTCGCACCCGTTCTCCATCTGCATCTTCCAGTTGCCTTCGTAGATGTAGGACGAGTTGCCGCGCAGCACCTCGAGCCCGTCCGGCGCCTGGTCGACGATCTGGTCGATGATCACGCGCGTCTCGCCGAGATAGTCCGCGAGCGGCTGCACGTCGGCGCTGAGGCTGCCGAACAGGAAGCCGCGATAGCTCTCGAAGCGCGCGACCTTCTTCAGGTCGTGCGACCCGTGCGTATTGAACTGCACCGGATACTCGGTCGTCTTCTCGTCCTTCACCTTCAGCAGCTTGCCGGTGTTCGAGAACGTCCAGCCGTGGAACGGGCACGTAAAGCTGCCCTTGTTGCCGTGCTTGCGGCGGCACAGCATCGCCCCCTTGTGGGCGCACGCATTGACGACCGCGTGCAGCTCGCCGGTCTTGTCGCGCGTGATGACGATCGGCTGGCGGCCGATCCACGTCGTGTAGTAGTCGTTGTTGCCGGGAATCTGGCTTTCGTGCGCGAGGTACACCCAGTTGCGCTCGAAGATGTGCTTCATCTCCAGTTCGTACAGTTCCTCGTGGGTGAAGATGTCGCGGCGGCAGCGGAATACGCCGGCCTCCTTGTCATCCTGCACGGCAGTGGCAAGCAGGTGATCCAGTTCGTTGGCTCGTTCGAGAATGGCGGACATGTTGGCTCCTCCCATGCGCGTGCCGCGTCCTGCAAGCACGCTCGCATCGGTATCGGTTGAATCTCGCGGAAACCCGGCCGGCGGCGGCGCAGCCGCGCCGTCGGGCGGTTACGCCGTCGCGGCCGCGCGCAGGCGGTGGACGATCTGGTTGTCCTTGCCCTGTACCAGCGGCGTCAGCACGACGTTGAACTCGATGTCCCGGTACGCATCGGCCTTCATGCCGAGCGCCGTGCCGCCGGTCCTGTCGACGACGGGCGGGATCAGCGCCTCGCGCGTCGCATACGCGAAGTCATCCCAGATCAGCGGATCGCCGTCGATGTTGAATTGCGTCGTCAGCTTGCGGTGATCGTCGCTGCCGACGAAGAAGTGCACGTGCGCGGGACGGTTGCCGTGGCGGCCGAGGTCGTTCAGCAACTGCTGCGTCGCGCCCTGCGGCGGGCAGCCGTAGCCGACCGGCATCAGCGTGTGGAATGCGTACCGGCCGTCCGCGCCGGTCCTCACCGCGCCGCGCAGGTTGAAGTCGGTCTGCGCGCCGGTCGGGTCGAAGTGCGAATAGAAGCCCTTCGAGTTCGCGTGCCAGCATTCGACCAGCGCGCCCGCGACGGGCTCGCCGTCGAGGCCGGTCACCGTGCCGTGGATCGCGAGCGGGCCCGCGTCGTCGTCCGCGTCGAGGTCGATTCTCGACACGCCGTCGCGCACCGGCGCGCCCGCCACATACAGCGGCCCCTCGATCGTGCGCGGCGTGCCGCCGGCAAGGCCGTTCGCCTCGTCCTCGGCATCCATGCGGATGTCGAGATACTTCTCGAGACCGAGGCCCGCCGCGAGCAGCGCCGCCTCGCCGTCCTGGCCGAGCCGGTTCAGGTAGTTGACGCCCGCCCACACCTCGTCGGGCGTGATGTCGAGATCGTCGATCGCCTTGAACAGGTCGCCGAGCAGGCGCAGCACGATCTGCTGCGTGCGCGCGTGGCCGCCGCTGCCGTCCGCGTTCGACGCGGCCCTCAGCAGGTCCTGGACTTCCCTGGTATCGAAAACCTTGACGCTCATGATGGTGTCTCCACGTGTATTGGGGGAATGACGGTCTTTGCCGGGTTCGCGCTATCGGGCGACTTTCGTCAGCCCGTCGCCGGTGAAGCATCTGGCTTTCGCTTCGTCGGGTTCGATGCCGGGACCGGAACCGGCCAGTACGGTCGGTACGGTCGGCTCGAAGGCGCTGTTTTCGCGCGGCCGCGTCGGGATCGCGTCGATGATCGGCAGCGGCCCGAACGGTTCGCTGCGCCCCGGCCGGTTCGCGACACGCGCGAACCGGTGTGCGGATGCCGCCGTGCCGAACGCGCCTTCACGCCTCGTGGCGACCGGCAGCGAGTGCGGACCGATCGCCGGCCGGTCGACGAGGCGGATTTCGATGCGTTCGAGGGTGACGGAAGACATGGAGCACGCCGTGAGGTGAAGTTCTTGAGCCGATTTATACGTGTCGGCCAGATGGAGCGTCCAATACTTTTAGGCAGTCAATTCAATACCACTCAGGTATTGAAAATAAGAGATAGCCGGTAAATATCGTCATTTTCCATACCCGACATGACAGGCAATAACGCCTGGAAGCCATGCCGGATCAGGGGGAACGGCAAACCGGCATGCGCCGGCCGCCGACGGTCGGGAGGGAGGCTGCAGCAGCGTCGATCAGCGCGTGAAAGCGCTGCCGCATCGGGTCGCATCAGGGTTTTCCTGATGGATCGCCGGGGGTGCCCGACGGGAATGGCGACGCGCCCGCCCGCTCGCAACGACGCAAAAACGCGGGCGCGCAGTCGTGGTCGTGGTCGTGGTCGTGGTCGTGGTCGGCGGTCAGCGGCCGGCTGCCGCGATCGACGCCTGCCATTGCGCGGCCACGCCGGCGTAGTCCTCGATCCGGAAAGCCGAGCCGTCCTTGACGTGGACCCAGCCGAGCGTGCGTTCGGCGAGCGGCTTGTCGTGGTCGTCCGTTGCGATCTTGACGATCGCATGCGAACGGATATGCACGAGACCGTCCGGATAGTCGGACGACGGATTCGCCAGCGTCGCCGTCACGAACGGGCCGAGATCCTGCAGCAGTCGCGCGGCCGGCGGATCGTCGGCCATCAGCAACGCACCGCCCTTCACGCGGTCGTCCACGCGAATGGCCGTGCTGTCCGGACGCCGCTGCGCGGCGGTCGGCCGCGACATCCACAGCACGTGGTCCGGGTTGAGGTAGACCACATCGGGGTCGCCCATCGCGTCGCGGGTTTCAATCCGGGGTATCGGCATGCAGGGTCTCCAGTCGGATACGGGGCGCCGCTCGCGGGTGCGGCGGCAACATGATGATGCCGCAATGTGTCGGCATTTCGGATGTCTTCCGACCAAAGGCGCGACCACCCGCGGCAGGATAACCGCGCCGCGCGTGTCGCCGTGTTGCCGTGTTGCCGTGTTGCCGTGTTGCCGTGCTTGCCGTGCTTGCCGTGCTTGCCGACGCGCCGATGCCGTCGATATCGCCGGTCGTCCGCCCCGACGTCACGCCGCCCGCGCCGCAATCCCGGGGCCCGGGGTTGCAGCCGGGGCACCCGCTCTTGCCGGGCGCGCCCGGTCGCCCATGTTCGACGCCCGCAGTCTTCCGGTGGCCAGGCACGCCGTCCAATGGAGAATGACGGTGATTGCGCGCCTCGGGTCGGACGGCTTCCCGGAGCATGCGCGCGTGGCCGACGGCGGCCAATCGGCCGCACGACGCGTGCGGCGCGGCCCGGCGAACGGCATCACGACGCCGCGGCCGCCGCTTCCCGTTTCGCGTGAAGCCGCAACGCGAGCCACGCGATCCCGACCGCGCACGCACCGACCACGCCGCCGAAGGTGCCGATCCACGGCAGCCCGAAATTGCCCGCGATATGGTTGCCGAGCAATGCGCCGGCGCCGATGCCCACGTTGTACAGCCCGGAGAAGATCGACACCGCGAGGTCGGTCCCCTCCGGCGCCAGCTTCAGCACCCACGCCTGCATCGCGAGGCCGAAACAGACGATCGCCCCGCCCCAGACCAGCGTATGCACCGACAGCGTGACGATGTTCAGCGCGCACGGGAACAGGATCAGCAGGCACCCCGACAACGTGACGATCGACGCGAGCAGGAACTTGTCCGGCTCGCGCGGATAGATGCGGTTGAAGCAGATCGCGGCCGGCATGCCGGCGACGCCGAACAGGATCAGCACGTAGGTGATCCGGCTGCCGCTCGCATGGTTGACGCTCTGGACGAACGGCTCGATGTACGTGTACGACGTGAAGTGCGCGGTGACGACGAGCACGGTGATCGCGTACAGCGCCACCAGCGCGGGCTTGCGCAGGAACACGCCGATGCTGCCGAGCGACCCGGCGCCCTGGCTCGGCAGCATCGGCAACGTCGCGCGCAGCAGCAGCAGCGCGACGGTCGCCGCGCCCGCGATGATCAGGAACGTGACGCGCCAGCCGAACGCCTCGCCGATCACGCGCCCGAGCGGAATGCCGGCGACCATCGCGATCGACGTGCCCATCGCCAGCATGCCGAGCGCGCGGCTTTTCCGGTCGACCGGCGCGAGCCGCACGGCCAGCGGCACGGAGATCGACCAGAACACCGCGTGCGCGCACGCGATGCCCAGGCGGCCGGCCATCAGCACCTCGAAATTCCAGGCGACGCCCGTCACGACATGGCTGGCGATGAACACCAGCAGCGCGCCGGTCAGCAGCCTGCGGCGCTCGACGTGGCGCGTGACCAGCGTCAGCGGCAGCGACACGATCGCGACGGCCCACGCGTAGATCGTCAGCATCAGGCCGACGTCGGTCGGCTGCATGTGCAGGCTGTCGCCGATCGCGCTGAGCAGCGCGACGGGCACGAACTCGGTGGTGTTGAAGATGAAGGCGGCCAGCGCCAGGGCGATGACGCCCCGCCACGCGTGCCTGGAGCCGACGGCGTCCGGTGTTGCCATACCTGGGATCGACGAGACGAGGATTGGAGGCGCGTCCGGCGCGGAAAATCCCGCCCGGCGCTTCGCGGCGATTGTACCAGCGGCATATGACACGTCGTCGCACGCCGGCGAGGCGGGACATCGCGATGACATCGCCGTGCGCCGATAATGTGCCGACAGCCATTTTTCCGAACCTTTCGAGCCAGGAGCCCGACATGCGCATTGAAACGTCCTTTCTGTTCGACCTCGACGGCACGCTCGTCGACAGCGTCTACCAGCACGTGCTCGCGTGGAAGGAGGCGCTCGACGCCGAAGGCATCGAGCTGTCGGTCTGGCGTATCCATCGCAAGATCGGCATGAGCGGCGGCCTGTTCCTGAATCAGTTGCTGCGCGAAACCTCGGGCAGCCTCGACGCCGAACGCGTCGAACGCCTGGCCCGGCTGCATGCGGCCGCGTACCAGCGGCTGCGCGCGCAGGTCCGGCCGCTGCCGGGCGCGCGCGAACTGCTGGCCGCGCTGTCGGCCGCGGGCATCCGCTGGGCGATCGCCACCAGTGGGCGGATGGAGACGGCCGCCATCAATCTCGAGGCGCTCGGCGTCGATCCCGCGAAGCAGGTCGTCGTCACGCGCGACCAGGTCAAGTACGCGAAGCCCGACCCCGACCTGTTCCTGACCGCGGCCGCGCAATTGAACGTGCCGATCGAGCACACGGTCGTCGTCGGCGACAGCATCTGGGACATGCTCGCCGCCAGCCGCTGCCGCTCGCTCGGCGTCGGGCTGCTGTCGGGCGGATACGGCAGCGACGAACTGGAGCGCGCCGGCGCGCTGCGCGTGTACGACGATCCGGCGGACCTGCTGTGGCACCTCGACGAGATCGCCGCCCGGCCCTGACGCATCGGGAAGCGCCGCGTCGGACGCCTGCGGGGCTGCGGTTGCGACCGCGGCCGTCGCGGCGCGGACTCAGCCGGCCGGTGTGCTGCCACCGCCGTCGCGCGCGGTCGAGATCGCTTCGATCAGTTTCAGTTCGTCGTCGATCGACAGCGTCGTGTCGGTCACGTCCCCGCCGATCGGCGCGAGCGCGGCGCTCAACGCATCGATGTCGAGTTGCGTCGCCGATAACCCGAGCGACACGGTGCCGGGGCGCGCCTTGCGCGCGACGCGGTCGATCAGCGCGTTGTCCACCGGCCGCTCGCGCCACGCGGCGAGCGACGATTCGATGTGCGCGACCGCGCTGTCGAGCAGCGATCCGGACGAAACCCGGCCGGGATCGACTGCATGCGCGCGCAACTGTCCGTCGGCCGCGCACTCGACCGTCACGACGCCCGACAGCGCGATCACGCGCCGGTCGCGCAGCGTGCCGAGTTCGGCGAGCGCGCGGCGCAGCGCGTCGAGGTCGGGATAGGACAACACGATCAGCGTATTCATCGGCACCTCCATGACATCAGGCGACCGGGAACGGACGTACCGCGCTCAATGCGCGAGCCCGAACGCGGCCTTCAGGCTCGCGACGATCATCTGCATCGCGATCGCCGCGAGAATCATCCCCATCAGGCGCTGCGTGACCGCCGTCACGCGCGCCGACAGGTAGTGGCCGATCAGCGGGGCCGCCAGCAGCGACACGGCCAGCAGCACGAGGAACGCGGCCAGCCCGAGCGCGAACGCGAGTTCCTGCCCGCTCGAGAACGCGCTGTGACCGAGCACGATCATCGTCGCGATGGTGCCGGGGCCGACCAGCAGCGGGATCGTCAGCGGATAGATCGCGATGCTGTCGGCCGACGCCGGATCGGCGCCTTCGTCGCCGCCCGGCGCATGCTGGCGGCTCGGCGAACCGTGCAGCATCGACAGCGCGATCAGCAGCACCAGCAGCCCGCCCGCGAGCCGGAAATCGTCGATCGTCAGGCCGAACACGTGGAGGATCGCGCCGCCGGCGACCGCCGACACGATGCAGCCGACCGTCACGCCGATCGCGGCGGTCAGCGCGACCTTGCGGCGCACGCCGTCCGCCGCGCCTTCCGTCAGCGACAGGAACACCGGGATGTTCGCGATCGGGTTCATGATCGCGAACAGCGCCGCGAACACCTTGATGGAAAAGGTCAGGTCGAAAGCCACGGGTTCCCTCCCGGATCGTTCATCGAATCACCGGCCGGTTTCGCCGCGTTGCCGCTGCGTTGCCGGTGCGCGGTGCACGCCATGCTGCTACGATCGACGCACCGCGTTCAGCGGCGCCGCTGAATGCCCGTTCCCGACCGACGGAGAGCCCGAGCGATGCAAGCCACCGACACCTTCATGGATCACGAGATTCGCGTCGACGCGACGCGCAACGCCAACGGCGCCTGGGTCGCGCAGGTGCGGATCTTCCGCGACGGCGCGCCGGTCGACCTGCCCGCCCCCGAACTCGTCACGCCCGAATGGCTCACCTGCGACGAAGCGCTGCGCGGCGGCATCGACCAGGGGCGCGTCATCCTCAAGACGCGCGATCGCTGACGGCAACGCGGGCCGGAACGCGCGGCCCGGCCGCCCGCGCGACTTCGGCCGTTGCGTCGCCGGTTCGTCACCGGCCCGGTACGCGCACCGCGACGCGCGGCGCGAACCCGGCCCGGAAACGCGCACGACCGCCGCGATTCGTCTTTCCGCGTCGCTCGCATCGCGCCGACGGGCCGCCGTCATGCGGCCTCGATCTGCCGCTCGAATGCCGCTTCCGCCTTCAGGCCGTCGAGATCGCGGCCGATCGTCACGACCGCGAGCCGCGTGTCGCCGCGCCAGTAGGAAATCGTGCAGTCGTGCACGCCGAGGTCGCCGTCGATCTCGACGCGATCCCATTGCTCCGCGTGCCCGACATAGTTGATCGTGAGGTCGTAGTGCTGGCTCCAGAAGAACGGCACCGCGTCGAACGGCCGCTGCTGCCCGAGCATGTTGCGCGCCGCGACGATGCCCTGCCGCTCGGCGACGACCCAGTGCTCGACGCGAATGCGCTCGCCCGTCAGCGGATCGGGCCAGCGCGCGATGTCGCCGGCCGCGTAGACATCGGGCGCGCTCGTGCGCAGGAACCGGTCGACCGTCACGCCGCGCTCGACCGCGAGGCCCGCGTCCTGCGCGAGCCCGACGTCCGGACGCACGCCGATGCCGACCACCACCACGTCGGCCGGCAGCACGTCGCCGGTCGACAGCGTCACGCTGTCCGGCGCAATCCGCGCGGGCGTCGCCCCCAGATGGAACACGACGCCATGCGCTTCGTGCAGCGCCCTGATCGTGCCGCCGAGCGCCTCGCCGAGCACGCGCGCCATCGGCTGTGCATCGGGCGCGACGACCTGCACGTCGAGCCCGCGCGTGCGCAACGCGGCGGCCGCTTCGAGCCCGATGAAGCTCGCGCCGACCACGACGCAACGGCGCGCCGTCTTCAGCTTGCCGATCAACGCCTCGCAATCGGCGCGCGAGCGCAGCACGCATACGTGCGGCAGGTCGGCGCCGGGCACGCTCAACCGGTTCGGCTCGGCGCCCGTTGCTAGCAGCAGCGCGCCGTAGCCCACGCGGCTGCCGTCGGCGAGCTCGACTTCGTGCCGCGCGGGGTCGAGCCGTGCGACCCGCGTGCCGCACCGCACGTCGATGCCGTGGTCGGTATAGAACGACGGCGCGCGCAGCGGCAGCCAGTCGGCATCGGCCGTGCCGGCGAGATAGTCCTTCGACAGGTTCGGCCGGTCGTAGGGCGGATCGCTGTCGGCGCTCAGCAGCGTGACCGGATGCGGATAGCCTTCCTGCCGCAGCGTCACGGCCGCAGCGATCGCGGCGGCCCCGCCGCCGACGATCACCACCGATGCGGGCAACCCGGCGGCGGCCGGTGCGGGCGGCGCGACGGCCGGCCGCGCATCGCGCACGACCGCGCGGCCGTCGCGCTGCTCGACGCGCCAGCACGGCAGCCCGTCGAGCGCCGGCGCCCGCAGCATCGCGCCGGTGCGCAGGCTGAATGCCGCGTGGTGCCACGGGCAACGGATCGTGTCGCCGACCACCAGCCCGTCGGCCAGCGGCGTGCCGTAGTGCGTGCAGTGCGCGCCCACCGCGAACAGTTCGTCGGCGCGGCGCACGAGCAGCACCGCCGCATCGCCGACATGGCCCTCGATCATCGCGCCGTCGGCGATGTCGTCGAGCGCAATACCCTGCGCGAGATCGGGGCCTGCAGACGAGGAATCGCTTCCGGACATGACGTCGCTCCCGCAAAGTGAGGTAACGAAGCCATTATCGACGTCCGCCATGAAAAGAACAGGTACAGACGCCCCGCGGCGCACGCAAACGGCGACTGTAGCTTGTACGCGATCCACCGCAGGCGTAGAACGTCATCAACGCTGCGGCGCAACACGCACCGCGTGCGGGCCCCGTGTTCATTCGTCCATGAGGAGCGCTCCCGATGGCCACCGTCCTGTGCGTGCTCTACCCCGATCCCGTCGACGGCTATCCGCCGCGCTACGTGCGCGACGCGATTCCGGTCGTCACGCAGTACGCGGACGGACAAACCGCGCCGACGCCGGCCGGCCCTCCCGGCTTCCGTCCCGGCGAGCTCGTCGGCTCGGTATCCGGCGCGCTCGGGCTGCGCGGCTACCTCGAAGCGCACGGTCACACGCTGATCGTGACGAGCGACAAGGACGGCCCCGATTCCGAATTCGAGCGCCGGCTGCCGGAAGCGGACGTGGTGATTTCGCAGCCGTTCTGGCCCGCGTACCTGAGCGCCGAGCGGATCGCCCGCGCACCGAAGCTGAAGCTCGCGCTGACGGCCGGCATCGGCTCCGATCACGTCGATCTCGACGCCGCGGCGCGCGCGCACGTCACCGTCGCCGAGGTCACGGGCTCGAACAGCATCAGCGTCGCCGAACACGTGGTGATGACGACGCTCGCGCTGGTGCGCAACTATCTGCCGTCGCACGCGATCGCGCGGCAGGGCGGCTGGAACATCGCCGATTGCGTATCGCGCAGCTACGACGTCGAGGGCATGCACTTCGGCACGGTCGGCGCGGGGCGCATCGGCCTCGCGGTGCTGCGCCGGCTCGAGCCGTTCGGCCTGCATCTGCATTACACGCAGCGGCACCGGCTCGACGCCGCGATCGAGCAGGAACTCGCGCTCACCTATCACGCCGATCCGGCGTCGCTCGCAAGCGCCGTCGATATCGTCAACCTGCAGATTCCGCTGTATCCGTCGACCGAGCACCTGTTCGACGCGGCGATGATCGCGCGGATGAAGCGCGGCGCGTACCTGATCAACACCGCGCGCGCGAAGCTGGTGGACCGCGACGCGGTCGTGCAGGCCCTGACGTCCGGGCATCTTGCCGGCTACGGCGGCGACGTGTGGTTTCCGCAGCCGGCGCCTCCCGACCATCCGTGGCGGACGATGCCGTTCAACGGCATGACGCCGCACATCTCGGGCACGTCGCTGTCCGCGCAGGCGCGCTATGCGGCCGGCACGCTGGAGATCCTGCAATGCTGGTTCGACGGCAAGCCGATCCGGAATGAATACCTGATCGTCGACGGCGGCGCGCTCGCGGGAACGGGCGCGCGGTCGTACCGGCTGAACTGACGCGATACGGTGCGCGGTTGCATGCGATCGCGTGCCGCGGCACGCGGCCGCGTGGTCAGCCGAGGCGGGACGCGGCGCGCTTGCCGACAGCGATCGCAGCCTGCCCGATGGCGCGGCCCAATCAATCGTGCACGGGTATGTTCCTCGGTCGCGACCACCGGCCGGGCAGAATCGCGGCGGCATGTACTGCCCGGCATCACGGCGACGCGCCGGGGAAAAGCGCGTAGACGTCTCACCTACCCATCGTTTATCCCAGCCTGGGATCGATCAGGAATTTCTCGCCGGTCGCCTTGCGCTCGATCGCGCGCAGCACGTCGGGCTGCAGCACATCGGCCAAGCCGATGGTGCGTGTGTAGTGGCTGGCGAAGGTGGTGGTCAGTTCGTCGGTCACACGCTGTCGAAGATGCTGCGCGGCGTCCGGGCCGATCCTGGGCAGGAAATTGAAGAGCAGCCACGCCGACACGCCCCAGGCATAGCCGAATGCGGCGCGATTCAGCACGGTCGGCGCCGTGTCGAGGCTGCCATAGATATAGAGCTGCTTGAAAACGGCCGAGCCATAACGGCTATAGGCGCCCGGCGTGCGCGCCGCGGCACGCTCCATGGCCTGCAGGATATCGCTGCCGAGTTGTCCGCCGCCGATCGCGTCAAACGCAAGGGTAGCGCCCGTCTCGGCCACGGCGTCGGTCAGGCGCGCGACGAAGTCCTCGTCCTTGCTGTTCAGCACATGGGTGGCGCCGATGCCCCGCAACAGGGCGACCTGCTCGTCGGAGCGCACGATATTGACCAGCGGGATGCCGTCGGCGAGGCAGATCCGCTGCAACATCTGGCCGAGATTGGAGGCGGCCGCCGTGTGGACGATAGCCTTGTGCCCCTCGCGGCGGGCGGTTTCAACGAAGCCCAACGCGGTGAGCGGATTGATGAACATCGACGCGCCGTCAGCGGCGCTGGCGTCGTCGGGCAGGACCATCACGTTATCCACGCCGATCTTGCGATAGTCGGCATACATGGCGCCGCCGTACATGCCGATGCGCTTGCCCTGCAGCGCGGCCGCGTTCTTGCCGGCCGCCACGACCGTACCCGCCCCCTCGTTGCCCACGGGCAGCGACTGGCCGATCCGGCCCGCGACACCTGACAGGCGCGCCGGAGGGACGGTCAGCGTGGTTCCTGGCCCGGTAGCGCTGCCGCCCGACTCGATACGAGAGAGATCGGCAGGCCCCAATAGCAGGCCGATGTCACTGGGGTTGACTGGCGTCGCTTCGACGCGGACGATGACCTCGTCGTCACCCGGTTCCGCCAGTTCGACGTGTTCCAGAGACAACGTAAGCGTGCCGTTCTGATCGATCGTGGATCGCAATTCGCGTCCGGCCCAGGCCATGTTTCACCTCCGAAGGTTGAAGTTCGGGCGCTCGTCGTCGCGACGAAAGCCCGGAAAATGAATCGTCCATGACGTTCAGCTTCGAAGATGGTAGCAAGCCTGCCCGATGCTTGCCTTGTCGCGGTGGCGGGATTCCCTCGTCGTCGGCGAAGTTGGCGCGATCGGTTCCGTTTCATGACAAACCAACTCCCGGCTCGGCGCGAAGCTTGCCGCAGAATCCGTGCCCGGAACGATCCACGCTTCCTGAAGCGGATCGGTCGCCATCGCCCGTCAGGCGCTACACACCCGGGTCGACAGCGAACAGATGCTTGTCCTGTGCGATCTGCCCGACCGCGATCACCGATTGTTCGATCTCCGGCGACCACGGGCTGCTGTAGTTCAGCCGGATGAAGTTCCGGAAGCTGTCCGTGATCGAGAACATGTAGCCGGGACCGATCGTGATCCCCTGTTCCAGCGCGAGCTGGTACAGGCGCATCGCGTCGACCTGCGCGGGCAGCTCGACCCACAGCACGTATCCGCCCGCCGGACTCGAAATGCGCGTGCCCTCCGGGAAGAACCGCGACACCATCGCCCGCATCAGGTTCGCCTGCTGCGCATACGCCTTGCGCAGGCGCCGCAGGTGATGCTCGTAGCCGTCGCGTTCGAGAAACTCCGCGATCGCGAGCTGCGGCAACGACGGTGTCGCCAGCGTGTTCAGGAATTTCAGCTTCTCGACCTGTTCGCGATAGCGGCCCGGCAACGCCCAGCCGATCCGGTACGCGGCCGTCAGGCTCTTCGAGAACGACGAGCAATGCAGCACGATGTCGTGGCGGTCGAACGACTTCAGCGTGCTCGGATGCGTGTTGCCGAAATACAGTTCGTTGTACACGCCGTTCTCGATGATCGGCATGTCCGCTCTCGTCGCGAACTCGACCAGCTCGCGCTTGCGCTCGTCCGGCATCTGGAACCCCATCGGGTTCTGGAAGTTCGGCATCACCATGCACGCGGCGATCGGCTGCGATTTCGCGATCGTCGCCAGCGCCGCGATGTCGATCCCGTACTCCGGATGCGTCGCCACCTCGATCGCCTTCATCCCCATCCGCTCGATCG